>CAZIUO010000005.1:0-53189 GCA_964542575.1 uncultured Muribaculaceae bacterium
AAGGAAGAACTCCGTCTGTTTATCTCAAAGAAGCAATCAGAAACGAGGTAAAAAGACAGGAAGAGTAACCACAACTAAAGAATGACTATCATCCATCCAAAAAACAGGCAAGAACTGCGCGAGTGGTTTATGGCGAATGGTGCGACGGAAAAAGAAGTGTTCGTCCACTGCATACGTCGTGAGCATGAGAGTATCATGCCTTATCTTGACGTGGTTGAAGAAGCCCTATGCTTTGGGTGGATTGACTCTACGTGCCGACCTGTCGAAGGTGACGGTTACCTTCAACGGCTCTCTCCACGAAAGAAAAACTCAAATTGGACGGAGTTGAACAAGGAGCGTTGCCGTAGGCTTATAAAACTCGGGCTTATGACTCCTGCAGGAGAAAAGACGTTGCCATCGTTGGCGAAGAACTCTTTCAAGGTTGAACAATGGGTGATTGATGCCATCAAAGCAGACAAACAGGCTTGGCGCAACCATAAGCAGTTTCATCCTCTCTATGTGCGTGTACGTCTTTATAATATCCAATGGTACATGAAGCATATCTCTGAAGAAAGTTCGCTCAAGATGCTCGACAAATACGTCAAAGCAGCCCATGACGGCAAGATGATTGGCGAGTGGAATGACAGGGGACGATTGTTGGATTATTGAAACCTCAAGAGCATGAAGAGATACATCACAAGACTAATAGTTTTGGCATCTAAAAGAATACGACTAAGGTCTATCATAATGGTATCGGTCCTTTTGACCTTTTCCTCTTGCTATTCTGTAATGCCGATTTCCAATGCAAGAACAGAGATGGCGAACAAGACAGACTGCAAGACAGTCATCGTTTACTATGACCCATCCATCGGTACGGAGGCTATCGAGAAGTTCATCAAGAAGAACGACATAGAGGTACTTTACCGCTACGACAACATAAATGGCTATGCGCTGAAGTTGCAAAATGACAAGCTGCGCAAAGCTTTGGAAAAGACAAAGGGCGTTCTGTCTGTGCAGGATGACAGAGTGATACATTCTTGCACAATTTTTTGTGCACCAGGTGAAAGCGCTTCTAAATCGCCCTCACGTCCCTTGTCCGGAAGGATTCCCTGGCCTTGCGGACGTAGAGTTTGACCACGTCTTCCGGCAGGCAGGTGCCGCCCACAAAGGCTCTTGTCTTCTCCGGATTGGTAGCAAGCGCGGTCGCGAGCAGCCAGGCGACAGCCATCTTGACATAATATGGGCGAATTTTCATTCCTGGATACGGGCTGGAGATGTCATCGTACCTGATTTTTGCAATCTCCCCGAACGTCCTGTCAATATGCTGAGCGTCAAGGAATCTGATCATTGCCGTGACCACGGCGAACCTGACTTCGAACTCGCGGCGGCTGCGCAGGTAGGGGAGTATGAACTCCCACAGAGCCTCCCCACCATCTGAAAATTTCCATTTTGCGTTGCAGCAGAAGGTGTCGCACTCCGCCCAGTTTGCGATGTAAGGTACGAAGGATGCAACCCGTGTGAAGATATCCTCCAGAGGCCCTCTGAGTCTGCCGAGCAGCAGTCCCCACAGGAGTTTTTCTTCGTAGCACAGTCTGTCCGCAGCGTCCGCCCGCGCGGAAGAAAGAGACTGGCGCTCAAAGTATTCCAGCGCGGCCTCCGCTTTGCCCTCCCTGCGAAAGGCAGAGGATAGTGCCTTAAGCTCCGGAATATGTATTCCGAGTATGCGTGTCCCCTCCAATGCGTTGATAATCCTCAGATGTCCTTCACGGTACCGGCTGTCGCTAATGAAGCGCGGGCAGACCAGTTCCTGAAGCCTGTTTTTCAATTCGTTGGACTTCTGGTAAGCGATGCGCGGCGCGCCGTCCTTGAGATGGATGATTCCGCAGCGCGCGAACCCTTCCTTTTCCAGCAGCCGCTGCATAGTGAGATTGTCTGCGTGGGTGTCCGCACGGAGATTCTCCAGAAGGTTATAACTGAAGTCAATGCAGGCGTGTCCGATGCCCTTTGCCGAGCCGTCTGACGCGAGCCTGTGGATCGTCGCATACGGCGCCCCGTTTGTCCACCGGCCATCCTCGATCGCAGCGTAGGTGGGTTCCTCGCCAAAAATAAGGCAGAACGTCCCCACGATATTGTCCCCGCTGCAGACCACAAAGCAGTGCCCGCCGGCGATTTCGCTGCTCATCAGATCTCGATCGGGATACGCGCCATTCCATTGGTTGAGGTTGCCGTGCGAGTGCATATACCTCTTGGCGGCGCCGAAAATTTCCATTATGCGCTCTGTGTCCAGCGCCTCAGCCTTTCTTATGGTCAGATTCATAAAGATTTACAGTTTGAAGAAAAAGAACAGGGCGGCCCAGCGCGTCGGGATGTCCTTCGCATAGCCGATGGTCCTGTAGTGCGAGTCCTGGACCGTGCCGTCGCCCTTCACATATCCGAGAGTCCTGTAATGAGAGTCCTGGACCGTGCCGTCGCCCTTGATATAGCCGACAGTCCTGTATGAACCGTTCTGCACGGTGCCGTCCTGCTTCAGGTAGCCGATGGTGCGGTATGAATCATCCTGGATTGTCCCGTTGCTTTTGATATATCCAATGGTCTTGTAGTGCGAGTCCTGAATTGTGCCGTCGCTCTTGATGTAGCCGACAGTCCCGTAGTCGCCGCCCCGGATCTGTTGGGCATCGAGCTCCGTGCAGAAGCCTGTGGCCACCGCAAACAGCAAAATGGTGAACAGTCTTTTTACAATCGGGCGCATTCCAGCAGACGGCTCCTGCGCTCGGGTGCAGGAGAGGGCCGGAAGCGCAAGCGTGAGAATGGCGGTCTTTTTCATTCCACTAACTTACGCAAAATTCCGCAGAATTACCAGAGGCGGGTGCGCGGCCGTCAGAGCAGAAGGGTCAGGTCCACCACATCCAGCCAGCGGCCCGCCTTGCGGCCGACCTGCACGAAATGCGACGCCTGCTCAAAGCCGAGACTCTTGTGGAAGGCGATGCTGCGCCCGTTCTCTGCCGTGATGCAGGCCACCAGGGTGTGGAATCCCCGGCTGCGGCATTCGCCGATGAGCCGGCGCATCAGGGAGGTGCCGATGCCCACCCCGCAGCAGTCTCCGCTCAGATAGATGGTGGTCTCGAGAGTCTGCGAATAGGCGGCCCGCTCTTTCCAGGGGTGGGCGTAGCAATAGCCGGCGATGCGCCCCTGCAGCTCATACACGAAGTAGGGGAAATCTGCCGATATGGCAGCGATGCGCCCCCGCATCTGCTCCACGCTCACCGGCTCGGTCTCAAATGAGACGGTGGTGGAGGTGACATATACATTGTAGATGGCGGCGATTTGCGCGGCATCCTCTTCTCTGACTTTTCTCAAACAGTCCATAACGGGGCGAAAGTTACAAAAATGTCCGCCTTTGGTGGCTGCTTTTTTTGTAGTTTTGCGGCCATGTGGTTGACGCTTGCCTTTCTGTCTGCAGTGCTGCTGGGATTCTACGATTCTTTCAAGAAGGAGTCGCTCAGCGGGAACGCCGTGCTGCCGGTGCTGTTTCTCAACACCCTGATATGTTCGCTCATTTTTCTGCCGCTGGTGCTGCTCTCATATTGCGGCACCGCCTTGGACGGCACCATATTCAAGGTGGGGGACTATGGCGGCTGGCAGGTGCAGAAGTGGATTCTGCTCAAGAGCTGCATAGTGCTCAGCTCGTGGGTGCTGGGCTACTTTGGGATGAAGCATCTGCCGCTGACCATCGTGGGACCCATAAACGCCACCCGCCCCGTGATGGTGTTGCTGGGGGCGATGATCATATTCGGGGAGCGGCTCAACGCCCTGCAGTGGGCCGGCGTGCTGCTGGCCGTGGTGTCGTTCTTCATGCTGAGCCGCAGCGGCAAGAAGGAGGGGATCGACTTCAAGCACAACATCTGGATATACGCGATTGTGGGGGCGGCTCTGCTTGGGGCGGCCAGCGGGCTCTACGACAAATTTCTGATGAACCCCGACGGCCTTGCGCTGGACAAGATGACAGTGCAGAGCTGGTTCAACATCTATCAGTGCGGTATGATGGGGGCGATGATGCTGCTCATCTGGTATCCCCACCGCAAAAAGACCACCCCCTTCGAGTGGCGCTGGTCCATCGTGTTCATATCGATATTCCTGACGGCGGCCGACTTCGTGTATTTTTACGCGCTGTCGCTGCCCGGGGCGATGATCTCCATAGTGTCAATGGTGCGGCGCGGCAGCGTGGTGGTCAGCTTCCTGTTTGCTGCCCTCGTGTTCAAGGAGAAGAACCTGCGCAGCAAGGCGGTGGACCTGGCGCTGGTGCTGCTGGGTATGGTGCTGCTCTTTTTCGGCTCCCGATAGGGCGGGGGAGGCGGCCCCTGGCGCGGCGGCCCGCCTACTGCTTGCGGTATTCGGAGGGGGTCATCCCCGTCTTGGCCTTGAAAAAGCGGTAGAATGTGGTCTGGTTGGGGAAGTTGAGGGAATAGACAATCGACTTGACGCTCATTTCTGAGTATTTAAGCAGATTCTTGGCCTCCAGTATCACAAAGGAGTCTATCCATTCGTGGGCGGATTTGCCGCTCACCGATTTTATCAGCTTTGAGAGGTATTTGGGGGTGAGGTAGAGCTTGTCGGCATAGAAGGCCAGGCCGCGCTCCTTGGTGTGGTGGTCGCGCACCAGCACCAGGAAATCTTCCATTATGAGCTGCGCGCGGGATGTCGCCCCGTCGCGCTGCATTGCCGCGAGCCGGTCTTTCCACAGCGCCCCCATCAGGTAGAATATTGATGAAATCAGGCTGGTGATGGTCTCGCGCGTGCCGTTCACGGGCAGGGCGGAGACATCGCTGATAAGGTCGAAATATTTGCGGCAGAGGGCCCGCTCCTCTTCTGTCATTATCACGCAGGGGTTCTCCAGCAGCCGCAGGCTCTCGTCGCCCAGGCGGTTGATGTCCAGGCGGGGGTTGGACAGCAGATTGGCCGACACCGCCACTATCACGAAGTGCACCCCGCTTTTCTGCCCCGGGGCAATGTCCGACACCCGCACCAGGTTGCCCGGGGTGTAGATGAAGAGCGAATTCTCGTGCACCGTGAATTTCTTGAGGTTGATCTCGATTTCAAAGTTGCCCTTTATGCAGTAGAATGCCAGATAGCCGTTGAAGCGGCAGGGATACTTTATGATGTCCATCTCCGAATCGTAGTGCAGCTCAGCCAGAAACAGGTCGTCTGCCAATTTGTCATCCACGGCGGAGGTGGGCAGCGAGCGGCGCAGCTCGCGTATGTCAAGCTCCTTTTGCATATTGTCTGCGGTTTTGTTTACAAATATGCTTAAAAAATATTAAAAAGTCGCTTTTTGCGACTTTTTGAATAATATATTCCCCCATTTGATATACATAATTCGTCGGAGTTGGCAGGCGGTTTGTTCTGGAGGGGGCCGTGCCTGACTAAAGAAATATAATTAAAACAAACAGGATATGAAAAAAACAATGTTGACTCTGGCCGTTGCGCTGTGCACGCTGCCCTTCGGGGCAAACGCCCAAAGGGTTCTGACCCTTGAGGAGTGCAGGCAGATGGCTCTCGAAAACAGCAACGAGCTGAAAACCGCCCGGCAGAAGGTAGAAATTGCCGGCTATGACAAGAACATCGCCCTTGCGAATTATTTCCCCAAAGTATCGGCCAGCGGTGCCTATATGTACACCGACGCCGAAGTCAAGCTTATCAGCGACGAGAAGTCGCAGATTCTGCAGAACGCCGGCACGGTGCTGCAGGGCGACGTCACAAACAAGGTGAAAACGCTTATGTCAGACCCTGACATCATTGCAAAATATATGACCGACCCCGCATTCCAGAAGATGATTGCGGCGGTGCAGGCCACCGACATAGCAACCCCCATCAACGCCATCGGTCAGCACATAACCGAGGCCCTCACGCTGGATATGCACAACATCTGCGGCGCGATAGTCTCCGTGCAGCAGCCCGTGTTTATGGGAGGCAAGATAGTCGCATCCAACCAGATGGCAGCCTATGCGCAGCAGCTGGCCGAGTCGCAGTGCGACCAGCAGCAGAGCCAGGTGCTGGTGGACATCGAGCAGGCCTACTGGCAGATTGTCTCGATAGCCGCCAAGAAGGAGCTCTCCGAGAACTACGCCGCCCTGCTGCAGCAGATGAGCAGCGATGTGGACGCCCTGGTGGAGGATGGCTTCGCCACCCCTGCCGACGCCCTCACCGTTAAGGTCAAGAGCAACGAGGCGCAGATGCTGCTGACCAAGGCCACCAACGGCCTGGCGCTGGCCAAGATGCTCCTCTGCAAGGAGTGCGGCCTGCCGCTTGACAGCGACATTGTGCTGGAAGACGAGGGGCTGGAGTCGATTCCGATGCCCGAAGCCTCTGAAGTGATGAGCGACGAGCAGGTCTATGCCGCCCGCCCCGAAATCCGCAGTCTGGAACTGGCCAAGAAGATATATGACAAGAAGGTGGCTGTGACCCGCGCCGATGCGCTGCCCAAGGTCGCCCTCAATGCCAATTATGCAGTGACCAACCCCAGCATACTCAACGGCTTCGAAAACAAGTTCGGCGGCTTCTTCTCTGCCGGCGTAATGGTGAATGTCCCCATTTTCCACGGCACCGAACTGGCCCAGAAGACCAGGAAGGCCAAGGCCGAGGCCGCTCTGGCCGACATCAAGATGGACGACGCCAAGAAGATGATTTCCCTGCAGGTGGCTCAGCTGCGTCAGCAGGCCACCGAGGCGCAGGAGAAACTTGTGACTGCCCAGAGCAATCTTGAGAATGCAGAGGAGAACCTGCGCGTGGCCACTGCCGGCTGGCAGGAGGGCGTGATCGCCTCCAGCGTGGTGCTGCAGGCCCAGACCGCCTGGCTGCAGGCACATTCCGAATGCATCGACGACGGCGTGGAGCTGCAGATGTGCTCAGTTAAACTCGCACAGGCCGAGGGTCGCCTGTAAACAAAAGTGAAACAAATAAAAATATTAAATGATATGGAAAAGAATCAAAACAAAGGCAACCTGTTTACAGGAGTAATTGTGCTGGTTGCGCTCATCGTGGTTGTAGCAGTGCTCGGAATCATATTCACAAAGCCCGCCGAGGAGGTGATCCAGGGCGAGGCCGAGGCCACCGAATACCGTGTGTCGGGCAAGGTGCCGGGCAGAATCGAGGCCTTCTATGCATCTGAGGGCGACCTCGTGCACAAGGGCGACACCCTGGTGCTGATCGACTCCCCCGAGGTCAGGGCCAAACTTGCACAGGCCAATGCCGCAGTTGCGGCTGCCGACGCCCAGCGCAGCAAGGCCAATGCCGGCGCCCGCAAAGAGGAGATTGCCGGTGCCTACGAAATCTGGCAGAAGGCCCTTGCAGGCAAGGAGATAGCCCAGAAGACCCTGGAGCGCGCCACCCGTCTGCACGAGAAAAAGGTTGTCAGCGACCAGAAGTTTGACGAGGCCACCGCGCAGTACAACGCCGCAGTTGCCACCGCAGAGGCTGCCAAATCGCAGTATGATATGGCTGTGAAGGGTGCCCGCGACGAGGACAAGGCTGCCGCAATCGCCCTTGTAGACCGCGCCAGCGGTGCAAAGATGGAGGTTGAAGGCTACCTCTCAGAGCTCAAGCTCACCAGCCCCGTCGACGGTATAATCTCCGCCCGCTATCCCCACGTGGGCGAGCTTGTGGGCACCGGTTCTCCCATTATGACAGTGACCGACCTCTCCGATATGTGGTTCACCTTCAACATCCGTGAAGACAAGCTCCACTCGATGAAAAACGGCGACCGCATCCGCCTGAGCATCCCCGCCCTCGACGGCAAGGAGATTGAGGCGACCGTGAACTACATCGCCGCCCGCGAGTCCTACGCCACCTGGCGCGCCAACAGCGAGACCGGCGGCTACGACGCCAAGACATTCGAGGTACGCGCAGTGCCCGCCGGCAAGGTAGAAGGTCTGCGCCCCGGTATGACAGCGATTCTGGTCAAATAATCCCTCCTTTCGCTTATGAAAGCTTTCTTGAAAGTCATGCGGCGGGAAGAGAGGAGAATCCGCCGCGAACCTGTCTATCTGCTCGGCTCGGTAGGGGTGATGCTGGTAAGCTGCATCTTCTACCTCACATTCTTCCGCGCCGGTATGCCCGAGAACTTGCCCATCGGGGTGCTGGACAACGACAACAGCTCGATGTCCCGCAACTTCTGCCGGCAGCTGGACGCCACCCAGCTGGGCAAGGTGGTCTATTTCGATGACTTCTCTTCTGCCCGCGACGCGATGCAGGAGGGCAAGGTGGCGTCGCTCTGCGTGATTCCCGAGAATATGAGCACCGACGTCAACGCCAACCGCCGCCCCACATTCACCTACTACGTGAATTCGCTCTACCTGATTGCGGGAGCCCTCAGCTACAAGGATGTCCTCACGATGGTGACCCTCACCGGCGGCGCCGTGCAGCGCGAGGTGCTGCGGGCCAAGGGCTACTCGGAGGGGGCCATAATGGGCCTCATCCAGCCCATATCGATAGATGAGCACAAGGTCGGCAACGCCACCACCCACTACGGCGTATATCTCAACAACATAATCCTGCCGGGCCTGCTGGCGCTGAGCTTGATATTCGTGCTGATATATTCGCTGGGCTCCGAGCTGCGCTACGGCACCTCCAAGGAGCTGATGGAGACGGCCGACGGCTCGTTTGCCGCCGCCCTGCTGGGCAAGCTGACCCCCTACACCCTGCTCTACATATTGATGGGGCTGGGGCTGGATCTGCTGATGTTCGGCGTCTGCCACTATCCGCTGGCGGGCAGCCTGCCGCTGATGATGCTCACGATGGTGGTGTTCGTGCTCTCGTGCGAGGCGGTGGCGGTGACCATAATCGGCCTTCTGCCCACTCTGCGCTATGCGCTCAGCCTCGCGGCCCTGTTCACCATCCTGGCATTCTCCTTCTCCGGATTCACCTTCCCCGTGGAGGCGATGCCCGCCGCCCTGCAGGGGGTGTCGGTGCTCTTCCCGCTGCGCTTCTACTACCTGATTTATGTGCAGGAGGCGCTGTTTGCCACCGGATTCGGCAGCTGGTGGCCCTATCTGGTCTATATGCTGCTGTTCCTTGCCGGCCCGCTGTGTGTGGCCGGCCGCCTCAAGAAGGCCTATGTTAATCAGAACTACGAGATATGATCAAGGAACTCAAAAAGATATTCGCAGACTCCTATGTGCTGATAATATTCCTGCTGGGAGGACTGCTGTACCCCGTGATTTACGGGCTGATATATCATAACGGCACTGTGGACGATATGCCGGTGGCAGTGGTGGATCTCTCGAAGAGCGCCGACAGCCGCCGCTTCATCGAGAAGATGGACGCCACCCGCGAGGTGGCCGTGACCGCCCGCTGCACCTCGATGGAGGAGGCCAGGCAGATGCTGGAGAGCCGCAAGGTGCACGGCATCGTCCTCTTCCCCGAAGATTACGGCGACCGTCTGGCAGCTATGCAGCAGGCCACCGTGTCGACCTACGCCGATATGGCCAGCTTCCTCTACTACAAGGATATGACAATGGCGGTGAACCACGTGATGATAGACGAGCTCGGCACCATCGAGAGCACCCGCTACGCCTCGATGGGAATGACCTCCGAGAGCATCGCGCAGATGGTGCAGGCCATCCCCGCAGAGGAGCAGATGCCCTTCAACACCAATATGTCCTTCCTGATATTCTTCCTCAGCGCGGCGCTGCTGCTGGTGGTGCAGCAGACAATGTTCTACGGCATCAGCGTCCGCTGCGGCACTATGCGCGAGGCGGGGGAGACCCCCGGCAATACGCTGCTGGGGCGCGCTTCTGCCTATGCGGTGCTCTATCTGTGCATCGCCGCCTACTGCCTGCTGATTGTGCCGGCCATCTTCGGGATGCCGCAGAGGGGCGCGCTGGGCGATATGCTGGCGCTCATAGTGATGTTCGTGCTCGCCTGCGTGGCGTTCAGCTTCACCTTCAGCCACTTTGTGCACCATCGCGAGACGGTGTTCGTGGTGCTGCTGTTTATGTCGTCGCTCTGCCTGTTCTTGAGCGGCGTGGTGTGGCCGGTGAGCAATTTCGCCCCCTTCTGGAAGGCGTTCTCATACATCTTCCCCTCTACATTCGCCATCCAGGGCTTCAACAACATCAACAATGCCGCCTGCACCCTCCCTATGGTGCGGCCGCAGATAATGGGCCTCGCAATCCAGTTTGCAGTGTACGCCTGCATGGCGTTCGTGATGGACAGAATCGAGAAGAAGCGCGCAGCCGCCGCCTGCGATATGTAGCGTGAATTTGGAGCGTGAATTTGGAGCGTAAATTTAAAAAGTGTACATTAGTGGCCTTGAAACTTAATACCATTAATTGCTTAGAAAAATGAAGAAACTCTTTTTGGCCATCATCTGCGCGGCGCTTTGCCTCCCGGCTTTTGCCCAGAGCGAAAGCGAGCCGGAGCAGAAGTCCGCTGCAGAGGCGGAGAAACCGTACACTTTTGCAATTCGCACCAACGTGCTCTACGACGCACTGCTCTTCCCCACGCTCGGCTTCGAGTGGAGAGCCACTGCCGACCTGGGTCTCAAGATGGACGCCAGCCTCTCCAAATGGGGCAAGGACGGCGGCAAGGTTCAGGATATGTGGATGCTGAGCCCCGAGCTGCGCTGGTACCTGCTGAGCGGCAAGCGTCTCTACACCGGCATCGCCGGAAACCTGAGCCGCGTGAACAGCTATGACTATCCCGCAGTCAAAATGCTGCACAGGGGCGGTTCCGGATACGACGGCATCTTCCGCAGCGTCGGAGTGCTGGTGGGCTATCAGGTTTATCTGTGCGAGAGCCTCTCGCTGGATTTGAACATCGGCTTCGGCCGCAACCGTTTCGAGTATGTCTCCTACACCGTGGATAACGGCAGGCGCATCGAGAGCGACCACAAATCCAAAGTGCTCTGGACTCCCACTCAGGCAAATGTCACCCTGGCCTGGACCCTCAAATAGTCGCAGCTGACATACATAAATACAAAAGACGGCCTTTGCGGCCGTCTTTTTTTATGCCCGTTTTCAAGGGGTCCGGTGTTAAAATGGCTCCGCAGGCGGGCATTGCGGTTGAGATTTCTCTCTTTTAAGAGGTGTTTGGTTACAAATCATAACTTGTGTAATCTATGTTAAAATCAATGTTTTAGGGGTGCAAATTTGATTTTTTGATTTTTTTTTTATCCCTTTGTCGGCTCAATTCAAGTTATAGGTTATGAAAAGAAACTTTTCACACAATTGGGCCACTCTCTGCCTGGCCTGCGCATCTCTGCTCTTTGCGGCGGTATCTTGCCAGAAGCCGCTCAAGGAGCTCACACTCGGCTTTGACGTTGACGGCGAATGCACCATCCGTCAGGGCGAAACCCTGGACATTGACTTTACAATCGGAGAGGTAGGCTCTTCTGTGGTGACAGTTGCCGCAGAGAGCAGCAACGCCGACTTTGCGGCTGAGGCGGCTCTCAGCGAGACCGACCCCGCAAAGGGCACCGTGCACATCACCGCTCCCCAATATATCCTCGCTCCCGCCGACTTCACGGTGACAGTCACCGTGGATGATGCGGAAAATGCGCGCACCGTGACTCTCGCGCAGAATGTTTCCGCAGTGATGGCGGAGAACTTTGTGGAGAAGAGCGAGGCTGCCAACAGCTACATCGTAGCTCCCGGCTCGTTCGTCAAATTCCCCGCAAACTACGGCGTGAGCGCCGAGACTGTGCCTTATGCAAGCCTCTCGCTGCTCTGGCAGGACTGCAAGGGGCTGGTTTCCGCCCTGGTGGCCGCTCCCGAGACAGGGTGCGTCTATGCAGTGCTTGCAGAGGGGCTCAGCGGCAATGCCACTGTCGCAGCCAAGGATGCCGAGGGCAAGGTGCTCTGGAGCTGGCATCTCTGGGTCAGCGACTATGACCCCGAGGCCAAGACAATGACCTACACCGAGACCGAAAGCGGCAAGTCCTACACTTTTATGGACCGCTATCTGGGCGCAACCTCTTCCGAGGCGGGCAGCGACGCCAGCCACGGCAACTTCTATCAGTGGGGCCGCAAGGATCCCTTCCCCGGCTCTACCTGCGAGGGTACCATCAAGAGCGCATACGATGCCGAGAGCAACGACCTTGTGCTTGACATCGAGGCCTGCGCAGTGGAGAACAACATCCCCAACTCCATCGCCAACCCCTCCCTCTGGTTCTCCGGCGTGAGCGGCGGCAACTGGGGCTGGATCTCCAACACCAGAACCTTCCCCGCAACCGAGGAGGTTCAGGACCTCTGGGGCGGCGTGAGCGGCGTCAAGAGCAGCTACGACCCCTGCCCTGCGGGCTGGATGGTTCCCGAAATCAACGCCTGGAAGTTCTATTCCGACGCAAATGTGGTCAAGACCAAAGTATACACCGACCCCGAGAGCCCCGCAAACAAAGATATGCTGGGCCGCAATGTGGAGATTGACGGCAACACATTCTTCTTCCCCGCACAGGGCGAGGTGCAGAACGGCGGATCCTACGGCAACGGCGCCGGCACAACCTGGCCTTGCGCCAAGGCGTGGAGCTCCACTTCCGACCCTGAGAACTGCCGCGCGTATGCGACAAGCGTAAGCCCCAGCTCCACAAGCTCCAAGGGCGGTTTCTCCTTCGGCTACGGCTTCCCCGTGCGTTGCGTAAAGCAGAACTAATCCACTAAAAAGCGAATTACAATGAAATCAAGATATTTCTGTGCACTTGCGTGCGCGGCGGCCCTGTTGGGCGCCGTCTCCTGCAGCAAGCCCGAGAGCGGAGAGGATCTCCCTTCGCTCAAGGTGGCCTTCGGCAGCGACGAATACTCCGTCGAGGCCGGTGGCACCATCTCCCTCGCCTTTGTGGTCAACGGCCACGAGAGCAAGGATATCGATGTCACTGCATCTGTCAGCGGCACCGGTGCCAAAGTTGTGGTCAAGAACCCTCTGATGTATCAGGGAGAAGTGGTCTTCACCGCTCCCGAAGTCACCGGCGGAGAAACCTTTGTGGTGACCCTCACCGCCAGCGACGCCAAGAATAGCCGCAACGCTTCTGTCACCACCAATGTGGCGGTGGGCGCTTCCGAGCCCCTCGTGATTGAGCCTGCAAGCGAATACCGCTCCGTGATGTGCCGTCCCGGCGGCAGCTTTGAAATACCGTTCTCCATCAGCGGCTATGAGGGGGCGACCCTCTCCGAGCCCAAACTGACCGTCTCTCCCGAGACCTGGACCGGCAAGTGCGAGATGAACGAAGACGGCGTGTCGGGCAAGATTGTAATAAGCCAGGCCTCCACCAAGGCGGGCTCCGGCGACGAGCAGGTCACCGTGAGCCTGGTGTTCACCGACAACTTTGGCCGCGAGGCGGTATATGAGCAGACCGTGACTGTCACAATTGTTGAGGCGGGTGGAGAAGAGGGGGCTGCCAACAGCTTTATCGTGGCTCCCGGCAGCACCGTCACCATCAAGGCGGTCAAAGGCAACTCTTCCGAGCCGGTGGACGTGGACAATGCCGAACTCGTTTGGCAGAGCGCTCCCGGCCTGGTAAAGACAGTCTCCGCAAACGGCGCCGAAGGGGTGCTGGCAGTGGAGCTCAACCCCGGCGTGAGCGGCAACGCAGTTGTGGCTGCCACCAAGGAAGGGAAAATAACCTGGAGCTGGCATCTCTGGGTCAGCGACTATGACCCCGAGGCCGACCCGTTCGAGTGGACAGCCGCCAGCGGCGTCACCTACACCTATATGGACCGCAACCTGGGCGCAATGAGCGCCGAGGCCTGCTCCGATGGTGCGCTGGGCCTGATGTACCAGTGGGGCCGCAAGGATCCCTTTGCGGGCGGCGCCGGCATACAGTCTTCTGTCGCCACCAGCTATTATGACATAGACGGCAACCAGATTTACGAAAGCGTTATGGACCGTCCGGTATACGGCTCCAGCGACCACACCACTACCAACCTGGAGGTTGCAATCGCAAATCCTATGGTGTTCTACACCTCTCCCACAGACTCTTGGCCGGTGGTCGACTGGCTCACCGATAAGGCTGACCTGCAGAACGACGACCTCTGGGGCGGCGTATCCCACCTCAAGACAATCTACGACCCCTGCCCCGAAGGGTGGATGGTGCCCGAGTCGGGCGAGAACTGGGGCTTCCGCAAAGAATACAAAAAGGCGGGCGGTCTCAACGACGATGAACCCTACGATGATTCATACGCTTGGTATATAGACTATACCAATGATATGAGCTTCCGCTACCGCAAGAGCGACGGCCGCGAATACTGGTTCCCGCTTGTCGGCAACCGCGATGGCCAGACAGGTACAATCAAGAGTGTGGGCGGCAGCGGCGACTATTGGACCTCCACCCCCAGCAATACCATTATGTATATGCAGATATTCGCCTGGGGCAACCCTGCGTCGGTAACCGGCCTGAACCGCGTCTATGGCGCCACAGTCCGTTGCATAAAAGAGAAATAGAATAATGAACATAAGAGGAATACTGTTATCCCTCTGCCTATGTCTTGTCACAACTTCCGTTCTCCGGGCCCAGGTCCGCGAGGTGTCGGGAGTTGTGACTGACATTTCCAGCGGGGAGACTCTCATCGGGGTGGCGGTGATGACGGCCGACGGCGGCGCCACCGCAATAACCGACCTTGACGGCCGCTACATCATCAGCGCCGGGCCCGAAGACAAATTGACATTCACCTGCGTGGGTATGTTGCCGCAGACCATAGTGCCGGGGGACCGCACCGTGATCGACGTGGCGATGGAGCCCGACCGCGAATTGCTGGACGAGGTGATCGTGGTGGCCTACGGCACCACTAAAAAGGAGTCCTTCACCGGCAGCGCGGAGGTGGTGAAATCGGACAAATTCAAAGACCGCGGCGTGACCGACGTCTCCAAGATGCTTGACGGACAGGTGTCGGGCGTGATGGTGACCAGCGGCAGCGGCCAGCCCGGCAGCAGCTCCGAGCTGCGCGTGCGCGGCTTCGGCAGCATCAACGCCTCCAACGCCCCGCTGCTGGTGGTGGACGGCGTCCCCTACGACGGCGACCTGAGCAGCATCAACAGCAATGACATCGAGACAATGTCGGTGCTCAAGGATGCCTCGGCGGGAGCCCTCTACGGCGCCCGCGGCGCCAACGGCGTGATTATGGTCACCACAAAGTCGGGCAAGAACTCGGAGGAGAAGATAAATGTGGGGCTCACCATAAAGACCGGCCTCAGCACCCGCGCCATTCCCCCCTACGAGACTCTGGACGCCCGGGAGTATATGGAGCACATCTATTCGGCCACCTACAACGACCTGGTGAGCACTGAAGGGTACCTCCCCGCCACGGCCGCGTCGATGACCGCCGGCAGGGTCGCAAGCCGCTTTCTGGGCACCGACAACATCTACAATATCTACGATGTGCCGGTAGAGAGCCTCTACGACTCCGAAGGACACATTGTCTCCGGCGCCAACCTCAAATATTCAGAAAACTGGCTCGATGAGGCGCAGCGCAAGGCGGCCCTCCGCCAGGAATACCAGTTCTCCGCAAACGGGGGAGGGGAGAAGAGCCGCTACTTTGCCTCGCTGGGCTATCTCAACGAGCAGGGCACACTCAAGACCACCAGCTTCAAGCGCTACACCGCCCGCGTCGGGGCCAACTTCTCTCCCAAGAAGTGGTTCGACTTCGGGGCGGATGTCAACTACACCAACAGCGACAGCCGCTTTCTGGGCAGCGACGGCACCACCAACACCAATGTCTGGTATTCGGCGATGCTGATGGCCCCCATCTACCCCGTCTACAGCAAGAATGCCGACGGCAGCGACGTCCTGGACGATAGCGGCAACCGCGTGTTCGACTATGGCAAGAGCCGTCCCGCCGGGGCGCAGAACAACCGCAACAGCGTGGCGACCCTCTACGACGACGAATACTACAGCCTCACCGATATGGTCAACCTCAGGGCCAACGCGGCCGTGAAGTTCGGCGGCTTCAAGCTCTCTGCAAACCTCGGTGCGGATGCCTCCGACACCTATGAGAGCACCAAATACAACATCTACTCCGGCAACGCCGCCGGCACCGGCCGCCTCACCAAGGAGAACGGCAAGATGCTCAGCTACACCTTTAACCAGCTGCTCAGCTGGACGGGCAAGTTCGGCGACCACAGCATCGACGCCCTCGCGGGCCACGAGTTCTACAACTACAAGTTCCGCTACACGGTGGCGGGCCGCACCGGCTTCCCCTTTGCCGAATTCGACGACCTGGGGATGGGTTCGACCCTGGCCGACGCCAATTCGCAAACCGACAGCTACGCCATAGATTCGTACCTCTCCCGCGTCAACTACAACTACCGCGACCGCTACTACCTCTCCGCCAGCTTCCGCACCGACGGCTCCTCCCGCTTTGTGAAGGAGAACCGCTGGGGCACCTTCTGGTCTGTGGGCGGCTCGTGGCGCATCTCGCAGGAGGATTTCCTGCGAGGCAGGGAGTGGATAAACAACATAACCCTCAAGGCCAGCTACGGCGTGCAGGGCAACGACAACCTGGGCTCCTATTATGCCTGGCAGTCGCTCTACTCCATGAACTACCCCAACGGCAGCCACTCGGGCGCCGTCATCAGCTCCGTGGAGAGCCGCGACATAACCTGGGAGAAGAACGGCAACTTCAACGCCGGCGTGGAATTCCGCCTGCTGGACCGCATCTCGGGCACGGTGGAGTGGTACACCCGCAAGACCAGCGACCTGCTGCTGGAGACCCCTATGGCCATTTCGCTGGGCTTCCCCGGCTACTACGACAATGTGGGCAGCATCCGCAACAGCGGCTTTGACATCAGCCTCAGCGGCGACGTGATAGTCACCGACGACCTGCGCTGGAACATCGGCTGGATGGGCTCGACCCTGCGCAACCGCGTGCTGCGCCTCTCCGACGGCGGGGAGGACATAATCGACGGGGTGTTCCTCATCCGCGAGGGGCTGCCCGTCAACTCCTTCTACCTGAGCAAGAGCGCCGGCATCGACCCCGCCACGGGCGAACAGCTCTACTGGGCCTACGAGAAGGATGCGGACGGCAATATGATAGAGGGAAGCGAGTATGTCACCAACAACACCACCGCCGCCGCGGGCAGCAAATATGTCTTCGGCAGCAGGATTCCCGACATCTACGGCTCCATCTCCTCCAATCTCAGCTGGAAGGGCTTCGACTTCTCGCTGCTCTTCACCTACTCCCTCGGGGGCAAGGTGTACGACTCGGTGTACAAGACCCTTATGGAGCCCTCGTTCATAGGGCAGACCTACCACAAGAATGTGCTGCGCAGCTGGAGCGCCGCCGGCGACGTCACCGACGTGCCCAAGGCCCTCACGACCCTCACCACGCTGGCCAGCGACCGCTTTCTGGTGAATGCGTCGTACCTGGCGGTGAAAAATATTTCGCTGGGCTACACCCTGCCCGCCGACCTGATGCGCAAGGCCGACCTGGAGTCGCTCAGAATCTATCTCTCCTGCGACAGCCCCTATTTGCTGACCCACCTGAAGGGAATGAACCCGCAGGCCAACTTCTCCGGTTCGACCTCCTACGCCTACACTCCCAACAGGACCCTGACATTTGGCATTGACCTTAAATTCTAACCGATGAAACTTTTAAGAAACATATCAGCAATACTTGCCGCCTGCGCCCTGGCCTCCTGCTCCGGCTATCTGGAGACATCTCCCTCCACCGATGTGGACAAGAGTCTCATTCTGAGCGATGCCGACGCGATAGAGGTGGCTATGAACGGGGTCTATTCCACAATGTACAACAGGATAGACTTCGTCTCGGCCAACGCCCACCAGTGCTTCGGCAATATGGCGGTGACTCTGGCCGCCGACCTGATGGGGGAGGATATGGTGCAGACCGCCGAGGGACCGGGCTGGTTCTGGCGCGACTACAACTATGAGACGCGAGAGCGCTACACCAGCAAAATCCAGCGCTGCTACTTTACCTGGACCTACTTCTACCAGATCATCAACAATGTCAACTACATAATCTCGGCCGAGGGCACCGCCACCGGCGACGCCGCTAAGCTGCAGTATCTCATGGCCCAGGCCTACGCCGTGCGCGCCTACGCCTACTTTATGCTGGTGCAGTCGTTCCAGCAGACCTATGTGGGGCACGAGAGCCTGCCGGGCGTCCCCGTCTACACCGAGCCCACCCTGAGCACCTCCAAGGGCAAGGGGCGCGGCACAGTGCAGGAGGTCTACGACCGCATCCTGGCCGACCTCGACGCCGCAATGCAGCGCTACGAGGCGTGCGGCAAGAGCCAGTCGGACATCACCGAGATGGACTATTATGCCGCCAATATGCTCAAGGCCCGCGTGGCGCTGGTGATGAATGACTGGCAGACCGCGGCCGACGCGGCCGCCATCGTGCTCTCCAAGCCGGGCCGCAGCCTCCTCTCCCGCAGCGAGGCCACGGTGGTCAAGGGGACCTACGACGATGCCACCGGGGCGTGGACAACCGGCAGCACCCCCTTCAACTCCACCTCCAGCTCCTCGGTAATCTGGGGCGCGAACATCGTCTCCGACCAGAGCACGGTGTATGCGTCGTTCTTCTCGCAGATGGATGCCTGCACCAATGTATATTATGCCGCGGAGTCTCCCAAGTGCATCAGCAACTGGCTCTACGCGCAGATTCCCGACAGCGACGTGCGCAAGGGGTGGTGGAACGGCGACATCGGAGTGGATGCCGACAGCTGGAAGTATGGCGCCAACATCAACTACAACCAGTTCAAGTTCCAGTGGAAAGACCAGAAGAGCTATCTGGGCGACTACATTTTCATGCGACTGGAAGAGGCTCAGCTCATAGAGGCCGAGGCGCTCTGCCGTCTGGGCCGCTACGACGAGGCCCGCAGCGCGGTGAGCGAACTGGGGCAGCGCCGCGACTCGCTCTACTCCCAAAGGGTGATGAGCCTCACCGGAAACGAGCAGACCTTTGCCAGCACCGGCACCGTCACCACTCTGCTCGACGAAATCCTGCTGCAGCGCCGCATAGAGCTCTGGGGCGAGACCGGCCGCATCTTTGACATCCTGCGCCTGGCCAAGGGCTGGACCCGCGACTGGACCGTCGGCGGCAAGAAGAGCAACCACACCAACATTCTGAGCAAGTATGCCGAGTATGCCGCGTTCCCCGCCGACTACATCGAGTGCATACTGATGATTCCCCAGACAGAAATAGACAATAATCCCAACATTTCAGATGAAGACCAGAACCCTTATATTCAGCATTAGCGCCCTGCTGCTCTGCTGCGCCTGCACCGACTCCCAGCTCGGGACGGAATATGACGGCGAGGCGGGGCTGGCGTTTGCCTCCTCCGTGCTCAACGTTGAGGTGAGCGAAGAGGACGGCGGCCAGATTCTCGTGCCCGTCAGCCGCGGCAGCCTCTCCGTGGATCAGGCGGAACTCTCGCTGGAGTTCGAAAACGCCGATTCGGTGTGGGTGGACAAGGACCCCGCAGGCCTCTTTTCCCTCGTGGCCAAAAGGGTGCTCTTTATGGACGGCAGCTACACCGCCTACGCCCAGATCCACTTTACCGACCTTGACGATATGGGCATCGGCACCAAATACCGGATGCGCCTCAACATCAAAGGCAACCTGAGCCCCAGCGGCCGCGGCAGCGTGATAATCACCGCCAGCCGCAAGCTGACCTTCGACTATCTTGGAAAATGCACCTGGCTGGACATCTGCCTCTTCGAGAACAGCTATCAGGCGGATATCTACCGCGCCCGCGAGGCGGAGATCTACCGCGTGGCCGACCCTTATTCCGAGGGGCTGGTGGCGGAGGAGTTTGCGCTCAACGGCTGGATGGGCACCCCCGACGAGTATGTGCAGTTCAGCGTGCGCAGCGACGGCAGCGTCCATTACGAGCCCTTCTGCACCGGAATGAACGTGCAGGGCAAATATCCCGCCTACGGCTATTATCCCTCGGAGTATCAGTGGGGCAAGGATTTCTCTATGTACGACAAGCAGAACCGCAAGATTTCCGACAAGGAAATCCAGCTCTACCCCGTCTACTGCCTGCCCACTATGAGCTACGGATTTCTCAACGACGGCGCATATCCCATCACTATAACTTTGCCGTAGGGAAAAAATTGCTAAATTCACGGTCGGCCGATTGGCCGGCCGTTTTTTTATGAGTCAGACCAAACGTATAGCCGCCGTCACAATGGTGCGCGACGATGATTTCTACCTGCGCAAGTGGGTGGAATATTACGGGCGCGAGCTGGGGAAGGAGAATCTCTACGTGCTTTTTGACGGCACGGACCAGACTGTCCCCGACTTCTGCAAGGGGGTCAACGTCACCCTCAAGGAGCACGAGGCTCTTGGCCGCGCCGGGGGCGACAAGCGCCGCATCGCCATTCTCAGCGACCTGCAGAATGAGCTGCTGGGGCGCTACGACATTGTCGTCGGCACCGATGCCGACGAATACATCGCCGTGGACCCCGCCCGGGGCCTCTCCCTCAGGGAGTATCTCTCGCAGGCGCGTTTCTCCGCCTGCCTCTCTCCGCTCGGGATCGACGTGGGGCAGATGGCGGGAAAGGAAGATGACATCGACCCTTCGAGGCCTTTTCTGGCCCAGCGGCGCTACGGCGTGCTCTGCACCCGCTACACCAAGGCGTCGATAGTGGCCCGCCCGGTGAGGTGGGGCAGCGGCTTCCACCGCGTCAAGGGACGCAACCTGCACATCGCCAAAGATTTGTACCTCTTCCACTGCGGCTACTTTGACCTCGGCCTCATCCGGGAGCGGTTTGCCTGCGGCGCCCGCGCCGGCGAGGGGTGGCAGGCCCATCTGCAGCGCCGCGCCCGCACCATCAACACCGTCTCCACCCGCAAGGTGCGCAGCTGGAGATTCTGGTGCCCCGCCGCCCGCCTGATGCAGAGCGTCATCCGCCCCGTATACGCCTGGAACAAGCCGGCGATGCTGGGGTTGGAGATTGTGGTGCGCATCCCCGACCGCTTCGCCGACATCTTCTGAAGCGGCCTGCACATTATTCCAAAACAACTTCCCGAACCGATATGCTCAAAAGACTTTATTTGACACTGGCCGCCCTGCTGGCTTTTGCCGCCACTGCCGCCGCTCAACCCAAGTATGTCAACCCCACCGGCAAAGAATTCCCCATTCTCGCCTGGTATTCGATTCTCGGCGACGGCTACATCACGCCGGAGCGCTACGCGGAGCTGCGCGAGGCGGGCTTCAACATCTCCTTCTCCCACTTCACGGGAGAAGATGAGATTGCCGACGCCCTCAAGGCCTGCCGCGACAGCGGGGTGAAGCTGATGCTCACCTGCAAGGAGCTGGAGAGCAGCACCGCCGAGTGCGTGGCCCGCTTCAAAGACGACCCCTCGGTTGCGGGGTGGTTCCTGCGCGACGAGCCCATAACGGCCGACTTCGACTCCCTGAGGCAGTTCCGCGACCGGGTCTATGCCGCCGACAGCAGCCATCTGGTCTATCTCAACCTGTTCCCCTCGATAGTCCCTGCAGAGGCGCTCCAGGCCGATTCGTATGAAGATTATGTGCGGCGGTTCGTGAGCGAGGTGGCTCTGCCGCAGATTTCCTATGACTTCTATCCGATAGTGGACGACGAGGG
Organism: uncultured Muribaculaceae bacterium; assembly: GCA_964542575.1. Classification (GTDB taxonomy): domain Bacteria; phylum Bacteroidota; class Bacteroidia; order Bacteroidales; family UBA932; genus Equibacterium. The sequence goes on from CAZIUO010000005.1 coordinate 21,536, forward strand.
CAAAATCTATGCGCGGCCGCAGTTCTACGAGAATCTGGAGGTGGCGCGCAAGGTCAGCCGGGAGCAAGGAATGCCGTTCTGGGCCTTCTGCCTGGCCACCGCCCACAAGCCCTATCCCGTCCCCACCGAGGCGCATCTGCGCTTCGAGGCCTACAGCGCGCTGGCCTATGGCGCCCAGTGCATACAGCACTTCACCTACGCCACCCCCGGCCGCGAGGTTTGGAACTTCCACAACGCCCCGATAGACAGCATCGGGCAGCGCACCGACGTCTATTACAAGGTGCAGCGCCTCAACCGCGACATCCAGAGCCTCTCGAAGGTGTTCCTGGGGGCCGACGCCGTTGAGGTGGGCCACACCGGCAGCGTGATTCCGCAGGGGACCCGCCGCCTGGAGACTCTGCCGGAGAAGTTCGGCAGCCTGGAGAGCGACGGCGAGGGGCTGCTGGTGTCGCGCCTTTGCAACGGAGGCCGCAGCTATGTGATGCTGGTCAACCGCAGCATCGATTCGGCGCAGAATGTGGAATTCACCCTGGAGAAGCCGCTCAGGCGCATCGTCCCCTGCGGCAAGGCCCAAAGGCTGCGCGCCGGGGCTCACAAGATAACCCTTGAGCCGGGCGATTTTGCCCTTTTCCGCGTGAAATAATATGTTGCGAAGCCGTTACGGCCCTTTATTGCACCATTTTGCAGGGTCGCGCGGCAGATGATTGCACAGGGGTGTTGCCAATATTGGCAATACCCCTTTTCCAATCTTAAATTTATCTTAATTCCATCTTAACCTCCCTTAATTTCGCAGTAACATCGCTTGTATATTTTCGCTTTCGAAATCAGAAAGTGAAAAGTAAATGGTAAAAAAAGTAATGTTGCCGCTGCTGCTGAGCCTTGTTGGTTTTGTTTCGCTCAGAGCACAGACGGTTAATGGAGTAATTGTGGATGCCGACACCGGCGAAACCCTCATCGGGGCCTATATACAGGTGGTCGGCGGAGATCAGAAGGCCGTTTCGGCCGTGGACGGGAGCTTCTCCCTGGAGAAAATCGCGCAGAAGAAGGTCAGCCTTTATATATCATATATAGGGTATGCGGATATGCAGATAGATGATGTCAGCGTGCCGCAGGATGGCCTCGTGGTCAAAATGAAGGTGGACGAGATGCTGCTGGCGGAGGCGGGAGTCACGGCGGAGCAGGTGCGCAACACCGACGCCTCGCTGGTGCGCATAGCCCACGACAGCCCGGTGATAATAAGCAATGTATCGGCGCAGGAAATCAGCCGCACGCAGGACAGCAACGCAGGGGAGGTAATCCGCCGCATCCCTGGCGTGAGCCTGATAGACGAAAAATTCGTGATGGTGCGCGGCCTCTCGCAGCGATACAACAATGTCTGGATAAACGGCGGGGCGGCCCCCAGCAGCGAAGCTGACGCGAGGGCCTTCTCATTCGACCTCGTCCCCAGCTCACAGATAGACAATCTCACCATAATAAAGGTGCCCGCATCTGAATACCCGGCCGATTATTCGGGCGGGTTTATTTTAATAGGCACCAAGGATGTTCCCGAGAAGAATTCCTTCAGCATCTCTGCGGGAGGCAATTTCAACACCAAGTCATACAAGGACTTCGTGAAAGTATGCGGCAGGCAGAAGATGCTGCCCGGCGGTATGGACGCCACGCTGAAGGGCTTCGGCGGCAAGACCGTGGACCTTGTGGGCAGCGGCCTGGACAACGACTGGACAACCGCAACCGTCAATCCCGCCGCCGACCGCAAGCTGTCCGCCTCTCTGGCCCGCCGCTTCGAAGTCGGAGGCCACCGGCTGGGACTCAATGCGGCTGTCAACTATGCCCACGAATTCCGCATCCTCTCCCCGATGGAAAACAACCTCTTCGGGGTGTACGACCACTCGGCTGGCAAGAGCAACTACCTGCGCAAGTCCACCGACAGCCAGTACAACAACGACAGCCGCTTTGGGGCGATGCTCAACTTTACCTGGCTCACCGCCGACGGCGTCAGCCGCTTCCAGCTGAAGAACATCCTCAACCGGATGGACAACCGCCGCTACACAGAGCGCGACGGGGTCAGCGCCCAGGCCAATCTGGAGCGCAGCGCGGAGTATTTCTACCGCAAGCGCACCACCTACAACGGCCAGCTGACGGGGCAGCACACATTCGACGGCAACACGCTGGACTGGTGCGCCGGATGGTCGTATGCCGACCGCATAGTCCCCGACCGCAGGCGCTATATGGTGGGCGACGCCCTGGAGAGCGGCGTCTATGCCCTGACCACCGGCAACGACATCTCCCGCGAGTGGACCGCCCTCTACGAGAACATCTCCTCGCTTAGCGTGAACGACCGGCAGAATTTTACCCTGATGGGGCGGGACGCCTACGTCAAAGGGGGTGTCTATGCCGAATACCGCAGCCGCAAATACAACACCCGCAATTTCATATACAACTGGAATGTCTATGACAACACCCTGCCCGAGGGCTTCCGCCGCTTTGACATGCCCGCTCTGCTGAGCACGGAGGAGTATCTGGCGGAGGACCGGCTGCATATGCTGGAGCAGTTGCGCATGCGGGACAACTACCGCGGCTGCAACACTCTCGGCGCCGGTTACATCAGCGCTTCGCTGCCTCTGGGATGCCTGAATCTGCTGGCGGGGCTGCGCTTCGAACACAATGATATGGAGCTGATATCCAACACCCGCAACACGGAGAAGAGCGAGAGCAGCCGCCACTATATCACCGACGACCTCTTCCCCTCGCTGAGCGCCACCTGGCGCTTCAACGACTCCAACAACCTGCGCTTCAGCTACGGCCGCACCATCAACCGCCCCGAGTTCCGCGAGGTCTCCTCTTCTGTCTATTACGACTTTGACCTGGCCAGCGACGTGCAGGGCAACACCGACCTCAAAAGCTGCTACATAGACAACATAGACCTGCGCTACGAGATTTACCCCGGCCGCGGCGAGACCATCTCCCTGGCGGCATTCTATAAGCATTTTGACTCCCCCATCGAGTGGACATACACCGTGGCGGGCGGCACCGACCTGGTGTATTCTTACGAGAACGCCCGCAGCGCCGACAACTATGGCCTGGAGCTGGACGCCAAAAAGAACCTGGGCTTCATCGGTCTGGAAGACTTCTCGCTCTCGTTCAACGGGGCGCTGATTTCCAGCCACGTCCGCTTTGAGCCCGGCTCCAAGGAGCAGGACCGCCCTATGCAGGGGCAGTCGCCCTATCTGGTCAACTGCGGCCTCTTCTACAACAGCAAGCCGCTGGGGCTGGACGCGGCGCTGCTCTACAACCGCATCGGCAAGCGCATAATCGGCGTGGGCCGCAGCGAGGGCAGCACCTCCGGCGAGGAGATCGCCAAGGTCCCCGACAGCTACGAGATGCCCCGCAACAGCCTGGACTTGACCCTCTCCAAAGAGATTGCCGGAGGGCTCTCGGTCAAGTTCTACCTGCGCAACATTCTGGGCGAGAAGGTTTATTACAAGCAGTTCGAGGGGGACATAGAGCAGATAACCCGCTCCTGGAACCCCGGACGCAACATCGGACTCCAATTAGTGTATACCCTTTAGTTTAATTAATAGAAAAGATGAAAAGAAGAAACATTTCCGGATGCCTGAGCATCCTGATGGCGGCAGCAGCAATCGCCGCCTGCAACAAGCCTGAGAGCCCCGTGACCCCCAGTACCGAGTACAACTGGAGCACCGACGGCGGACTCAATGCCTGCGACCACATTCTCTTCAGCGCTGGCAAGGCTGATCCCAAAGGGAACGAAATCGGAAACGGAGACCAGGAATTCGTGTTCACTGGCAATCAGACCCTGAGCAAGGGCACATACATCCTCAAAGGTTGGGTTTACATCGCAGACGGCGCGTGCCTGACCATCGAGCCGGGCACCGTGATAAAAGGTGATAAGGAAACAATGGCGTCCCTCATTGTGGAGCGTGGCGGCAAACTCATCGCGCAGGGTTCGCAGAGCGAGCCCATCGTGTTTACTTCTGCCGAGAAGGCGGGCGAGCGCAGGCCCGGCGACTGGGGCGGCGTGATAATCTGCGGCAAGGCGCGCAACAACCAGACCGAGATGATAATCGAGGGAGGCCCCCGCACAAAGCACGGCGGTGAGAACGATGCCGACAATTCGGGTGTGCTGAGCTATGTCAGAATCGAGTTCGGCGGCTACCCCTACAAGGCCGACAAAGAGATCAACGGCCTCACTCTGGGCTCCGTGGGCAGCGGCACCAAGCTCGACCACATCCAGGTCTCCTATTCCAACGACGACTCATTCGAGTGGTTCGGCGGCTGCGTGAATGTAGACCACATCATTGCCTGGAAGGGCTGGGACGACGACTTTGACACCGACAACGGCTTCAGCGGCAATGTGCAGTTCGCCCTTGCGGTGCGCGACAGCCGCATCGCCGATGCTTCCCAGAGCAACGGTTTCGAGAGCGACAACTGCGGCGACGGCGCCGAGGTGGCTCCCTACACCACGGCGACATTCTCGAATGTCACCTTCGTGGGTCCCAAGCTTGACGCCTCTTTCGAGAATACTTCCGACTACATCAACGGCGGCGAGCTCTACCCCAACAACGGCTCCGCGCTGGGCAAGTTCCAGTCCGCAATGCAAATCCGCCGCAGCTCCCGCCTCAACTGCATCAATTCCGTGGCTGTGGGCTACCCCGTCGGCCTGATTCTGGACAACCAGAAGGGCGACACCCAAGGGTATGCCGGCAAAGGCCTCATCAAACTGCAGAACGTGTGGTTCGCAGGTATGGATGTCACCGGCAGCGACGCCAACAAATGCTACGAGGATGTGCTTGTGACCGGCTACGACGAGAATTCAAAGCCCATCTACGACAAGACGCAGAAGTCTTTCTCCTCCACCTTCTTCCTCTCCCAGAGCGGCAACAAGGCGCTTGAGGGCTGGAGCGACATACTCTCCGAGGACGGCTACACTCCCGCCGCTGGCAGCGCGCTGCTCTCTGCAGCCTCTTTCGAGGGCACTGACGGCTTCACAGAGGTCAGCTACATCGGGGCCGTGGGTCAGAACGACACCTGGATGGAGGGCTGGACAGAGTTCGACCCCGAGAACGCAGAATACTAGAACTACACTTTTTTCTTCTGATTTTGTATAATTAATGGTTTCGCCGGGGCCTCCGAAGGGAGGTGCCGGCGATTGCCGTTTTTTGCTATCTTCGCGGCCGAAATGGATAAAGCTAAAGTTTCTTCTTTTCTCTGGCAGCATTTCCTGCTGATTATTTCACTTCTGATAATGACTCTCGGCGTGGCGGTGTGCATCCGCAGCGGCCTGGGCAGCAGCGTGATTTCCACCCTGCCGTATGTGTTCAACGCGGCCGGGGCTGCCTCCAAGGGGGTGCCCGCCCTCTCCATCGGCGGCTACACCTTCCTGATGAACGCCGTGCTGGTGCTGGGTCAGATATTGGTGCTGCGGCGCCGGTTCGAGCCGGTGCAGCTGTTCCAGCTGGTGGTGGGCTTCTTCTTCGGGTCGTTCATCGACCTCAATATGTATCTCACGCAGTGGCTGGTCCCCTCCAATCTGCCCCTCAAGGCGGTGGCGCAGATTGCGGGCTGCACCATTCTGGGCTGCGGCATCGCCCTTGAGGTGCGCTGCGGCTCCGTGACGATGCCCGGCGAGGGCTTCCCCGTGGCGCTGAGCAGGGTCACCGGCATCGAGTTCTCCAAAATGAAGATTTGCGTGGACATCTCGCTGGTGGCCTGCGCCGTGATATTCTGTTATGTGTTTTTCGGCGCCTGGCAGTGGCATATAGTCGGCGTGGGGACGCTGTTCGCTATGGTTTATGTCGGGTGCGTGGTGCGCGTGGCCGGCAGGCATCTGGGCTGGTTCGACCGCCTTCTGGCCCACAGGCCCGGCTTCCGCCGCTATGTCTACGGACTTGCAAAATATCTTTTCAAAAAATAGTGCAATGAACGGAGTTTGGACAATCGTGATGCTGGTGTTCTCCAACATCTTCATGACTTTCGCCTGGTATGGGCACCTCAAGCTTTCGGAGATGAAAATCACCACCGGGTGGCCTCTGATTGCGGTGATTCTCTTCAGTTGGGGCATCGCCTTTTTTGAATACTGCCTCACGGTGCCGGCCAACCGCATCGGCTTCCAGGGCAACGGCGGCCCTTTCAACCTGCTGCAGCTCAAGGTGATCCAGGAGGTGATATCGCTCACGGTGTTCACCCTGATAGTGATGTTCTGCTTCAAGGGGCAGACCCTGCAGTGGAACCACTTTGCCGCCTTCGCCTGCCTTGTGCTGGCGGTATTTTTCGTATTTTTGAAGTAATCTCAACTGAAGCAGATATGGAAAATACGGTCAACGAAGAGCGCAAGTGGGAGATTCTCTCCACCGAATATCTTATCCGCCGCCCGTGGCTCACCGCCCGCCGCGACCGCTGCCGCCTGCCCGACGGCCGCATAAACGAGGAATATTATGTGCTGGAATATCCCGACTGGGTCAATGTAATCGCCATCACTGAAGACGGGATGGTGATTCTGGAGCGGCAGTACCGCCACGGCCTGGGCAAGACCTGCTATGAGCTGCCCTGCGGGGTGATAGAGGAGGGGGAGACGCCGCTGGAGGCGGCCCGGCGCGAACTTCTGGAGGAGACGGGCTATGCCGGGGGAGAGTGGCGCCACCTGATGGACCTGGCCCCCAACCCCGCCACCAGCAACAATATGACCCACTGCTTTGTGGCGCAAGGGGTGCGCAAGGTGTCGGGGCAGAGCCTCGATGCCACCGAGGACATCGAGGTCTATCTCAAAACTCCCGACTATGTGCGGCAGCTGCTCGATGGCAACCAGATTCTCCAGGCCCTTATGGCCGCCCCGATGGAGCGCTTTTTCAATAACTGACACCGCCTCCGGTCCGCTTTCCTTTTCAAAAGGAAAGTTTTTGCCTCTCTACACTCTAAACTCTACACTCTACACTCTAAACTCTCGGGGGGGGGACTACATCGTCGGCAGGCTGACGCCGCCGGCGCTCTCGCCGCCCGCGTTGCTGCGGTCGATGTCATCGTTGTTGATGCTGCGGCGCACGCTCTTGCCTTCGGCATGCTGAATCTGCCCGAATGTGTAGCTAAGATGCACGCCGATGCTCTGCAGCGGCACCAGCTGCGTGCTCTCGGAGGTGAATCCGGCGCCCTCGCTGTAGCTGTAGATTTTGAGACGGCGGCCGCTGTAGGGGGTCATCCCCTGCACGCTCACGCTCAGCCGGTCTTCAAAGAAATTCTTGGTGAGCGACAGCATTGCAAAGCCCATCCCGTTGGTGTATCCCTGCAGGCTGTAGTTGCGGCTGTTTAAGAATGTCATCGCGCTCAGGCGCATCTTCCAGAATATTGTGGTCTGGCATCCGGCAAACGCATTGGCCATCCAAGAATTGTTGCTCTGAGAGAGCTGTTCGCTGCTCTCCTGCACATACATCAGGCTTCCGTTCATGAACAGGCGGGTCTCGGAAGAGATGTTCCAGTTGGCGAACGCATCCAGACCGGTGGCGCTGCGCTGCACAATGTTGCCGTAGGTGGTGTTGAGCACGCTGCCGTCGTAGAATGAGTAGGACTCGATGTCGCCCGCGATTATCCGCTCCGAGAGACCCAGGCTCAGCACCCACTTGGGGCTGGCGGTGTTGAAGGCCAGCCTTATGTTGTGGTTGCGCACCGCATTGATGTCGGGGTTGCCGTAGCTCTTCTTCTCGGGGTCTATCTGGTCCACATAGGGGTTCAGAATCTCGATGTCGGGGCGGCGTATGCGCATATTGTAGCTCAGCGCAAGGTTGTTCATCTCGCTCAGGTTCCACTGCACGCTGGCGTTGGGCACCAGATTGCCGTAGTCGGTGCGGAAGTTCCTGTAGACTTCGCCGTAGTTAACCTTCTGGAAGGTGTGCTCGTAGCGCAATCCGGCGGTGAGGGCAAAGCGGCCGAAGATGCCGTTGTACTCGCTGTAGGCGGCGCCGATGTGGTTGTAGTAGTCGTAGATGCTCTCCGACTCGTTGTAGAAGTCGTCGGCGCTGTTGTGGCGGTAGATATATTTGAGGCCGCTGGAGAGGGTCTGCCCCTTGCCCAGAGGGGTGGTGAAGTCGGCCTGGAAGGTGTGCTCGTCGCTGCGGTCGTCGTTCTTGGAGGTGCGCTCTTCGCCCAGCCCGGTGTCGTATGTCAGATTCATCAGCGAATTGTTTTTGTAGGGAGTCCCGGAGAACTGGTAGGAGAGGGTCAGCAGCCGCTCGCGGTTGTGCTTGAAGGTGTGCTGATAGTCAAACGAGGCGTTGATTGATGTCCAGGACATCTTGGAATCGCTGTCGGAGGTGTAGCCGTAGGTGTCGATGCCGTCCACCGAATACTGCGTGCGGGCGTCGGGGGCCAGGGAGCGGTTGCCGAAGCGGAAAAGCCCCGCGCTGGCGCTGAACAGGTTGTTGGTGTCGGGCTCAAAGCTGATGTTGAAGTCGCCCATAAGGCCGTTCTGCTTTGATTTGCCTGTGGTGGAACTCTCCACCACGGTCTGGGAGCCGCCGTCGCTGTAGATGGTCTTTGTGGTCGCATCCACTGCGGGGAAGCGCTGCAGGTCGCCGTTCAGATTGCCTCCGAAAGTCCATTTGCCCTTCTGCACATTAATGCTGAAGCCCCCTTCTGCGCGGCCGCGGGTGTCGGTGCCCGCCATCACGGTGCCGTACACGCCGTCTTCCACAACGCTCTGCCCGGAGCCGCCCGCCGTCTTGATTTCAAGCACGCCGCCGGCCCCCTCGGCATCATATTTCGCGCCCGGGTTGGTCACCACCTCTATGCTCTTGATCATGCTTGCCGGCATCGCCTTGAACATCTGCGAAGGGTTGTTTGTGAGCATCTGGTTGGGACGGCCGTCCACATACACCTTGAACGACGAGCTGCCGTTCACCGTGATGTTGTCCTGCGCGTCCACGGTCACCATAGGCACCTTGCGCAGCAGGTCCAGCACCGTGAGGCTCTTGGCGTCCACGTCGTGCTCCACATCGTAGCTGAGGCTGTTGGCGTTGACCTTGACCAGATTGCGCAGGGCTGACACCGATGCGCTCTCCAGCATCTCGGCATCGTTCTCGATCAGAATTTCTCCCAGATCGACGCTGCTGCCCAGGGTGATTTCGCGCTCGATGGTCTTGCGCCCCAGATTCTCTATTCTGAGGGTTGCCGTGCCGCTGTTTTTAACCGCCAGGGAAAAGGCGCCGGCGGTGTCGGTGATGGTGTAGGTGAGGCTCTGCCCGTCTTTTAGAAGCTGCGCCACTGCGGCGACCTCGGGTTCGCGGGTTTCGGCGTCCAGCACTTTGCCGCTGATGCTGTTCTGCGCGTTTGCAGTTCCGCAGAGCAGCGCTGAGGCTGCGATGAATACCGCTGCGGCGGTCTTGAATGAATTCATTTTATTAGGGTTTTAAAAATTCGGCTGCAAATGTATGTATTTTTTGGTACTATGCAATACAAAGTACCTAATTTTGTTAGAATATTTTCAAAAATATTATTCTTTGCGTTCTGCAATATAAACGCAGGGCAGCACGAATTTGCTACATTTGCGGATTGTAGATTTTTAACTTGACTATGGAAAATATTCTGGCGCTGGACAATAAACTGTTTCTGGCAATCAACGGGGCCTGGAGTCCGTATCTGGACCCGTTGATGGAGCTTTTCTCTGCCGTGAAGGTGTGGTTCCCGCTCTATATTGCAATAGCGGTGGCGGTATTTTTCCGCAAATGTTATGCCACCGTATGCGGCGGTTATGCCGTGAAACGCAACATAATGCGCGGCAAATTCTTCCTGGCTGGGATTGCGGCGGTGGCCTTCTGCATACTGGGCTATCTGGCCTGCGACTGGGGGGCCAATCTGGTAAAGGCTCTGGTGCACCGGCCGCGCCCCGGATTTGACATCGCCACCGCGATCGGCCGCTTCCCCACAGGCAAAGGGAGCCCCTACGGTTTCTTCTCCGCCCACGCGGCCAACACATTCTGCTTTGCGCTGCTCACCTCCAGCATTCTGGGCAGCCGCATTCTCAGGTGGTGCTTTATGATATGGGCAAGCCTGGTCTCCTACAGCCGCATATATCTCGGATATCATTTTCCGCTGGACGTGATCGTCGGAATAATTTGGGGCTTGTGTGTAGCAATTTTACTCAGACGTATTTTTAAATTTGTGATACGTAAAATTGCTGACGCATATCCTCAAACCAGATGACAAACAGTTTTCTCTATCAAATAGCAAAGGCTTATACCTCGCAGGGCGACGTTCCCCTCGGGGAATGTCTGTTCGTGTTCCCCTCCCGCCGCTCGTCGCTCTTCTTCCAGAAATATCTGGGGCAGTGCAGCGCCAGGCCGCTGTTCTCTCCCGGCATCACCACCATCGGAGACCTTTTTGCCCGGCTGTCGACTCTGCGGCGCGGCGACAAGATAGAGCTGCTCTACATCCTCTGGCAGAAATACAGCGAGGCCTCGGCGCGCCACGGCCGCAAGAGCGAGAGCTTTGACGAATTCGTGACCTTGGGCGAGACCCTCTCTGGCGACTTCAACGACATAGACAAATATCTTGCTGACGCCTCCCGCCTGCTGGCCAACATCAAGGAGCTGCGCGACCTGGATTCGGGCTATGAATTCCTCTCGGATGAGCAGAAGGAGGCCCTCCGGCGCTTTTGGAAGGTCACCGCGGAGAGGGAAGGGGGGAAAATGTCAGAGCAGAAGCAGGAGTTCCTGAGCCTCTGGGCCATCCTCTACGAGGTCTATGAAGCCTTCAGGGCCGCCCTGCGGGAAAAAGGGTTGGCATATGAGGGGATGCTGCAGCGCGATGTGGCAGAGGCTATCAAAGGCGGCACCGCCGATTATGCCGCCGGGCCGCTGAAGGGGGTCCGCCGCATAGTGGTGGTGGGCCAGAACGCCCTCTGCGAGTGCGAGAAGGTGCTGTTCGACCACATCAAGCGGGAGTTCGACGGCGACTTCTACTGGGACTTCTGCGGCGAGTGCCTCACCGACCCCGCCAACAAGGCATCGCACTTCATCAAAAATTATATAGGCAGGTATCCGTCAAAATATCAGCTTGAGGCGGAGGTCTCCGCTCGGCCGCAAGTGGAGGTGATTGCCGCCTCGTCGGGCGTGGCACAGGCCAGGGCTGCCGGCAAGGTGTTGGAAGAGATAGCGCCCTGTAGCCGCTGCCGGGCTGCTGAGAGCGGGGGCGGCTGCTCCTTGAAAGGGGACGGCGGCGCGCAGAAATGCCTGATAGACGATTCCATCGCCGTGGTGCTGCCCGACGAGAACCTGCTGATGCCGCTGCTGGGGGCCGTGCCGCAGAGCATCGGCCGCATAAATGTCACTATGGGCTACGGCCTGCATAACAGCGCCGCCGCCTCCCTTATGGATATGCTCGCCTCCCTGCAGATGGGCTGCCGCGGCGGCCAGTTTTATCACAAGGATGTCCTCTCGCTGCTGAGCCACCCGTTTCTGGTGGAGGCCTGCGGCGCCGAGGCCGCTGCAATCAAGGCAAAGCTGGTGGAGGACAATATGATATATGTCCCGGCGGAGCGGTTTGCGCAGGACGCCGGCGGTGCTGCGGCCGGTGAGAGTGCGGCGCGGCGGCTGCTGGGCACAATCTTCTCCTGCAAAAGCACCACCGACGAGGTGTGCCTCTGGCAGATGGAGGTCCTGGAGGCGCTCTCCCCCTCGCTGGGCAAAATCGAGAAGGAGTTCGCGATGGGCTATTACACCGCTGTCAGCCGTCTGCGCGACCTTCATATCCCAATGGAGCCGCGCACATATTTCCGCTTCCTGCGCGAGGTCAGCTCCCGCATCAAGCTCGACTTCAAGGGGGAGCCGCTCAGCGGGCTGCAGGTAATGGGGCCGCTGGAGGTGCGCTCCATAGATTTCGATACCCTGGTGATTCTCTCGGTAAACGAGGGGGTGTTCCCCGCCAAAACGCAGAGCGACAGCATAATCCCCTACAATGTGCGCAAGGGCTTTGGCCTGCCCACCCCGGAGCTGTTCGACTCCATCGCCGCCTATCACTTCTACCGCAGCATCTGCCGCGCAAAGCGGGTGGTGCTCATCTACGACTCCCGCACAAAAGGGATGCTGAGCGGAGAGGAGAGTCGCTTCATAAAGCAGCTGCGCTATCATTACGGCTTTCAGATAACCGACAGGTGCGTGGATCTGGAGGTGAAGCCCTCCGCCCGCGCCCCCCACGCGATAGAGAAGACGCCGGAGGTGATGTCCAGCCTGGAATCTAAATTCCTCGGGACCGAAGGCAAAGCCTTCTCCGCCAGCTCGCTCAACGACTATCTGGCCTGCCCCCTCAAGTTCTACTATAAATATGTGGCGGGGCTCCAGGAGGAGGACGACATCAGCGAAGGGGTGGACCAGGGGCAGTTCGGCGATACCTTCCACAGCACGATGGAGGCCATTTACGGCCGTGTTGCAAATGTGGAGATAGTCTCGGCCGACCTTCTCCGCCGTCTGAAAAAAGACAGGGATTTTATTCGAGGCGAGATAAACAAAGCTCTCATCAAGGCGCTGAAACGGCAGCCGGGCACCCAGCTGAGCCGTCGCAACCAGATCACCGCCAATATGGTGGAGGCTCTGGTGGACGTCACTCTGGACAACGACATCCGCTACGCTCCCTTCGAATATGTCGCCTCTGAGGAGTCGTTCTATGAGAGAGACTTCATCTTCCGGCGCGGCGCGCAGCAGTTGCAGGCCAGCCTCACCGGGCGTCTGGACCGCCAGGACCGCAAAAACGGGCGGCTGCGCGTGGCCGACTACAAGACCGGCTCCGACAGCTGCAATGTCAGTTTCATTGACCCAAAATGTATGGACAAGGTCTTCTCCGGAGAGGAGAAAATCGCCTTCCAGCTGATGATGTATGCCCTGGCGATGCACCGTAAATATCCCGCTGAGGAGGGCTTTGACCTGGCAATCTACGGCGTCAAACGGCTGTTCGGCCGGGAGGTGGAGAATAAATACTGCCCGGCGGAGACCATCGGGGCCTTCCGCGACCGGCTGGGGACGCTGCTCTCCGACATATTCAATCCCGACATACCCTTCTCGGAAACTCCGAAGAGTGGCAAAACCTGCGAATACTGCCCCGCAAAGGCCATCTGCGGCAAATAAAATTATATTATGAGCAAGAATCTTGACATATACAAGGCTTCTGCCGGCAGCGGCAAGACCTTTACGCTGGTGCACAGATATATCGAATTTCTGCTTGGAGCAAAGGGGCAGGAGGGGAAGAGTGATGCCTACAGGCACATACTGGCGGTGACCTTCACCAACAAGGCCACCGACGAGATGAAGGGCCGCATTGTCAGGACCCTCCACAAGATGGCGGGCGGCGATGAAAAGGAGCTTGCGGACTATCTCACCGGTGGAGACAAGGCCGCGCTCCGGGCGCTTCCCGACGCCGACATCGCAAAGGTGCAAGATGGCGCACGGGAGGCACTGGTGGCCATTCTGCACGACTATTCCAACTTCCAGGTCAGCACCATAGACAAATTCTTCCAGCAGATTTTCCGCGCGTTTGCCCGCGAGCTGGGCAGTTTCTCCAACTATCGCGTGGAGATTCACGGCGACGACGTCCTCTCACGCGTGATAGACGAGCTGCTCTCGAGTCTCGATGCAGAGGATGCGCAAGTGGCCGCCACGGTGTTCGAAGTTATGAACAGTTTTGCCCTGAACCAGCTGGAATTCCGCTCCAAAACCAGCTTCGAGTCCGACCTGCTGGAATATGCCAAGCTGTTTGTGAAGGAGGATTTCAAGATGCGCCGGGGCGAATACGACGGCGACCAGGGGCGTATCTCGGCTGTCGAGACGCAGGTTAAAAAGGAGGTGAGCGATTTTGAGTCCGATCTCAAGTCGCTTGCGGCGGAGGCCCTGAAAGCCATCGGCGAGCAGGGGCTGCAGGCGACCGACTTCGCATTCGGCAAGAGCGGCGGAATGGCGCAGGTGGCCAAATATGCGAAAGGAGAGGTGGCTCCGGCAGGGGCCAGGCTGCGCGATATGGCTGGCAGCGGGCCGTCCGGCTGGTTCTCCAAAAAGGACGCTGCCAAGGTGCCGCTGGGCCGGGCGGCCTGTGCGCGGGCCGGCAAAGGGCTGGACACCCTCCTGCGGGAAATCGTAGACCTTCTGAACGGCAGATATAAGAGGTATGTCAGCGCCCGGATAGTGCGGGACAACATCGGCGCCACCAGGGTCTTCGGCATAATCTACGACGCCCTCGGGCGCTATATGCACGAGCACAACATAATGTTGCTGGGCGAGACTGCCGACGCCTTGCACCAGATGATAGCCGGCAGCGACACCCCCTTCATCTACGAGCGGGTCGGCAGCTGGCTCAATAACTTCCTGTTGGACGAGTTCCAGGACTTTTCTCTGATGCAGTGGGCCAACTTCTCCCCGCTGCTGCGCGAGAGCCTGGACCGCGGCAACCGCAATCTGATTGTGGGCGACGTGAAGCAGAGCATCTACCGCTGGCGCAGCAGCGACTGGAACACCCTCAACACCGCAGTGGAGAAGGAGTTCCCTCGCGAGGCCAATATCGTGCCTCTGCGGGAGAACTGGCGCAGCGCGCGCAACATAGTGGATTTCAACAACAAGCTCTTTACGGACCTCACCGCCAAAGTGGGCGGCAGCTTTGACGGGAACGAAGAAATATACAACATATACTCCGACTGCGTGCAGAATGCGCACTCCAAAGAGGAGGGGCACGTGAAGCTCACCTATTATGTCAGAGACAAAGAAGATGAGCAGGACTATGCCCTGCAGGCCCTCCCTCTGGAGATAAATGATCTGCTGGCGGCGGGCTACGGCAAAAGCGACATCTATGTGCTGGTGCGCAAAAACAGCGAGGCCTCCCTTGTGGCCGATGCGCTGGTGCAGGCCGGCATAGGGGTCGTGACCGACGAGTCGCTGCAAATCGGCGCGTCGGCATTTGTGCAGCGCATTGTGGCGGTGCTCAAATATTTTGCCGACAGCGGCAATCAGCTTGGGGCCCAGATTCTCTCCGAGCTGGGGCTGGACACCTCGCAGATGACCCTGCGCGGCAATTCGCTCTTCGAACAGTGCGAGAGCGTCGCCGCAGCGCTGGACCAGAGCCTTCTGGAGGCGGAAATGCCCTATATGCTGGCCTTTATGGACCAGGTGCTGGATTATATGCGCGACTTCGGCTCCGACCTTGCGGGATTTGTGAAGTGGTGGGAAGAAACCGGCTCCAAAGAGTCCATCAGCTCCCCCGCCGGGGCGGATGCGGTGCGCATAATTACCATCCACAAGGCCAAGGGGCTGGAATGTCCGGTGGCGATAGTCCCCTTCTTCTATGAAGAGCTCGTGGCCGCCAGCAGCCCTTTCCGCAAGAAGTACATCTGGTGCAAGGATACCCTGTTCGGCCCCGAAGACCGGCAGGGCGACGGCGAACGGCGTGGCGCCGGCCTGCTCCCCGTGGAGTTCAAGAAAGAGGTCGCGGAATCTGAATTCAGCGAAGATTATGAGCGGGAAAAGCTTTACGGCAATCTCGATGCCCTCAATTCGGCATACGTGGCCTTCACCCGCCCCAAGCGGGAGCTGATAGTGTTTGCCGCCAGGGACAAGGATTTCAAGCCCAACCGCAGCGAAGGGGTCTCGGACAAGGTGTATGCCCTGCTGGAGGGGCGCAAACTTTTCAAGACTGTCTCGCGCAGCGATGCATACGGCGCCCCCAGCGGCGGCGACCTGCAGGAGGGCTGCGAAGCGGCCGGCGGCCCGCAGGCGTGCGATGGCGATGGCGGTGAGAGCGCTGGCGACAATCGCCTGATGGTGTACGAGTCGGGCAGCCGCACGAAGTTTGAGCCCGAAGTCAATAAGGAGGCCCGCCACAAGTATGTGAATGGCGTTTGCACGGAGTGCAAGCCCGAGTCCGGGAAAGGACCGCAGGCCCCCGCACCGCTGTCTCTCGAGGGCTACCGCAGCGTTCCGCTGTCGGGCGAGGGGAGCGGCAGCCGCCTGGCGCTGCTCTGCCGCGGCGGCGAATATTTCTCCGCCGAGAGCGGCAGTTCCCCCCGCAGGCGCGGCATTGTGCTGCACGACATACTCTCCAACATCGGCACCGGGGCGGATGTCTCCGCTGCGGTGGAGGAGGCGGTCACTTCCGGGCAGATCCCGGCAGGCGAGCGCGAAGATACAATCCGCCTCATCGGCGATATGCTCCGCGATGCGGCTCCCTACGGCTGGTTCGACGGCGAAGGCGCGACTCTCAACGAACTCTCCATAATCGACACCGACGGCACTGTCCACCGCCCCGACCGCGTGGTGCTCTCCGGCGGCAAGGCCACCGTGGTGGACTACAAGTTCGGCCGCCAATGCGCGGCGCACGCCGGTCAGGTGCGACTCTATGCCGAACTGCTCGGCCAGATGGGCTACTCCGACGTGGAGGGCTATCTTTGGTACGCCGCAGAGCACAGAATCGAAAAAGTTGTTTAAATTCGCCTTCCGATGAAAGGCAGACTCTTTTTGATACCCTCTCCGCTGGGGGAGGGAGACCCGCACCAGGTGCTCTCCGGCGGGGTTTTCGATGCGATAGCGCATCTGCGCACGTTTGTGGTGGAGGAGACGCGCACCGCGCGCCGCTTTCTCTCTGCCGCCGGGCTCAAGGGCGGCATAGATCAGCTCACCTTCTATGAGCTCAACGAGCACACCGCCGCCGCGGATGCCGCCGGATATGTAAAGTTGCTGGAGGGCGGGGAAGATGTAGGCCTCATCAGCGAAGCGGGGCTCCCGGCAGTGGCCGACCCCGGCAAGGAGCTGGTGGCCGCCGCCCACCGCAGCGGCATAGAGGTGGTCCCCCTCGTGGGGCCGTCGTCGCTGATGATGGCGCTGATGTCCTCCGGGATGAACGGCCAGTCGTTTGCCTTTACCGGATACCTCCCCGTGAAGAATCCGCAGCGCAGAGCCCGGCTGCAGGAGCTGGAGAAGCTCTCCCGCCGCACGGGCCAGACACAGATAATAATCGAGACTCCCTACCGCAACGATTCGCTGATGCAGGATATGCTCGCCTCCCTCTCCGGGGAGACCAGAATCTGCATTGCGGCCGACATCACGCAGCCCGGCGCCCTCATCCGCACCCGCACCGTGACGGAGTGGAAGCAGAGTCCCGTGGAGATAGGCAAGCGCCCCTGCGTGTTTGTCCTCTCCGCCTAAATGATTGAGAATATGGACATCATAGAGCTGAGCGGCCTCAAGTTCCGCGCCTATCACGGCTGCCTGCCCCGGGAGCGCGAAGAGGGGCGGGATTACATAGTGGACATCAGAATCAGCGCCGATCTGAGCCGTGCGGCGGGCAGCGACAACCTCTCCGACACCATAAATTACGCAGAAATATACGACATCGTAAAGGAGGAGATGGCCATCCCGTCCAACCTGCTGGAGCACGTGGCCGGGCGCATACTGGCCCGGATAAGGGCGCTCTCGGCAGAGATAAAGGGGGCCGCCGTGTCGATTGCCAAGATCAACCCCCCGTTCGATTATTCCGCGCAGGCGCTGGACACCGGAAAGACCCGCTCCCGCGTAACCATAAGTTTTTAGAGATGAGTACTAAAGTAGCGTTTGACACTTTGGGCTGCAAGCTCAGCTTTGCAGAATCGTCGGCCTATGCCAAGCATTTTGCAGATGCCGGCTATGAGATAGTCCCCGCCGGCGAGGGGGCCGACATTTATGTGGTGAACACCTGCTCGGTGACCGAGCACGCGGAAAAGAAGGGGCGCAATTACATCCGCCGCCTCCACCGGCAGAGTCCCGACGCCCGCATAGTGGTGGTCGGCTGCCAGGCGCAGCTGCGCGCAGAGCAGATTTCCCGTCTGGAGGGGGTCTGGGCCGTCGTGGGCAGCGAATACAAAGGGCGGCTGCTGGACATAGCCACCGCCGCCAGCCTCCCCGGCAAGGTGTTTCTGGAGCCGATTGAGAGCAGCCAAAGTTATTTCCCCGCCCATTCCCTCTCGGAGCGCACCCGCTCTTTTCTGAAGGTGCAGGACGGCTGCGACTACCATTGCGCCTACTGCACGGTGCCCCTGGCGCGCGGCGACAGCCGCAACCCCTCCATCGCCAGCGTGGTGGCCCAGGCAGAGGAAATTGCCGCCGCCGGCTTCAAGGAGGTTGTCATCACCGGCGTCAACACCGGCGA
Organism: uncultured Muribaculaceae bacterium; assembly: GCA_964542575.1. Taxonomy (GTDB): domain Bacteria; phylum Bacteroidota; class Bacteroidia; order Bacteroidales; family UBA932; genus Equibacterium. The sequence continues at coordinate 39,695 of CAZIUO010000005.1, forward strand.
CTTTGGCAAAACCACCGGGGAGAGCTTCTTTGACCTGCTCAAGGCGCTGGATGCCGTGCAGGGGATAGAGCGCTACCGCATCTCCAGCATAGAGCCCAATCTGCTGAGGGACGAAATCGTGGAGTGGATTGCCGCCGGCAGCAAGGTGATGCCCCACTTCCACATCCCGCTGCAGTCGGGCTGCGACCGCATCCTTGCCGTTATGAAGCGCCGCTACAACACCGACTTTTTCCGCCGCAAGATAGAGTTCATCCGCAGCCGCATCCCCGATGTCTTCCTGGGCATCGACGTGATTGTGGGCTTCCCCGGCGAGACCGACGCCGACTTTGAGACCACCCGCCGCTTTCTGGAGGAGCTGCGTCCCGCGTTCATCCACATCTTCCCCTATTCGCGCCGCGCGGGCACTCCCGCCGCCACGATGCCAGATCAGGTGCAGGACAGCGTCAAAACGGCGCGGGTCAAGGTCCTGGAAGAGCTGTGCGCCCGGCTCAATGCAGAATTCTACGCCGCCAACCGCGGCCGCCGCGGCAGCGTCCTCTTCGAGAGCACCGAGAAGGGGGGCAAGATGTTCGGCTACAGCGGCAATTACATAAAGGTGGAACGCGATTACGACCCCGCGCTGGTGGGCCGGATAGTTGAGGTGGAGCTCTGATGGCAGGCAAGGTGATATTTATGGGCACCGGCACCTCCTCGGGCGTGCCTATGCTGGGATGCGGCTGCGAAGTGTGCAAGTCGCCCGACGCGCGCGACAAGCGTCTGCGCAGCTCGGTCTATGTGGAATATGAAGGGCTCAAGCTCCTGGTGGACGCCGGCCCCGACTTCCGCACTCAGATGCTGCGGGAGGGCATCAGCCACATAGATGCGGTGCTGCTGACCCACAACCACAAGGACCACACCGGCGGGCTGGACGACATCCGCTCATTCAACTATTTCGAGCACCGCGCCTTCCCCATCTATTGCGAGGAGTATGTGCAGGAGAGCCTGCGCAAGGAATACAGCTACGCTTTTGACGAGCATCCCTATCCCGGGGCGCCGCAATATGAGCTGCACACCATCACCGAGGCCCCCTTCAGCATCTCCGGGGTGGAGATTGTGCCGGTGCGGGCGCTGCACTACAAGCTGCCGGTGCTGGGCTTCCGCTTCGGCGCCTTCGGCTACCTTACAGACGCCTGCAAAATCTCTGAAGAGGAGCTGCAGAAGTTCAAGGGTGTGGACATTTTTGTGGTGAACGCCATCCGCTTCCAGAAGCATATTTCCCACTTTACTCTGGCGGAGGCGCTTGAGGTGATAGAGAAGGTCGGGGCCAAGCGCTCTTTCCTGACTCACCTGAGCCATCAGCTGCCCCGCCACGCAGAGCTTCAGAAACTGCTCCCGGCAGGGGTTGAACCCGCTTTTGACGGCCTGCAGCTTGTGTTTTAGCGGGATTTTCCGTAATTTCGTAGTTTAGAATTCAACTACTTCATAATATGGCATTTACATCTATCAGCGTCGATCTGGGCGCTACCAGCGGCAGAGTCGTGCTTGCCACGCTCGACGGCGGCAAACTTTCTCTGGAGGAGATCCACCGCTTTTCCAACGGTTTCTCCACCATCGCCGGCCGCACATACTGCAATCTGTATTACCTCTTCGACGAAATCCGCAAGGGTCTCAAGAGGATAGGGGATCTCGGGCTTGAGGTCTCCTCCATCGGCATCGACACCTGGGGCGTCGATGTCGTATGCGTGGGCCGCGACGGCCACATACTCTCGCAGCCCCGCGCCTATCGCGACCACTACACCGACGGAATGATGGACGAATACTTCAAAATCGTCCCCAAAGACGAGGTGTACCGCCGCACCGGCATCCAGTTCATGAACTTCAACACCCTGTTCCAGCTCTTCACCCTCAAGCGCGAGGGCAACTCCTCGCTGGAGGCGGCCGACAAGATTCTGTTCCTGCCCGACGCCCTCTCGTATCTGATGACTGGCAATATGGTGTGCGAATACACAATCCTCTCCACATCGCAGTTCCTCAACCCCTACGACAAGAAGATAGACGAGGAGCTGCTCTCGGCAGCGGGCGTCTCCCGCGACAAGTTCCCCGAGGTGGTGATGCCCGGCCACGTGGTGGGCACCCTCACCGACGCCCTCGCCCGTGAGACAGGCCTGGGCAAGGTCAAGGTGGTGGCTGTTGCAGGCCACGACACCGGCAGCGCAGTGGCGGCCGTTCCCGCCGCTACCCGCAACTTCGCCTACCTCTCCTCCGGCACCTGGTCGCTCATCGGCATCGAGGCCTATGAGCCCATCATCGGCGAGGAGTCGTTCAAGGAGAACTACACCAACGAGGGGGGCATCGACGGCACCATCCGCTTCCTCAAGAATGTCACCGGAATGTGGCTGCTGGAGCAGTGCCGCGTCCGCTGGAAAGAGCAGGGCAGGGACTACAGCTATCCCGAGATCGTGGCAATGATGGGCGCCGCAAAGCCGTTCGTCTCCTTTGTGGACCCCGACGATGCGATGTTCGCCGCTCCGCAGGATATGGAGGCGGCCATCAAGGAGTATTGCCGCAGCCACGGCGAGATAGTCCCCGCCGACGATTCCGCGATGGTGCGCTGCATATTCGAGTCGCTCGCCCTCAAGTACCGCAATGTGATAGACACCCTCAACGCCAAGTTCGTGAAGGAGCCCATCGAGGTGCTGCACATAATCGGCGGCGGCAGCAAGAATGCGCTGCTCAACCAGATCACGGCCAACGCCACCCACCTGCGTGTGCTGGCGGGCCCTTCCGAGGCCACAACCATCGGCAATGTAATGGTTCAGGCGCGTGCCGCCGGCCTGGTCAACACCAAAGAGGAAATGCGCGCTCTCATAGCCAGGAGCATCGCCACGGAGGAGTATCTGCCCAAGGATGCAGAGCTCTGGGACGAGGCATACGCAAGATTCAAGCAAATATTGTCTAAATAAATAATCAAACAAAACACTCATACAATGAAAGAACAGCAAGTTGTAAAGGCCTACGAACTGGCCAAAGAACGTTACGCCGCACTCGGCATCGATACAGAAAAAGTCCTCTCGCAGCTGCAGGACTTCCACCTCTCAATGCACTGCTGGCAGGCAGACGATGTCAAGGGGTTTGAAGTGCAGGCTGGCGCCCTCTCGGGCGGCATCCAGTCCACCGGCAACTACCCCGGCGTGGCACGCAACATCGATGAGCTGCGCGCCGACATACTCAAGGCCAAGAGCCTCATCCCCGGCACCCACCGCCTCAATCTGCACGAGATTTACGGCGACTTCAAGGGCAAGGTGGTGGACCGCGACCAGGTGAGCGTGGCCGACTTCCAGAGCTGGATCGACTGGGGCAAGGCAAACGACACCAAGCTCGACTTCAACTCCACATCCTTCTCCCATCCCAAGAGCGGCAACCTCTCCCTTTCGAACCCCGACAAGGGCATCCGCGACTTCTGGATCGAGCACACCAAGCGCTGCCGCGACATCGCCGACGCAATGGGCAAGGCGCAGGGCGACCCCTGCATAATGAACATCTGGGTGCACGACGGCTGCAAGGATGTTTCCGTTAACCATATGCTCTACCGCAGCCTGCTCAAGGACTCTCTTGACCAGATTTTCGCAGACAAGAAGGAGAATATGAAGGACTGCATCGAGGGCAAGGTGTTCGGCATCGGCCTGGAGAGCTTCACCGTGGGTTCCCACGACTTCTACACCGCATACGCTGCAAAGAACGGCAAGATTCCCACAATCGACACCGGTCACTATCATCCCACCGAGAGCCCTGCCGACAAGGTTTCCGCTCTGCTCAACTTCGTGCCCGAGCTGATGCTGCACGTCAGCCGTCCAGTACGCTGGGACTCCGACCACGTTACAATTATGGACGACAACACTCTTGACCTCTTTGCAGAGATCGTCCGCGCCAAGGCTCTGGACCGCGTACACTACGGTCTGGACTATTTCGACGGTGCAATGAACCGCGTGGGCGCTTATGTAACCGGCAGCCGTGCCGCTCAGAAGTGCATGCTGCGCGCTCTGCTGGAGCCCTCGGAGCAGATGGCCAAATACGAGCTCGAGGACCGTCACTTTGAGGTTCTCGCCCTCTTTGAGGAGGCCAAGGCAATGCCTTGGGGCGCCGTTTACGACTACTTCTGCCTCAAGAACAATGTCCCCGTGGGTGACGCATTCATTGCAGAAATCCAGAAATACGAGGCTGACGTAACTTCCAAAAGGTAACAACGTATGGTTCTCATAGGACTTTTGATTATAGCGATAGGCGCATTCTGCCAGGCGAGCAGTTATGTGCCTATCAACAAGATCAAGGAGTGGAGCTGGGAGAGCTACTGGATTGTGCAGGGCGTCTTCGCCTGGCTGGTGTTCCCGCTTCTGGGCGCGCTGCTGGCGGTGACCGACGGCAACAGCCTCTTCTCCCTCTACACCGCCGACCCCAAGGCGACCCTGCTCACAATCTTCTTCGGAATGTTGTGGGGCGTGGGCGGCCTTACCTTCGGCCTCTCGATGCGCTATCTGGGTGTGGCGCTGGGCCAGAGCCTCGCGCTGGGCATCTGCTCTGCGCTGGGCGTGGTGCTGACCCCGCTCGCCACCGACCTGCTGGGCCTCAGCGATAATGCCATCGGCACCCTCACCGGCGCAGTCATCGCCGGAGTGGTGGTGATGTTCATCGGCATCATAATCATCGGACTTGCCGGCAGTATGCGCGCCAAGGCCAGCGACACCGACTCCAGCGAGGAGAAGGGGCGCTTCAACTTTGGCAAGGGCATCCTCGTGGCGCTGATTTCCGGCTTTATGAGCGCCTGCTTCTCTATCGGGCAGGGCTGCGGCCAGAATATGCACTTTCCCGACACCAACGCGATGTTCGCGGGGCTTCCCGCGGTGCTGCTCATCACTTTCGGCGGCTTCATCGTGAATGCGGTGTACTGCTTCTCGCAGAACAGCAAGAACAACACTTGGGGCGACTACCGCAAGGGGCACCTGTGGGGCAACAACCTCATCTTCTGCGCCCTGGCCGGTATCCTCTGGTACAGCCAGTTCTTCGGGCTCAGCCTGGGCCGCGGCTTCCTGCAGGATTCTCCCGCACTTCTGGCCTTCTCCTGGGCTATCCTGATGTCGCTTGATGTGCTCTTCTCCAATTTCTGGGGCATCGTGCTCAAGGAGTGGAAGGGCTGCAAGCCGCGCATCGTGTGGACTCTCACGGCCGGCCTCGCCATCCTGATTTTCTCCATCTTCCTCCCGCAGCTTCTTTAATAAGACTGCGAGACAACAAGCAAAGGCCATCGGACATCCTCCGGTGGCCTTTTGCTTTGGATTCTGCCGCGCATCAACGCCCCTTTAGGCATCCGCTTTTTGATGCGCTAAAACTATATTCGATTGCGCATCAGAATTTGCGAAGGTATGAAGGGGCGTAGCGGATATTTTCTTTATCCGCCGAGACCCTTCATACGAAGCATCTGATGCGCCGATTATGTACTCTTTCCACTTAAAACTCTCCACTCCTCTAAACTCTCAACCCTAAACTCTACACTATAAAAAGGAAAGAGATGCTGTCGCCTTGCGGCTTGGCATCTCTTTTAAGTAATAGGTTATGATTAAGCTTTAATAAAGGTATAACCTTAATTCGGATTTTCCAAATTTGGGCACCGATATTTACGCCAAAAGCAGATAAATTCCTGCGGCGATGGCGGCGCCGGCGGCGGGGCCAGCCACGGGAATCCAGCTGTAGCTCCAGCCGCTCGAACCCTTGCCCTTGATGGGGAGCAGCGCGTGCGCCAGGCGCGGCGAGAGGTCGCGAGCGGGATTCAGCGCATAGCCGGTGGTCCCGCCCAGCGACATACCGATGGACATTATAAGGCAGGTGACGGGCCACGAACCCAGCGCCCCGGTGGAGAACTTGTACTCGCCAAGGGCGAACGAATTGCCCTGAGTGCCGATGCACAGAATCACGAACACCAGAGTGAAGGTGGCGATGGTCTCGCACAGGAAATTGCGCCAGTTGTTGCGGATTGCCGGCATTGTGCAGAAGGTGCCCAGGATGGTGTCGGGCTCGCCCGAAGTGGCGTCGTAGTGGTCCTTATAGAAGAGCCACACCAGAGTCGCCCCCACAAAGCCGCCCAGCATCTGCGCAATCACATACCCTGCCACCATATTCCAGCTGAATGTGCCGGCGATGGCCAGCCCCAGCGTCACGGCCGGGTTGAGATGGGCTCCCGACACGGGCCCCGCAATCAGCACGCCCATCATCACCGCCAGCCCCCATCCGAGGGCGATCACGACCCATCCGGCCCCTTTGGCCTTGGAGAGGTTGAGCGATGTGGCGGCGCACACGCCGTCGCCGAGCAGCACCAGCATCAGGGTGCCTATGAATTCGTAAATGTATTGAGTCATTGCCGTTGATTGTTTATCGTTCTTGAAATCGCATCCTTCCAACCCTCCTTGAGCGGCTGCACATCGGCCCCCGAGGGGGAGAAGGTGCGCTCTGCCTTCCACTGCCGCTTGACCTCTTCCAGCGAGCCCCAGAAGCCCACGGCAAGGCCGGCCAGCAGGCAGGCGCCCATCGCTGTGGTCTCGGTGACCCGGGGGCGGACAACATCCGCTCCCAGCAGGTCGCTCTGCAGCTGCATCATCAGATTGTTGCGCGATGCGCCGCCGTCCACCTTGAGCTCGGAGAGCCGCACCCCGGCGTCGCGCTCCATTGCCGCCACTATGTCCATCGTCTGGAAGGCGATTCCCTCCAGCGCGGCGCGGGCGATGTGGCCGGCGGTGGTGCCGCGGGTGATGCCGCAGATGAGCCCCTTGGCATACTGGTCCCAGTAGGGGGCCCCCATACCGGTGAGGGCCGGCACAAAATAGACGCCGCCGTTGTCGGGGACCGACGCCGCAAGGGCCTCCACCTCAGAAGAAGAGCGGATTATGCCCAGGCCGTCCCGCAGCCACTGCACCACGCTGCCTCCCACGAAAATGGAACCTTCGAGGGCGTAATTCACCGTGTCGCCGATTTTCCAGGCGACGGTGGTGAGCAGGTTGTTGCGCGATGCGATGGGCTCGGTGCCGGTGTTCATCAGCAGAAAACAGCCCGTGCCGTAGGTGTTCTTGACCGATCCGGGGTCGGTGCACATCTGGCCGAAGAGGGCCGCCTGCTGGTCGCCCGCAATGCCGGCGATGGGGACGTTGCAGCCGAAGATGTCGGCCGTGGTGCTGCCGTAAACCTGCGAGGATGAGCACACGCGGGGCATCATCGAGGCGGGGATGTCCAGCAGCGAGAGCATATCGCCGTCCCACTGCAGGGAATGGATGTTGAACAGCATAGTGCGGGAGGCGTTGGAGACGTCGGTGACGTGCACCTTGCCGCCCGTCAGCTGCCACACCAGAAAGCTGTCCACGGTGCCGAAGCGCAGCTTGCCCGCCTGCGCCCGCTCGCGCGCCCCCGGGACATTGTCCAGAATCCACTTGATTTTGGTGCCGGAGAAGTAGGCGTCTATTATGAGGCCCGTCTTGCTGCGGATTTCGTCTGTCAGGCCGCGCTCTTTGAGGCTGTCGCAGAAGGCCGAGGTGCGGCGGTCCTGCCACACTATGGCGTTGTACACCGGGCGGCCGGTCTCCGCGTCCCACACGATGGTGGTCTCCCGCTGGTTGGTGATGCCTATGGCGGCAATCTCATCGCCGGCGGCCCCTATCTTGGAGATGGCCTCCGCAATCACCGCCGCCTCGCTGCTCCAGATTTCCATAGGGTCGTGTTCCACCCACCCCTGAGAGGGGAAATGCTGGGTGAATTCGCGCTGCGCGGTGGAGCAGACGCTGCCGTCGTGGTCAAAAAGGATGGCTCTGGAGGAGCTTGTCCCCTGATCCAGAGCCAGAATATACTTTTTCATTGCAAACGATTATTTTTCGAGGCCGTGCACCCGCTTGAGGAAGTCCGCCACGCGGGCCTTGTACTCCTCGGGATATTTGGCAAAGGCGTTGGCGTGCACCGCGCCGGGGGCTATCCAATACTCCTTGTAGCCCTGGCTCTTGGCCGCGAAGTTCTTGTAGAGATTCTCCACGGGCACAAAGTCGTCGGCATCGCCGTGGATGAAATACATCGGTATCGTGCACTTGGGCAGCTGGGTCAGCGTCGTCGCCTCCCAGAAGCTCCAGCCGTATTTCTTTTTGCACACCAGGCTGGCGCTCTGCAGGATGTCGGGCTGCACCAGGGGGAACGACTGCCGGCGGTTGTTGTTGAACTGGCTCACCACCGACGAGTAGCCGCAGTCCTCCACAATGCAGCGGACATAGTCGGGCAACTGCTCGCCACTGGTCATCATCACCGTGGCGGCTCCCATCGAGACGCCGTGCAGCACCATAAAGTCGTCGTTGAAGATGCCGTGGGCCACATCTATCCACTTGAGCAGGTCCAGACGGTCGTACCAGCCCATCTGGATGTGGTCTCCCTCCGAATAGCCGTGATACTGCAGGTCGGGGAAGAGGACGTTGTAGTTGAAATCGTCGCGGTACATCCGCACCAGATAGAGGAACACGAAGTGGTTGTCGCCGTAGCCGTGCACCACAATAGCGGTGCCCTGTGCCTTGGCGGGGTCGGCGGCGGGGACGTAGCAGGCGTGCACCTTGAAGTCGCGGTTGCCCGTGATGAAGGTGTCCCGCAGCAGGCCGGCCGTCTTGAGGCTGTCATACCAGAAAGTGCTGCCGGGCAGCAGCGAGTCGGCCTTGGCGCGGCAGCGCTCTATATCTTCAACCCCGTGCGGAGAGGGGTTGAGCGCATATTTGGTCATAAACTTGCCCCCTGCGCAGCCGGCAAGGGAGATGGCCGCCACAACGGCGGCGGAGATTGAAAGCAGGTGTTTCATTGTTTAGAACTGATAGTTGATGCCGATGCCGATGGCCAGGGGCTCGCCCATACCTTCGTTGAAGCAGTGTGAGAATTCGGCGGAGATTATGAAGTTCTGGTTCATCGCGATTTTGAGGCCGGCGCCGGCGGTGGAGATTACCTCCCCGGCACGGGCGGGATTGTAGATTGTGGCAAAGTCGCCGTAGGGTGCCAGAGAGGCGTCGGTGCGGCCCAGAATGTCCTCAAAGACCTCCGTGCGGTAGCCCTTGGTCACCACGCCGCAGTCAAAGAAGGGGTTCACGGCGATGTAGAAATATTGATTGAGCAGCTTGAACGACACCAGCTTTACGCGCAGCTCCATATTGGCCCAGGCCAGGCCCTCGCTCAGGATGCGGTTGTCGCGGGTGCCTCGGATGGTGTTGGACGAGCCGAAGCCCTCCGAAATCATATTGCGCTGCACCAGCAGGGGGACATTCTGAATCATATAGAAGGGTGTCTCCCCCGCCACTGTCTGCTGCCAGGCGAGGCGGTAGGCGAACACCGGGTCGCCCGCCTTGGAAATGTGCACCGGGATGGAAATATAGTGGCGGAAGTAGGTGCAGGCCTTGAGATAGCCCTTGTTGACGCTGCCGTTGAGGTAGGCCTCGGCCCAGATGCCCCGGTTGGGGGCCGCCTCGATGTCGCGGGTGTCATACACCGCGCCGGCGTTCAGCTCCACTGAGAGGCCGCCGCGGGCCTCGTCGCTCTTGATGGCGCCGATGGTCTGATACCATTTGTAGAGGGTCGTTTCGGTGGAGTAGGGGTTCTCGTTCTTGGAGCTCTCCCGCATATCGCCCATCTCCCACTTCCACAGGTTGACGCCCGCCGCCCAGTTGAGGTTGTCAGTGATGCGCCCCTGCACATTGGCCAGCGCGCGGAACATCTTGCGGCTCATTCCGTAATAGTTGATGGATGCGGGCAGATAATCGGTCTTGTTGCTGCTGATGGCGCTGTTGTAGACCGCAGTGGGGCCGTTGAAGCCCCAGAAGTTGTACATCGGGTCGTCCATATAGGTCATCGACGCGTTGACCCTCATATCGGGGATGAGATATTTGGAGTCGTATGCCAGATAGAGGCGGGTGCGCCCCTTGGTGAAGTGGCTCGCCTCCCAGCTTATCTTGTGCAGCGGGTCGGGGTAGGTCTGCCCGTCGCCGTAGTAGTAGAAGTCGCCGAAGGCGCCGTACTGGAATCCGTTGTCGGTGGAGTAGGTGGCGCAGGGGAGCAGTCCCATGCTCCAGCCCTTCTTGACCTCCTTTTCGCCCTGCGCAGAGGCTGAAAACGCTGCGAGCAGCGCCAGCGCGCAAATCAGTGATTTTTTCATATCATTGGATTTTACTTGTTGCCAATCTCTACAAACTTACAAAGAAATCGGAGATTATTGCTACATTTACATTGTTAAAACACATCTGATATGGCATCTATAGTTTACATCGTAGGCATCGTGCTTTCAGTCATCGCGGTGCTGGACATTCTCAAGAAACCCATTTCGCTGGTCGGCAAGATAATATGCTCCGTGCTGGTTCTGGCCACAAGCTGGATAGGCCTGGCGGTCTACTTCCTCTATGCGCGCGACCGCGTCACCAAGTGGTTCAAATAGAGAATTCTCCAAAAAACAGAAGGCGGCTTTCGCATTTTGCGAAAGCCGCCTTTGTTTATGCGCGGGACATTCGGGCTATATGAATATGTACCGCAAGATGAAAATCACTGCCAGAACCCACATTACCGGGGAGATGGACCTGAATTTGCCCACGATGGCGTGTGTGAGCACATAGAAGATTACGCCCAGCAGGATGCCGTCGGAGATGGAGTAGGCCAGAGGCATCGTCATAATGGTGACGAAGGCGGGGATGGCCTTGGCGAGGTTCTCCCAGTGGATGGCCTTGATGTTGTGCATCATCATCACACCCACGATTATGAGGGCGGGGGCGGTGGCAGCGCCGGGAATCGCCAGGAACAGGGGGGCGAAGAAGAGGGCGATTGCAAAGCATATCGCCGTGGTGAACGAGGTCAGGCCTGTGCGGCCGCCCACGCCCACGCCGGACGCGCTCTCCACAAAGGTCGTGGTGGTGCTGGTGCCCAGGCAGGCGCCGGCAACGGTGGCCACTGCGTCGGAGAGGAACATCTTGTCAAAATCCTTGATGTCGGTCTTGTTTTCCTTGCCGGCCATATCGGTGCCCTGGCTCACGCCGATTATGGTGCCCATAGTGTCGAACATATCTATGAAGAGGAAGGTCATCACCACGATCAGCATATCCCAGGAGAGAATGTGGCTCCACTCAAACTGGCAGAAGATGGGGCGGACGCTCTGGGGGACATCCACCAGCATAGCCTTGCCCGCCTCGTTGTATGTAAAGGTGGTGATGGCGCTTCCGGTGGCGGGGTCCTTGATGAAGATGCCCAGCAGGGTGGTGATCAGAATGCCGATGAGTATGCCGCCCTGGACTTTTGCCATCGCAAGGCCGGCGGTTATCACAAGGCCGATCATGGCCAGCAGCGCCTTGCCGTGCATTATGTCGCCCAGAGTGACGAGGGTGGCGGGGCTGGAAACTATTATGCCGGCGTTCTGCAGGCCGATGAAGGCGATGAACATGCCGATGCCGGCGCCGATGGCTTTGTTGAGGGTGCCGGGGATGGCCTTGAGCAGCCAGGTGCGCAGGCCGGTGAGGGACAATATCACAAAGATGATACCCTCAATCAGCACTGCCGTGAGGGCGAACTGCCAGGTGTAGCCCATTCCCAGGCACACGGTGTACACGAAGAAGGCGTTGAGGCCCATACCGGGGGCGAGGCCGAACGGCTTCTTGGCGTAGAAGGCCATCATAAGAGTGCCGACGACGGCGGCCAGTGCGGTGGCGGAGAATACGCTCCCGCGCGGCATTCCGTCTATGTGGCTGAAGATGTCGGGATTCACGGCCAGAATGTAGGCCATTGTGAGAAAGGTGGTGAAGCCCGCCGTTATCTCAGTCTTGACGCTGTTCTTTTTCGGGTCGAATCCGAATGCTTTGTTGAGGAAGATCTGGGTGGTCTTTTTCATTGCCGGTATTGTTTGCTGCGTTTAGAATACCCACTTTGTACCGAGGCAGGGCATCACCTGGAAGCCCTCCATCCCGGCAAAGTTGTAGCTGAACTCAACCTCGCCGCCGATGTTGAAGTGATCGAAAACCTGATACCAGAGCTGGGGCTCGGAGAGCATCACCGCCTTGCTCCCCTCGCACCATACATCGAAGAAGCCGGAGAAGCGCAGGCCGGGGAGGGTGAAGATGTCCTGGCAGCCCCACACGACGGTCAGTTGCAGGGGAACGTCGCTGGATAGGTTCACGAACTGTTTGAACATCAGCTGCAGGGTCAATGTATTCTTGTAATCCGGGGTGTGCAGGAAATAGTCCACGCCGGCCAGGAAGGCGCTGTTCACGGGGTAGCAGTAGCCCATATTGCCGCCGGTGCCCAGGCCGCCGTTATATTCGAGGTGCAGCGAGAGGGGGGCGAACTGGCTGTCCTGCCAGAAGTTGAGGGCGCGGGCAATCTCAAAATAGCTGCCGCTGGGAGAGACTACGGTGCCGTCGGCGTCGCGGTTGTTGTAGTCATAGTCGATGAAGAAGAAGGTGCTGCCCCAGTTGTCGGCGTGGAAACCTTCCAAGGTTGTGGTTACGTGCTTGCGCCCAAAATCGTAGAAGGTCTGGAAGTTGGTCTGCGCAGAAGCAGCCGCGGAGATTGTGATCAGAGCGGCTGCTGTGAAGAAGATTTTCTTGGACATAGGTGTATTTTTTGGTTGGTTACTCTATGAAGCCGGCGTCGCTTTCGCGCAGGCGCAGCAGGGAGGTCACCTCCAGAACATTGTTCTCGGGCACGGGTTCGGCCCGGGGAACGTCGGTGATGTCGATTATGAAGTTGAGGTAGACGCCGCGGGGGTGGAATCTCTTGGCCAGGCGCACTGCAGCGGCGGCGGTGCCTCCGGTGGCCAGGATGTCGTCGTGCACCAGCACAACATCTTCCGGGGTGATGCTCCCGGTGTGCACTTCCAGGGTGTCGGAGCCGTATTCCTTGAAGTAGGATTCGCTGATGGTCTCGGCGGGGAGTTTGCCCGGCTTGCGCATGGCCACGAATCCGGCTCCGAGCCGTGCGGCCAGCGCCGCCCCGGCTATGAAGCCGCGCGACTCGATGCCCGCCACTTTGGTGATGCCTTTGTCCTTGTAGAGTTCGTACATTCCGTCCACGACCTCCTTGAAGCATTCGGGCTCTTTGAAGAGGGTGGTGACGTCAAAAAACACAACCCCTTTTTTGGGATAGTCGGGTACTCGGCGCAGGTTTTGCGCAAGCAATTTTTTGTTCATTTCTACTGTTTGGCGGCAGGAGGGTGTCGTCGGCGGCAAATTTACCGATTCCGCCGCCCCCTTCCAACACTTCCCGGCATTGTTTTGGACATCTTTTCAACACTGCCGCTAAACTCTAAACGCTAAACTCTCAACTCCTCTAAACTTCCAACGCCCCAGCAAACCTACCGCACATTTTTTTATTGATGACCCCAACCCTAAATCCCTTCCCCAGGGAAGGGACTTGCTGTCGGCGCTTTCCGCGCCTCTAAACTCTAAACGCTAAACTCTCAACTCCTCTAAACTTCCAACGCCCCAGCAAA
>CAZIUO010000006.1:0-49695 GCA_964542575.1 uncultured Muribaculaceae bacterium
CTTGCTCAGATGGCCGCCCCTCACCCCTTTAGGCATCCGCTTTTTTGATGCGCTACAGAGTTACTTGCCACTCTCCACTTCTCTACACTCTACACTCTAAACTCTAAACTCTAAACTCTAAGAGCCCGTGCGGTGGGGGTGTCGCGCTGCAGAAGTTCGTCGGCAGTGCCCTGGAAAATGAGCTCGCCGCCGCGGTCGCCCGCGTCGGGGCCCAACTCGATAATATGGTCGGCAGAGCGGATAATGTCCAGATTGTGCTCCACCACGATTATCGAGTGGCCGCGCTCTATCAGCGCGTCAAAAGAGGCCAGCAACTTCTCGATATCATAGAAGTGCAACCCGGTGGTGGGCTCGTCAAAAATGAACAGCACCGGAGCGTCGCCGCTCTCCTTGCCCAGGAAAGAAGCCAGCTTGATGCGCTGGCTCTCGCCCCCCGAGAGAGTGCTGTTGCTCTGCCCCAGCTTGAGATAAGAGAGCCCCACGGAGACCAGCGGCTGCAACTTCTCCGCAATGCGCTGCGCCGTGGCATCGTCCTGCGCAGAGAAAAACTCCACCGCCTCCCCCACGCTCATATCCAGCACCTCGCTGATGTTCTTGCCGCGGTACTTGACCTCCAGCACATCGGGCAGGAAACGCTTGCCGCCGCAGGTGGGGCACACCATAGTGACATCCGCCATAAACTGCATCTGCACCCGGATGACCCCCTCCCCCTGACACTCGGGGCAGCGGCCGCCGTCGATATTGAAGGAGAAGTGCGAATGGCCGTAGCCGTTCATCTTGGCATAGGGCTGCTCGCTGAAAAGCTTGCGGATATCGTCATAGACCTTGGTGTAGGTCACGGGGTTTGAGCGGCTGCTCTTGCCGATGGGGTTCTGGTCTACATACTCCACCCGCGAAATGCGGTTCAAATCCCCCGCCAGCGCCTTGAACGCCCCGGGGGCCTCCCCCATCTGATTGAGATGGCGGTAGAGCGCCGGATAGAGGATATCCCCCACCAGCGACGACTTGCCGCTGCCCGAGACGCCCGTCACCGCCACCAGACAGCGGAGCGGGAACTTGACATCTATGTTCTTGAGATTGTTCTCGCACGCCCCCTGCACCTCGATGGAGTATTTGGGGGTGTGATGATGCTGCGCCACATAGCCCTTGCGCCGCCCGCGCATATATTCCATTGTGAGCGAGCGGTTCGCACTCCAGTCCACCGGGCTGTCCAGCGGCCCCTGAAACACCACCTCGCCCCCGAAAATGCCGGCGCGCGGCCCGATGTCTATCAGATAGTCCGCCTGCGAAATGATCTCGCGGTCGTGCTCCACCACAATCACGGTGTTGCCCAGGTCGCGCAGCCGCTTGAGCACAGAAATCAGGCGCTGAGTGTCGCGGCTGTGAAGCCCCACGCTGGGTTCGTCCAGCACATACATAGAGCCCACCAGATTGTTGCCGATTACCTTGACCAGATTTATGCGCTGGCTCTCGCCGCCCGAGAGGGTTGAAGAAGGGCGGTCCAGCGTGAGATATCCCAGCCCGACATCCACTATATACTGCAGCCTCTGGCGGATTTCCCGCAGGGGGATGTCCACCGTCTGCCGCTCGTAGTCGTCCAGCTGCAGATTGTCGAAGAAATCAACCAGGGCGTCTATCTGCATTGCAGACAGCTCCGCAATGTTCTTGCCCCCCACCCTTACATAGAGCGCCTCCTTGCGAAGCCTTGCCCCGCCGCAGGAGCGGCACACCGTGCGGCCCGAATAGCGGCTGAGCATATATTTGAACTGTATCTTGTAGCGGTTCTTCTCCACCCACTTGAAAAAGCCGTCGATGCCGGTGAAATATTCGTTGCCGCTCCAGAGCAGGTCCTTCTCCTTCTTGGAGAGCTGGTTGTAGGGCTTGAACACGGGGAATTCAAACTTGTAGGCGTTTTTGAGCAGCTCCTCCTTGAAGTATTTCATCATCTCCCCCCTCCAGCACACGATGGCGCCGTCGTACACGCTCAGCGTGGGGTTGGGCACCACCAGATTCTCGTCGATGCCCATCACGGTGCCGAAGCCGCCGCACTCGGGGCAGGCCCCCAGCGGGCTGTTGTAGCTGAAGAGGTTCTCGTCGGGCTTCTCAAAGCGGATGCCGTCGGCCTCGAACAGGTTGGAGAAGGGCTCCAGCGCCCCCTGCAGCCCGCAGTAGATGCGTCCGTCGCCGCGCGAGAAGGCGGTGCCCAGGGAGTCCAGGGCGCGGGCGGTGAATTCGTCATCGCCAGCCACCTTTACGCGGTCTATCAGCAGCGCCAGGCGGGAATAATCATCCACCGCCGCCTTGCCGCCGAGTATGTCGTCTATCTTGAAGACCCCGCCGCTGACGCAGTCCACCATACGGGCAAAACCCTCCTCCTTGAGCGAGAGGAAGGTTTCGGTGGCGTTGTCTTCGCTCAGCTGCATTGCAGCGGCAATCAGCGCATATTGCCCCTGCGGCAGGGTGCGCATATATGCCAGAACGCTGGCGGCGCTGTCCACCTTGACCTCGCAGCCGCTCACCGGAGAGTAGGTGCGCCCGATTTTGGCGAACACCAGCTTGAGGTAGTCGTAAATCTCGGTGGTAGTGGCGATTGTGGAGCGGGTGTTGGCGGTGGTGACCTTCTGCTCCACCGCGATTGCCGGGGGTATGCCGGAGATGAAGTCCACGTCCGGCTTGGGGATTTTGCCCAGGAACTGGCGGGTGAACGACGAGAGGCTCTCCGCAAAGCGGCGGTGCCCCTCGGCATAGAGGGTGTCAAAGGCCAGGGAGGACTTGCCGCTGCCCGATATGCCGGTGACCACCACCAGGCGGCCGCGGGGAATCTCCACGTCGATGTTCTTGAGGTTGTTGACCCTCGCCCCCTTGATTACTATGTTGCCGGAATTCTCCATCTACTGTTTGGTGACCTGTTTTACATTTTTCAGGCGGCGCAGGCCGGCCAGAATGCGGTCCAGCACCAGATTGCTGGATACGAACACAGTGGCCAGCAGCTCAATTTCTCCCCGCTTGTCCCGCTCGCCGGTGACAAACTTGCGCACCAGTGCGTGGTAAGAGCTTATCACGGAGAGGACTTCTCCAGTGGCGCTCTCTTCGTCCACGGTGATTTTGAGCTGCACCTGCTGGCTGGAGGTGCCGGCATCCTTTTTCCAGCGCACCTTCTGCACCCTGTGCGGGTAATTCTCTATCAGACGGGCGGCGTTGGGGCACGAGAGGCGGTGGATTTTGATACCCTCGCTGATGGTGACAAAGCCGAAGACGTCGTCGCCGTAAACGGGGTTGCAGCACTTGGCCAGCTTGTAGTCCACCCCGCTGAGCGAGGCGTTGCCGCCGATTTCCAGATAATCTTTGGGGCCGCTCTCGCGACGCCCGCCGCCGTGCTCGTCTCCGGCGGGGACCACGGGTCCCTCGTCCTCCTTGAGCAGCTCCGCCTTGATGTCGGCCACATCTATCTTCTCGGCACCGATGGCGCCGAAGAGCTCGTTGGCCGTGCGGAACTTGTATTTCTTGATGAGAGCGGTGATCTGCTCGTCGGTGGCGGTCATCTTCCAGTTCTTGAGCCGCCGCTCCAGAATCTCCTTCCCCTCGCGGGCAAGGGCGTTCTCGCTCTCCTTGAGCTTCTGCTTGATTTTTGCCCGCGCCTTGCTGGTCACCACAAAATTGAGCCAGTCCTCCGAGGGCTTCTGGTTTTTGGAGGTGAGAATCTCCACCATATCGCCCGTCTTGAGCTTTTCGCGGATGGGGACCATCTTGCCGCCGATGCGGCCGCCGGTGCACTTGAGCCCCAGGTTGGAGTGGATGTCAAAGGCAAAGTCCAGCACGCTGCTGCCCGCCTTGAGCTGCCGCAGCTCCCCCTCCGGGGTGAACACGAACACATCCTGCTTGAGCAGGTTGTCCTCCGCATCCTGATAGGTGTTGTGGTCGGGGCTCTCCATCAGGCTGCGGACGGTGGCGAGCCACTCCCCTATCAGCGCATCGCGCTTGACCCCCTTGTAAGACCAGTGGGAGGCGCCGCCCAGCTCCGCCTCATAATCCATCCGCTCGCTGCGGATCTGCACCTCGACCCACTGCCCGCCGACATTCACCGTGCAGTGGAGCGACTGGTAGCCGTTGGGCTTGGGCCTCTCCAGCCACTGCCGCAGCCGGCGCTCGTCCTGCTGATAGTTTTCGGTGACCAGGGCAAAGAGGTCCCAGCAGGTGGAGATTTCGCTCTCGCGCGGCACATCCACTATGAAGCGGATTGCAAACACGTCGTAGACCTCGCTGATGGGGATGTTCTGCGCCTGCATCTTTTTCCAGATGGAATAGGCGCTCTTGGTGCGCACCTTGAGGTGATATTTTATCCCTTTGGCGGAAATCTTGGCCTCCAGGGGCTTTATGAATGTATCCACCAGGGTGTTGCGCTCCCGCTCGGTCGCCTTGAGATAGTTGGTGATGGTGCGCCAGCTGTCGGGATTGGCATACTTGAGCCAGAGGTCCTCCAGCTCGCTCTTGATGTTGTAGAGACCCGCCTGATGGGCCAGCGGAATGTAGAGCAGCATTGTCTCGGCATTCTTGCGGGCCTGGTCGCTCTTGGGGAAGATGGAGAGCGAGCGCATAATTTCCATCCTGTCGGCCAGTTTTATTATGAACACCCGCGGGTCGGTGGAATAGTTGGCGATGAGCTTGCGGTAGCGGTCGGCCTCGAGCATTGTGTCGCGCGGCTTGATCTGGGAGATTTTGTTCAGGCTCTGGGCCAGCTGCAGCGCGACGGCGTCGAGGGTCCAGGAGTCCAGCAGAGCGGGGTTGAGGCGGCTGCCCTCGTGCAGGAACACCGCCGCCGCGCAGCTGGAGTCAAGGCCGATTTCACGGCTCACTATGTTGGCCGTGCCCAGCACGTGCTCTATGAAAGGGTGGCTGTTGCTGCGCATCTTGCCGCGCAGCGCCTCCTCTGCAAGGGTGTATGCGGCGACTATCTTGTCGCACTCCCCGTCGCCGTATTCGGCGCAGATGCTTTTGATCTCTTCAGGTATCATTTCTTGGCCAGAATCTCTTTAAGGGTGTTCATCTCGTCTCTATACTTCGCGGCCTCCATAAAGCTGAGCTGCGATGCCGCCTCTTCCATCTTCTTTTTGGCGGCGGCTATCATCTTCTCCAGCCCGGCGCGGTCCATCGAGGCCACGACGGGGTCCTCCTGCAAAAATTGAGCTCGTTTTGCCTGCTCGTCCTTATAATCTATCTCGCCGCGCAGGGCAGCTGCGGCACCGCCGCCCACCTGGTGCGGGATTATGTGGTGCTCTTTGTTGTAGGCCTGCTGCTTGGCGCGGCGGCGGTTGGTCTCGTCTATCGTGGCCTGCATTGAGCCGGTGATTGTGTCGGCGTAGAATATGACCTTGCCGTTGATGTTGCGGGCGGCGCGGCCCGCCGTCTGCGTGAGGGCGCGGTCGCTGCGCAGGAAGCCCTCCTTGTCGGCGTCCAGAATCGCCACCAGCGACACCGAGGGGATGTCCAGCCCCTCGCGCAGCAGGTTGACCCCGACCAGCACGTCGAATCGGCCCGCCTTGAAGTCGTCTATGATTTCCACCCGCTCCATCGTGTCCACGTCGGAGTGGATATAGCGGCAGCGGACCTCGTTGCGGGTCAGATATTTCTCCAGCTCCTCCGCCATCCGCTTGGTGAGTGTGGTGACCAGCACCCGCTCGTCGTGCTCGGCGCGCAGGGTTATCTCCTCCATCAGGTCGTCTATCTGATTCTTGGAGGGGCGCACCTCTATCGGAGGGTCCAGCAGGCCGGTGGGGCGCACAATCTGCTCCACCACCACGCCGCCCGACTCGTTGAGCTCGTAGTCGCCCGGGGTGGCGCTCACATAGAGCCGCTGCCCCACCAGGCTGTAGAATTCGTCGAACTTGAGGGGGCGGTTGTCGGCCGCGGCGGGGAGGCGGAAGCCATACTCCACCAGGGTCTCCTTGCGGCTGCGGTCGCCGCCGTACATCGCCCTTATCTGGGGGATGGTGACGTGGCTCTCGTCTATGAAGGTCAGGAAGTCGTTCGGGAAATAATCTATCAGGCAGAAGGGGCGCTGCCCGGCGCTGCGGCCGTCAAAATAGCGGGAATAATTCTCTATGCCGGAGCAGTAGCCTATCTCCTTTATCATCTCCACGTCATATTCCACCCTCTGGCGCAGGCGATTGGCCTCGTGGTGCCGCCCCACGCTGTTGAAATAGTCGCAGCGGTCCACCATATCGGCCAGAATCTGGTCTATGGCCCGCGCAGAGCGCTCCTTTGTGGTGAGGAAGTTGGTGGCCGGGAACACCGTGAGGCTGTCGGCGGTGCTTATGGTGGCCCCGCTGGCGGGGTCTATCATCTCTATCGAATCCACCTCGTCGCCCCAGAAGGTGATGCGCCAGGCATAGTCGCTGTAGGCGGGGAAGATGTCCACGCTCTCCCCCTTGACGCGGAAGCAGCCCCGCTTGAACTCCCCCTCGGTGCGGCTGTAGAGGGCGTCCACAAGAGAATATAGCAGTTTATTGCGGGATATTTCGCTCCCCCGCTCTATCTGCACCGTGCTGCTGTGGAAATCTTCCGGGTTGCCGATGCCGTACATACAGGAGACCGAGGATATCACTATCACGTCCCGCCTGCCCGAGAGCAGGGCGCTGCTGGCCGAGAGGCGCAGCTTTTCGATTTCGTCGTTGATGCTCAGGTCCTTCTCTATGTAGGTGTCGGTGGTGGGCAGGTAGGCCTCGGGCTGGTAGTAGTCGTAATAGGAGACGTAATATTCCACCGCGTTCTCCGGGAAGAAGGCCTTGAATTCGCTGTACAGCTGGGCCGCGAGGGTCTTGTTGTGGCTCAGGATCAGGGCCGGGCGCTGCAGGCGGGCTATCACATTGGCCATTGTGAAGGTCTTGCCGCTGCCGGTGACACCCATAAGAGTCTGCGCCCCGACTCCGGCCTCGAAGCCGGCACAAATCTGTTCGATGGCCTGCGGCTGGTCGCCGGTGGGGGCATAGGGAGAATGTAATTTGAATTCTGCCATCGCGATGTGGATATCAAGATGCAAATGTACTTAAGAAATTGCTAAATTCGCAGCCGTTATGAAAAAGAGACTCTCTCTGCTGGCGGCTCTGCTGATGGCCCTGCCTCTCTTCTCCCAGCAGCATTCGGAATATGAAGCGGTCGCCGACGCGGCAAGCCAGATGCGCATTGTAGAACACTTGTGCGACTCGATTATGGCGGGGCGCGCATCGGGCAGCGACGGCAGCGCCAACGCCCGCCGCTACATAATGAACTATCTTGACCAGCTGCAGGTGCAGCCCTTCCTCTATCAGAGCACGCAGAAGTTCTACCACAAGGGGGGCGTGCAGATGCACAACATCCTGGCGGTGGTCCCCGCGCTGGGCTTCAGCGACAAGTATGTGGTGGTTTCCGCCCACTACGACCATCTGGGCACCATCAAGGGGAAGACTTACCCCGGGGCCGACGACAATGCCTCCGGGGTGTCGGCTCTGCTGACGCTGGCGCAGATGTTCAGCCAGATGCGGCGCGACAGCGTCGGGCCGGGGGTCAACATACTGTTCGCCCTCTTCGACGGCAAGGAATACAGTATGGCGGGGAGCGAGCATTTCGTGAGCACGCTGCCCATTGCCGCAGACAAGATTATCTGCAATGTGAATATGGACATCCTGGGGAGCACGCTGGTGCCGCCCAAGGGGTTCGGGAGCAATTATATGATTGTGCTGGGACGCGGCACTCTGCCCCGCGGCCGGCAGGATCTGATTGATTCGTGCAATATGGCGGGGGGCGAGCCGCTGGAGCTGGATTATACTTTCTACGGGAGCGACGAGTTCACCAAGACTATGTACAAGCTGGGAGACCATTATCCCTTCTCAAAGAAGGGGATTCCGGCGCTGCTGTTCACCTCGGGCTTCCACAATCACACGCTCAAGACGAGCGACACGCCGGCGATTGTGAGCGGCGATGTCCTCGCCCGCCGCACGCGCCTCATCTTCCGCGTCATCGACGCCCTCGCTCAGTAATAGATTTTTCAGCGCAACTACACTCCGCCTGCAAGGGGCTTTGATGTGCTGAAACTTTATTCGCTTGCGCATCAGAATTTGCGAAGGTATGAAGGGGCGTAGCTGGTATTTTTTCTACCAGCCAAGCCCCTTCATACGAAGCCTCTGATGCGCCGAAATATCTTGCGGTCATTCCACTTTAAACTCACCACTCCTCTAAACCCTAAACTCTAAACTCTAAACTCTTACCGCGGGGTGAAGCCGGCGGAGATTGCATCGGCAATCTCCTGCCCTTTGAGGGCGGCGACAATGGCCAGCGCGAATTCTGCGGCATAGCCGGGGCCGCGGCCGGTGATGACCCTGCCGCAAGTGACGCTCCCCGCCGCCTTGTGGGCGATGCCGGCAGAAGCCAGCTGATGCTCGAAACCGTCGTAGCAAGTCATCTCGCAGCCCGCGAAAGTCTTACCCTGTGCGGCAAGCACCACCGCCGGAGAAGCGCAGATTGCCGCCACGCTGCCGCCCGCGGCATAGTGTGCGGCGAGATGCTCCATCAGCGGAGCGAACTCGGAGAGATTCTTGGCGCCGGGCATTCCGCCCGGGAATATCATAAAATCGTCGTGGTCAGCATCGCTGCCGGCGTTCAGCTCGAAATCCTCCCAGCACAGGTCGCTTATCAGCTGCAGGCCGTGCGCCCCCTCCACCAGAGAATTGTCGTAAATCGAGACCGTCCTGACGTCGATGCCGGCGCGGCGCAATATGTCATAAGTGGCGATTGCCTCGACCTCCTCGAAGCCGTCGGCAAGAAAAATGAATGTTCCTTTCATAAAAAATGTATGTGCACAAGTGTTCAAAGTTAAAAAAATGCTACTTTTGCACCACATCATTTCACATACTTTTATGAACAAACTTGGTTTCGACAAGGATAAATACTTTGCTATTCAGTCGAATAAAATCAAGGAGCGCATCGCTATGTTCGGCGACAAGCTCTACCTTGAATTCGGAGGAAAACTTTTTGACGACTATCACGCAAGCCGCGTGCTCCCCGGATTTGCCCCGGACAGCAAAATCACTATGCTGCTGCAGCTCAAGGACGAGGCGGAAATCGTGCTGGTGATAAACTCCTGCGACATCGAGAAAAACAAAATCCGCGGCGATTTGGGCATCACCTACGATATGGACGTGCTACGCCTGATAGACGCCTTCCGCGGCTACGGGCTCTACGTGAGCAGCGTGGTGCTGACCCGCTTTGACAACCAGGCCAACGCCATCGCCTACCAGAAAAAGCTGGAGTCGCTGGGGCTCAAAGTCTACCGCCACTACCCCATTGCCGGCTACCCCTCCAATTCCAAGCTTATTCTCAGCGACGAAGGCTTCGGCAAGAACGACTTCATAGAGACGACCCGCCGCCTGGTGGTGGTCACCGCCCCGGGCCCCGGCAGCGGCAAGATGGCCACCTGCCTGAGCCAGCTCTACCACGAGAACAAGCGCGGCGTGAAGGCGGGCTATGCCAAGTACGAGACCTTCCCCGTGTGGAGCCTGCCCCTCAAGCACCCCGTGAACCTGGCCTACGAGGCCGCCACGGTGGATCTGGAAGATGTGAATATGATTGACCCCTACCATCTGGAGGCCTACGGCAAGATTGCCGTGAACTACAACCGCGACGTGGAAATCTTCCCCGTGCTGAACCAGACGCTGGAGGGGATAATCGGCGAATCGCCCTACAAATCGCCCACCGATATGGGTGTGAATATGATCGGCGACTGCATAATAGACGACGCCGTGGTGTGCGACGCCTCCTGCCGCGAGATTATCCGCCGCTACTACAACGCCGCCTGCCAGGTGCGCACCGCAAATGCCGACCCCGGCCAGCTCTCCGACCTCGAGATGATAATGGAGCAGGCCAAGATTTCCCTCTCCAACCGCAAGGTGGCCGTGCTGGCCGGCGAGGTGGCGGAGAAGACGGGGCTGCCCGCCGCCGCCATCGAGATGAACGACGGCACCCTGATTTCCGGCAAGACCAGCGAACTGCTGGGGGCCACGTCGGCAATGCTGCTCAACGCCCTCAAATATCTGGCTCATATCCCCGCAGAGGTCAAACTGATTTCTCCGCTGGTAATCGAGCCCATCTGCAAGCTCAAGACGACCCATCTGGGGCACCGCAACCCCCGCCTGCACGTGAACGAGGTGCTGCTGGCCCTCTCAATCTGCGCCCTCACCGACATCAACGCCCGCAACGCCCTGGACAAGCTGGACGATTTGCGCTGCTGCGAGGTTCACTCCAGCGTGATTCTCTCGAGCGTGGATGTCTCCACACTGCGCAAGCTTGGAGTGAACCTCACCAGCGAGCCGGTCTACCAGAGCAAACGGCTCTACCACGCTAATTAGACACGCTGCCGTCTTCCCATCCTATTATGCCGGGGGCCCAGGTGATCTCCTCCAGGGCGAGGCATACGCAGATTGAGTGGAGCACGCCGGCGCGCAGCGCACTTTCGGGAATCAGAGAGCTCAGCGAGAGATTTTCTGTGACGGTCTCCACAAAGCCCGTTACGATGTCGCTTATCGTGTAGACCACTTCAAGCAGCTGCTCCCCCTCCGACAAGGTCTGCGGAATGTAGAAGCTGCCGGCGCCCGGCAGTCCGGTCTCCTGCGCAGTAACCAGCGCCGGAGCGGCGGAATAGTCGCCGTAGCAGACATCGTGGGTAGAGCTGACGGACCATCTGTGCACTTCGCTCCACACGCCGCCGGCGCACTCGCCCTGACGGTAGTCGCCCGTCTTGGCCAGATTCTTCAGGTTGACGGAATTTATGCGGATCTCCTTGGATGCGGAATAGTCCCCCTTTGTCCGGGCAGAAATCTCCACCTTGGAGAGCTGCGAGCGGAAGACGGTCGGCACCGACGAAGACGACCTTGTGAGTATCTTGTCGGAGGAGGCGTCAGCCACTATGAAATCGGTGTCGCTGTCGAGGGAGATGTCAAAGGAGTCCAGATAGACGCCCCTCTCCCTGTCGATGCCGGCCACCGCCTGCGATTCGGGGTGGAAACAGAGGCTGTCGCGGTTCAGGCTCCAGCCGAAGAAGGTGAGACTGCCGTCGTCGGCGGGCCAGCTGAAGGTCTGGCTCAAATGCCAGAGGCCGCCGCCCGGCATTGCCGCGGTTTCGGGGAGATATTCGCTAGACTCAAGAGAAGATGTGGTCCAGCTGGAGCCGGGGGCGTTGTAGAATGCGCCCGCGCTGAAAATGCTTGTGGGAGCGAATGCATCGCCACTGCCCCCCACTACAGGGACCAGGTCGAATGTTATCTCGTCATAAATGTTATTTCCGTTGTTTTCAAGATTCATATCTTGGTTCACGCATCCTGCAAGCGCTGCGGAAGCGGTGAATATGTATGCCAATTGTTTCATAATTTGGGATGTGCTTGCCCGGCGCATCAGCGGTTGCTGTGCGATTGTCCCCGTCAGGGGGATATTCGCTGAAATTCTGTGCGTCCGACCCTTTTGGAATCGGGATGTAAGGTGGCCTGTCCGATGCCGGAAGCGGCATCAGATAAGTCTAGTGAGAGTAGACTGTTTATTTGCCTGCGGGGTGCAATTCACCCTTCAGAAGAGGGGGGCACTGCCGCGAAAGAAGCAGCCAGAACCGATCAGCGTTCTAAAATGGACTATCAGAAAATCAGCGGCGTATGCTCTCGAGAGCAAAGAGCCGGCTGGTGCTGGCACGCAGGCCGGAAGTCTCGAGCAATAAGCAATTGGAATAATCGTGCACAGTGTATGCGCTGGTCACAAGTCCGCACTTGATAAGAAGAAAGACGGGTGCGGAACTCTGAAGATTTTTGTGGAAGGGGATGCGGTTGAGTACCTTGAAATTAACGAAGCGGCCCGTGCGGGTCGGATGGATGGTTTTGTGGTTGAGTACAAAGCCGTCTTCAAACACTGCGCGGCTGAAGTCATCCCGATGGGCCAAGTCTTCTCGCAATTCAGAAGAAGAAAGGACGTGGCAGGCGCCGGGAGCGTCAAAAAGCAAAGCCTCCACACTGATACCCATCCGCGTGCCAAAGCCATAGAGCCCGAACAAAAGCACGGACAGCACTAACAATGTCTTTGGCATTCCTTTCATAATCAATGAGAAATATGGGTTTCCCCAAATTCTTTCGCGAAAGTAAAAAAAAAAACGAAATGCAAACTTTTTTGAAAAAACTTTACAAAATGCCCTCTCTTCCACCTCAAACTCTAAACTCTAAACTCTAAAAAATACGTACCTTCGCCGCCATGGAAACAAACGCAATTCCCGACTGGGCCAGGGGGCTCAACTGCTCCATCACCGTCTGCGACAGGGACGGGGTAATTATTTATATGAACGACCGCGCGGTGGAGCAATACCGCAAGCGGGGCAACCTGATCGGCACCAATCTGTTCGGCTGCCACAGCGCCCGCTCGCAGGAGATCATCCGCCACCTGATAGAGAGCGGCGGCTCCAACTGCTACACCATCGAGAAGGCGGGAGTGCACAAACTCATTTTCCAGAGCGCCTGGAGCGTCGGCGGCCAGGTCGCCGGCCTGTGCGAAATCTCCATCGTCACCCCGCCCGATATGCCGCACTACGTCCGCAGCTAAGACTACGGGGCAACAAGGCTAAAAGACGATCTCCTCCAGGATGGTGCAGGCATCGGCAACGCAGCCGGGGCAGTCGCGCAGCGGGACGCCGGTGCCAGCCCCCTTGAGGAGCCGGCACACAGTGGCGCCGTTGCGCTCTTTAAAGCGGGACATCAGCAGCCCCATCTTCTCCCGCGACAACTTGCGGTCGCGAGTGGCGAGGCCGATGACCATCCCCGCCCCCACTATGGCGCCGCAAGTCCCCTCCATATTGCCCATCCCGGTGCCGAACGCCCCGGCGATGTCCATAGCGGCAGAAGCGTCCAGCCCCACCAGGTCGCAATAGGTGCTGACCACCGCCTGCGCGCAATTGTGCGTGCCGCAGCGCTTTTTCTCAGCCGCAAGCAGAGCGCGCGTCTCCATTACTTCACGCTCCCCTTGAGAGTATACGAACCGCTGGAGAGAGTCTCCTCGCGCACGCTGTCGCCGTCGGGGACATACACCTTGGCGGTGGTGCCCACGGGCACGGTGCACTTGAGGGTGAAACTCTTGTCGGAGGCGACCTTCCAGTCGATGTCCACCTTGCCGTAAGGGGTCATCTGCCAATACTTGACATAATCGAGCCCGTCGGGGATGGTGGGTCTGATCTCAAAGGTGCGGTAGCCGGGCGCAGTGGCCTCCAGACCCGCCAGATCGCGGTAGAACCAGAGGATGCCGCCCCCCATAAAGGGATGGTTGTGCGAATAGTCGCCGTTCCACTGCTCCCAGGTGGTGGTGGCCCCCTGCTCTATCCACCAGCCGAAGCTGGGGAAGTCCTTCTTGTTGATGATTTCGTATGCCAGGTCTTCGTGGCCGTGCTTTACCAGCACCTCGCACAGATAGCGGAAGCCCACGAAGCCGGTGATAAGGTGGTTGTCCTTCTCGGCGATGTTGGCCACAAGGGCGTCCACAACCTTCTGCTCGCGCTCTGCGGGAACCCCCATCGCCAGTGCATAGACGTTGCTGCCGTCCTTGCCGTAAGAGCCGGTGGCCTCATCGTAGAATGTGCGGTGGAAGGCGGCGGCAGTGGTGTCGCGCAGCGCGGAGAAATAGTCATAATTGGCCTTGTCGCCGAAGTGCAGGGCGGCATCGGCGCAGGTCTTGGCGCAGGCCCAGAGGAACCAGGTGTGCACCAGCGCGTTGCTGGGCAGGCCGTAGGCGGGCACCCACTCGCCAAGGTCCATAAAGTAGTGGCCGGAGCGGCTCTCCATAATGCCGGTGGCGGGGTCGACCCAGCGCTCCATCCAGCGGGTGTGATCCATCATCGGCTTGTAGCACTCGCGGTAGAGGCGCTCGTCGCCATACTGCCAGTAGAAGTCGGAGGGGATTACATTGATTGCGGAGCCGAAGGGGATTCCGCCGCCCGCCTCGGGCTGCCAGGGGGCCGAATTGGCCACATAGCCGTCGGGCTTCTGCGCCTCGCGGATGTCGCGGATCCACTTGTTGTAGAAGGTCTGGCCCCCCATTGTGGTGAGGGTGGTGACGGTCACAGCCTGGCCGTCGCCGGTATAGCCGATGCGCTCGCGGTGAGGGCAGTCGGTGGGGACGCCGCCGTGCATATTGTCAAGCATACTGCGGCGCCAGATCTTGTCGATTTTGTTGATGAGGGCGTTGCTGGTCTCGAAAGAGGAGGTCTGCGGCACATCGCTGTTCACCGCCCACGCCTCTATCTGCGAAGGCTTGAGATTGTCCAGGCCGCTGACTGCCACCTTGGAGAACACGAACCAGCGGAAGCGGGGGTGATACGACTCGCTGCCGCTCCCCTTTGCCGTGTAGATGCTGTTGCACACCAGCGACTCGTTGAGGTAGCGCACCTCAACCTGCTGCCCCTCGGCCAGCTTGAGATTCTTGAGGTCCACCCAGCCGGAAATCTCTTCGGGGAAAGAGACGATGAATGCCCCGGTGCTGTCGCGCTCGATGCTGAGGGGCTCATAGGTGGCGGTGACGCGGTCGGCGGGGCCGAGCTGCGCTATCAGCTCCCCTTCGGGGGCCTTCTTCTCCGCGGCAAAAGCCCAGGCGGAGTCGTCGTAGCCGGCGGTGCACCAGCCGTCGTGCTCCTTGCGGGCGTCGTAGTGCTCGCCGATGTACATCTGGTCGTATACGAGGGCGCTCTTCTCTATCTTCCAGCTGGTGTCGCTGGCGACGATTTCCTGTGTGCCGTCCTCATATTTTATAAGTATCTGTCCATAGAAGCGGGGGGTGCCGTAGCCCATAACAAAGCGGCGGTACACCAGGTCGTAGAAGCCGTTGCCCAGGATAGCCCCGACGGCGTTTGTCCCCTCCTTGAGCATATCGGTGACATCGTAGCTGACATAAGCCACGCTGTAGCCGTTGAAGGGGTCGCCCACCGGAATCAGGCGCTGGTCCAGCTTCTCGCGCAGGCCGTAGTTGCTCTCGTTGGGGCAGAGATAGTCGTCGCCGACTTTGCCGCCGTTGATGTAGAGCTCGAAATAGCCGAGGCCGGTGCCGTAGAAGCGGGCCGACTTGACCCCCTTCTTAACCTCGAACTCCTTGCGCAGGATGGGAGCCGGCTGCACGTCTTCGCTCATATCATAGTCGTATGAATTCTCTCCCTGCCAGGGGGCGCCTATCCACTGAGCCTTCCAGCCGCCGGGAGTCAGGATGCCGGTGTGGAAGTGGCAGGGCTCGCTCCACTCGGCAGCCTCGCCCTTCTGGTCGCGCACCTGCACCTGCCAGTAATAGTCGGTGCAGGGCTCCAGCGCCTTGCCCTTGTAGGGGACAAGCACCGATTCGCCGCTGATGCGCACGCCGGAATCCCAGTAGGTCCGCTCGGGATCGGAAAGGTCCTTGAACACGCGGATGCGGTAAGAGGACTGCCCGGCGCCATTCTCGCTGCTATGGTTGATCCAGGAGAAGCGGGGGGAAGCCACGTCGGTAAAGGCGTCGGCCTTGTACTCGGTGGTCAGGTCCTGCGGGCTGATGCTGCTTTTGGCGGCGCCGCAACCTGTAAGCAGCAGGCTCAGAGCCACTGCGAAGATGATTTTTTTCATTTGATGCAAGTATCTTTAAAGAAGCATCAAAGGTATAAAAAAAGCGTTTAAAAGCTCTTATTTATTATCTTTGGAAGATTTTCAGACAAAAACACACCGCATATGGCAGATGAAAAAATAATATTCTCGATGAACGGGGTGGGCAAAGTGCTGCCCCACAACAACAAAGTAATACTCAAAGACATCTACCTCTCATTTTTCTACGGTGCCAAAATAGGCATTATCGGCCTCAACGGCTCGGGAAAGTCCACCCTGCTCAAGATAATAGCGGGGATAGAGAAGTCCTACAAGGGCGAGGTTGTATGGGCCCCCGGCTACAGCGTGGGCTACCTGCCCCAGGAGCCCGTGATGGATCCGGACAAGAGCGTGCTGGAGGTTGTGCAGGAGGGGGTGCAGCCGGTGATGGACCTCCTTGGCGAATACAATGAGATCAGCGCCAAGTTTGCCGAGCCTATGAGCGACGAGCAGATGAACGCCTTGATAGAGCGTCAGGGAGAGCTCACGGAACTCATAGAGCACTGCGGCGGCTGGGAGATCGACTCCAAGCTGGAGCGGGCGATGGACGCGCTGCAGTGTCCTCCCGGCGACGCCGTGATAAAGAACCTCTCCGGCGGCGAGCGGCGCCGCGTGGCGCTGTGCCGCCTGCTGCTGCAGCAACCCGACGTGCTGCTGCTGGACGAGCCCACCAACCACCTCGACACCGAGAGCATCCAGTGGCTGGAGGCCCACCTGCAGCAATACAAGGGCACCGTGATTGCGGTGACCCACGACCGCTACTTCCTGGACAATGTGGCGGGCTGGATTCTGGAGCTGGACCGCGGCGAGGGGATTCCCTGGAAGGGCAACTACTCATCGTGGCTCGACCAGAAGACCATCCGCCTGGCGGCGGAGGAGAAGCAGGAGTCCAAGCGGCGCAAGACCCTCGAGCGGGAGCTGGAGTGGGTCCGTATGGCCCCCAAGGCCCGCCAGGCCAAGCAGAAGGCCCGTCTGGGCGCCTACGAAAAGCTGGCTGCGGCCGACGTGCGCCAGAAAGAGGACAACCTGGAAATCTACATCCCCAACGGCCCGCACCTGGGCAGCAAGGTGATCAACTTCAGCGGAGTGAGCAAGGCCTACGACGGCCGCATACTGTTCGAGAATCTCTCGTTTGAGCTGCCGCCCGCCGGCATCGTGGGGGTCATCGGCCCCAACGGCGCGGGCAAGACCACCCTCTTCCGCCTGATAATGGGGCTGGAGCAGCCCGACGCGGGGAGCATCGAAATAGGCGAGACTGTGAAAATCTCTTACGTCGACCAGCAGCACAAGTCCATCGACCCCGAGAAAACGGTGTACGAGACCATCTCGGGCGACTCGGAGTGGATAAGGATGGGCGGCCGCGAAATCAACGCCCGCTCCTGGGTCTCCCGCTTCAACTTTTCCGGCGCCGACCAGGAGAAGAAGTGCGGCGTGCTCTCCGGCGGCGAGCGCAACCGCCTGCACCTGGCCCTGACGCTCAAGGACGAGGGCAACGTGCTGCTGCTTGACGAGCCCACCAACGACGTGGACGTGAACACCATCCGCGCCCTGGAGGAGGGTCTGGACAGCTTTGCCGGCTGCGCCGTGGTGGTATCGCACGACCGCTGGTTCCTGGACCGCATCGCCACCCACATCCTCGCCTTCGAGGGGGATTCGCAGGTGGTGTTCTTCGACGGCAACTACTCCGAATACGAAGAGAACAAGAAGCGCCGCCTGGGAGGGGCCGAGCCCAAGCGCTTCAAATACAAGAAGCTTATGGAATAGCTCCGCGGGCGCACAAAAAAAGGCGGCCTCCGAAACCGGAGGTCGCCTTTTTTGCTGCGGACAGCGCTTAGAAAGTGTACTTCACACCCAGGCAGAGAGCCTTGCCGGAGAAGCCGCTGTAGACGTTGTCGCCAACCACCACGCGGATACCGGGGTTCCAGTCCAGCGAGAGTGCGAAGGGGATTGCGGAGAATGCATACTCGACGCCGAGGTTGGCGTAGCCGCCCAGCATCAGGTTGCCGTCGTATTTGGTGTCACCGTAGGTACCTGTCCAGAAGCCGCCCTCTACGCCGAGACCATAGAAGAAGGAGAAGCCGGGAGCGAGCACAACGTTGAAGTCGTAGGTGGCGCTTGCCAGAGCTCCGAAGCCTTCGCCCAGCATGAAGTTGGCCTTGTAGTCCATAAAGTTGGAGCCCAGGAAGTGCTTGTAGGTTACGCCGAGACCTTCCCAGCCGCCCTCAAGACCGACAGCCTTGTTGTAGTTCTGTGCATTGATACCTGTGAGGGTAATGAAGCAAAGTGCAATGATTGCAAAAATCTTTTTCATTTCTTTAAAGTATTTGGTTTGTAAATGTTGCTATTTGACATCGGGGATGACAATCAGGTAGCTCTTGCCCCCGGCATTGGTGAGCTTGTCGCTGCGCAGCCACAGGTTGGCCCGCTTGAGGTCGGCATAGGTGATGCCGTGCTCCTTTGCAAAATCCACCAGCGACCCGATGGGGCCGGTCACGGTCACAATCTCCCTGGGCTCGCGGTAGGGATAGAGGTCCGCCTCCGAGATTGTGAAGCCGAATCGGGCGGGGTCCTCGAAGAGCATTTTGGCCGCCAGCAGGCGGAACATATAGCGGGAGGTCTCCTCCGGGAGCCAGAGGTCCACGGCACAATCTTCCTGCTGCTCTTTGAGACGGCGGGAGATGCCCGCCTGCCCTGCATTGTAGCTTGCGGCCACGGTGAGCCAGTCGCCGTATTTCTTGTAGGAGTCGCGCAGATAGCGGCAGGCGGCGCGGGTCGCCTTCTCCGTGTTGTAGCGCTCGTCCACCTCGTCGCTCACCTCAAGGCCGTAGCTCTTGGCCGTCGCCTTGGTAAACTGCCAGAGGCCGGCGGCACCGGCGTTGGAGACCGACTTGGGGTCGAGGTTGCTCTCTATCACCATCAGGTATTTGAGGTCGGAGGGCAGCCCGGCCTCCCTGAGGATGGGCTCCACCTGCTTGAAATATCTGTCGCTGCGCTTGAGCATCAGGGTGGAGGTGGTGTGCATATAGGTGAACGCCATCAGCTCGCGGTCCATCCGCTCGTAGAGGTCGTCGCGGCCGAAAGAGACCGTCTCGCCGGCAAACTGCACCGACTGCGGCACCGCGGGCGCCTTGGGGTGCAGCTCGGCGCCCTGTGCAAAAGAGAGCAGCGGGCATAGAGCCAGTATCAACATTGCAGAGAACCTCTTGATCATCCGTGCGTTTTTTTAAGACGACAAATATACTAAAGTCTAGTTACTTTTGAACCTTGTCTGCTGCAGAATGTCATAAACCTGCTTGTTGTAGATTTTTGTGACGCTCCCCTCCCCTCCTTCGGCAATCATCGAGGCGGGGGTGCCGGAGTTGTCGAAGACATACCAGCGGTCCACCACCGGGATATAGCGGTGCATCAGATTCTCGATTCCCTGCACATATCGGCGCCGCACCGTGGGCTCCGACACATTGTGGCCGCCCGAGGCAACCCGCAGTTTGACCCGCTCCACCGCCAGATCGGGAGAGTTGAGCCAGAAAAAGAGCAGAATCACGGCATAGCCCAGGCTGCGGGCATTCTGTATCACCCCCAGCAGAGACTTGGTGGCCAGGGTAGTCTCCACCCCGAAGTCGGCGCGTTTGTCTATGAGCTCATACATCCGCTCCAGCATAATGCGGCCGGCGCGGATGGCGGCCTGGTCGGGATTTGCGGGGGAGAGCCGCTTGGCAATCTCGTCGGAGTTGACACACTCGGCAAGGCCGAACATCTCGGGCAGAATCGTGTAGGACGCCGTGGTTTTGCCGGCGCCGTTGCAACCCGATATTATATATAGCTTTGCCATATCTGCAGAGAACAAATATAGGCAAAAAACGCGTCCCGCCGCAATTATTTGCGGGTCACGCCATATCCGAAGAGGGCAAAGTCGCCCAGGCAGGGGTCGCCGGGGAAGATTTCCGAGAGCTGCGCGGTGATTTCAAGGGCTGTCTTAATGTCTGCGCTGCGGCGCGAGGTGAGCCCCATCTCGGCCGATATGCGGTGCACGTGCACGTCCAGCGGCACTATAAGGTCGGCCGGGGAGGTGTTTTTCCACAGGCCGAGGTCCACGATGCCGTCGCGGCGCACCATCCAGCGGCGCATCATATTTATCTTTTTGTTGGCGGCCGAGGGGTCGCTCTTGCGGCCGAATACCTGCGTGCGCATTTCGTCGGCACTGAGCCCCTCCAGAGAGTCTCGGCCGCCGTAGATGGTCTTGAGGCAGGCGCAGATTGCGGCAAACTCGCTCCACATCACCGTGCGGTGCAGCGATGTTTCGTCACTGCGCCACTGTCCGCGCATCACATAGTCATAGGGGCGCCACTGCATCTGGTCGAAGGCGCGGGTGCAGTCGCGCACAATCATGCTGCGCCGCCCCCAGGCCAGGTGGGAGGCTATCACCGCCGCCACCTCGACATCCTTGAGCGACGCCTCGCCGCGGGCAAGGAGCTGTGCAAACCGGCGGGGGAAGATTATCGGATCCTCCTCAAAATAGCGCAGGTCGTTGTATTGCGCGGCATAGCGGCGCAGCTGCTCGGCGTTGGGATTCATTTGCGCGGCTGTTTACTGGAGGTACAGTGCGTTCCATCCGCACCGGGGGCGATGTGCGCTTGGCCCGTGCTGCAGAGCGGGCAGCTGCCGCAGGAGGCGCAACTGCTGCAGGATGCCCCACTGGAAGATGCGCCGCCCTTGCCTGCGGCAGCGCCCCTGGAGCAGCCGCAGCCGCCGCTCTTCTTGAAGAAGAGGCTGTAGAGCACCGCGGCCACCGTCACGGCCAGGATGATGTATGTCAATATCTCCTGCAGCATAGCCAAAGTCTGTCAAAGCACCAGCAGCAGAATGTGATAGACGGCAAAGGCCGCTATCCAGGCCACGGCGGTGGTGTAGGCCATCGTGAACCAGGCCCACTTGTGCCCCGCCTCGCGCCCCACGGCGCTCACCGCCGCGATGCACGGGAAGTAGAGCAGCACAAACAGCAGGAAGCTCCACACCACGGGCTTGGTGAACACGGGGTTGCCGGCGGCATCGGTGGCGGCGCGCAGATCCTGCGCCAGAGAAGATGTCTCGGCCACCTCCTCGCCGTCGGGAGAGTAGAGCACGCCCAGCGACGACACGACGACCTCCTTGGCGGCGAATCCGGTGAGCAGGCTCACGCTCATCTTCCAGTCAAATCCAAGCGGCTTGAAAACGGGCTGGATGGCCTTGCCGATTTTGCCGATATACGAGTTTGCAGTCTGCTCTGCGGCGGTCTGTCCCTCTTTTGCCTGCGGGAAGTAGCCCAGCGCCCAGATTATGACCGAGGCGGCCAGAATCACGGTGCCCATCTTCTTGAGATACTGCACGCTCTTGTCCCACATATGGCGCAGCACGTTGCGCACGGTGGGGAAGCGGTAGGGGGGCAGTTCCATCACAAACTGGTCGGAGGCGTTCTTGAAGGCCACCTTGTTCATCAGCAGGGAGGTCAGCACCGCCACCAGCACCCCGATGAGGTAGAGCCCCACCAGCACCAGCGCCTGGTTTTTCTTGAAGAATGCCGACACGAACAGCAGGAACACCGGCAGCCGGGCCGAGCAGGACATAAAGGGGATGGTGATTATGGTCAGGATGCGGTCCTTGCGGCTCTCAAGGGTGCGGGAGGCCATTATGGCGGGCACTCCGCAGCCGAAGCCGATTATGTAGGGGATGAACGACTTGCCGTGGAGCCCGATGCGATGCATCAGCTTGTCCACTATGAAGGCCACTCGGGCCATATAGCCGCTGTCCTCGAAAAACGATATGAAGAGGAACAGAATCAGGATGTTGGGCAGGAACACCAGCACCCCTCCCACTCCGGCGATTATGCCGTCCACAATCAGGTCGCGCAGCATCCCATCGGGCATTATGGAGCGGACCCAGGAGCCCAGGGCGTCGACCCCCGCCTCCAGCCACTCCTGCGGGTAGGCCCCGAGGGTGAATGTCGCCTTGAACATCAGCCACATCAAAAATATCAGCACGGGGATGCCCAGCCAGCGGTGGGTCAGCAGCTTGTCAAGGGCATAACCTTTTTGTTTCTTGCTCTCTACAGCAGGGGTAAGCGTCTCGTTCAGCGCCCCTTTGATGAAGCCGTACTTCAGGCTGGAGATTATGCTGTCTATGTCGTCGCGGTATTCCCGCTCGAGGTCTTCGCGGGCCGCGTCGCTGGCCGCCTTTATCTGCTTGTAGTTGGGATATTTCTCCAGCGAGCGGTGGGTGACGCTGTCGTTCTCTATCAGCTTGAGGGCGACGTAGCGGCCGTGGTAGTTGTCCTTTATCTCCTTGTTCTGCTCCACCAGCTTCTTGACCGCCGCTATGTGCGGCTCCACATTCTCGCCGTAGTTGATGTGGATGTGCTTGATGACCGAGTCGGTGCCGCAGTATACTTTGATGATTTCTTCCAGGATGTTGTCGATGCCCTCACCGGTGCGGGCGATCACCGGCACGATGGGGAAGCCCAGCATCTTGGAGAGGCTCTCGTGGTCCAGCTTGTCGCCGCTGCGCTGCAGCTCGTCGTACATATTCAGCGCCATCACCATCCTCGGGTTCATATCGATGAGCTGGGTGGTCAGAAAGAGGTTGCGCTCCAGATTGCCGGCGTCCACTATGTTCAGCACCAGGTCGGGCTTCTGCTCCACTATGTAGTTGCGCACGTAGAGCTCTTCGGGGGTGTATTCGGTGAGGGAGTAGGTGCCCGGCAGGTCCACCAGGTCGATGGTGTAGCCCTTGTGGTAGAAGGTGCCGACCTTGGATTCCACCGTGACTCCGCTGTAGTTGCCCACTTTCTCGTGCAGTCCGGTGGCGAAGTTGAAGAAGGAGGTCTTGCCGCAGTTGGGGTTGCCCACCAGGGCGACGCGGATGTGCTTGGTGATTTCGTCCAGTTCCGCCCTCACGTGCTCCTCTATGGTGCCGTTGTAGTGGAAGTCGGGGTGGCTTTTGGCATCCAGCGACACGACTTCTATGTTGGAGGATTCGGTGCGCCGCAGGGATACGTGGCTGCCCAGGACATCATATTCTATGGGGTCGCGCAGCGGCGCGTTCTTCAGCACCCTGACTTTCTGCCCCCTGATGAAGCCGAGCTCCATTATGCGGTTGCGGAAGCCGCCGTGGCCGTGGATTTTTGCTATGATGCACTCGTCTCCCTCGGGAATCTGCTCCAGCGTCAGCATCTTTTCTCCTTCCATATCTGCTGCAATTGAAAATAACTTGCTAAAGTCGTGGTTTTATATGTATAAACAAAATTTATTTTTCCAGCAAGAAGACACTAACTTTGCGTGGCTTACATTACTAACATCAATTACAGTATTCATTATGCAAATCAACGACAACAAAGTAGTACATCTCGTATATCAACTTGAAGTGGACGGCCAGATCGCCGACAGCTGCGACGCTTCCCGCCCCCTCGAATTCATCTTCGGTATGGGCTATCTGCTGCCCAAGTTCGAGGCCAACATCCTGGGCAAGCAGGTGGGCGACAATTTCGACTTCCGCCTGACCGCCGCCGAGGGTTACGGCGAGAGGGATCCGCGCGCCGTGATCGACCTGCCCAAGAGCATCTTCATGCGCGACGGCGAGCTTGCCACCGACATCCTCTTCGAGGGGAATGTGATTCCGATGATGGACAGCAATGGCGGCGTAATGCCGGGCACCGTGGTCAAGATCAATCCCGAGAGCGTCACAATGGACTTCAACCATCAGATGGCGGGCAAGGACCTGCACTTCACGGGCGAGATTCTTCTGGTGCGCGACGCTACCGACGAGGAGCTCACAAACGGTCTGCACGGAGAGCGCAAGTGCGGCAGCTGCGGCGGCGGTTGCGGCGAAGGCAAGGGCGAGGAAGGCGGCTGCTGCGGCAATTGCAGCTGCGAATAGCCGAGCTATCGCAAAGTACGCATCGCATTGAGCACCGCCAGCACGGTGACTCCCACATCTGCAAACACAGCCATCCACATAGTGGCCACGCCGCAGGCGGCCAGGGCAAGCACAAGCACCTTGACCCCGATCGCAAACCAGGTATTCTCGCCTGCTATGCGCAATGTGCGGCGGGCGATCTTCACCGCCAGGGCCACTTTGGAGGGCTTGTCATCCATCAGCACCACATCGGCCGCCTCTATTGCGGCATCGCTGCCCAGGGCGCCCATCGCAATTCCGATGTCGGCGCGCGCCAGCACGGGAGCGTCATTGATGCCGTCCCCCACAAAGGCCAGCGTGCTTCCCTTGGGCTTTGAGGCGAGCAGCGCCTCCACTTTCTCCACCTTGCCGGCGGGGAGCAGTCCGGCATACCACTCGTCCAGAGCCAGCTGCGCGGCAACGTCACGCCCCACAGCCTCCTGGTCGCCGGTCAGCATCACCGTCTTGGCCACTCCGGCACTCTTGAGCGAGCGCACCGCCTCGCGGGAATCGCTCTTGATGCGGTCGGAAATCACTATGTGCCCGGCGTAGACGCCGTCCAAGCTCACGTGGATTATGGTGCCGGTCTTGTGGCATTCGTGCCACTTGGCCCCCACAAGATCCATCAGCGCCCCATTGCCCACGGCCACCTTGCGGCCGTTGACGGTGGCGGTGATGCCCTTGCCGGAAATCTCCTCTATGTTCTCCACGCTGCAGCCGTCCTTCTCCTGAGGGTAGGCGCTGCGCAGCGATGCGGCAATCGGGTGGGTGCTGAAGCGCTCCACGTGGGCCGCCAGATGCAGCAGCTCGTTCTCCTCTATCATTTCGGGGTGGACG
Organism: uncultured Muribaculaceae bacterium; assembly: GCA_964542575.1. GTDB lineage: Bacteria > Bacteroidota > Bacteroidia > Bacteroidales > UBA932 > Equibacterium. The sequence continues at coordinate 24,405 of CAZIUO010000006.1, forward strand.
GCAGTGACCTCGAACACCCCTTCGGTGAGGGTGCCGGTCTTGTCAAACACCACGGTATTCAATTTGGCGAGGGCGGCGAGATAGTTGCTCCCCTTGACCAGGATTCCCTTCTTGGAGGCGCCGCCGATGCCGCCGAAGAATGTCAGCGGCACGCTGAGCACCAGGGCGCAGGGGCAGGAGACCACCAGGAACATCAGGGCGCGGTAGAGCCAGGTTGCGAAGTCGCCCCCCAGCAGCGGGGGAACCACCGCCAGCAGCAGCGCCAGCCCCACCACAATCGGGGTGTAGATTTTTGCGAAGCGGGTGATGAAGGTCTCGGTGCGCGACTTGTTCTGCGAGGCGTTCTCCACCAGCTCCAGAATCTTGGAGGCGGTGGATTCGCCGAACTCCTTCTCCACCCTCACGCGCAGCACGCCGCTGAGGTTGACGCATCCGGAGAATATGTGCTCTCCGGCGGCCGTCTTGCGCGGGACGCTCTCGCCCGAGATGGCCACGGTGTCGAGAGACGACTCCCCCTCTATGACCTCGCCGTCCATCGGGACCTTCTCGCCCGGCTTTATCACGATTATGTCGCCCACCTTGACTTCTGCGGGAGAGACAACCTTGACCCCTTCTGCCGTCTCCAGGTTGGCCGTGTCGGGGCGGATGTCCATCAGATGGGCGATGCTTTTGCGGCTGCGCCCCTCGGCAATCCCCTCGAACAACTCCCCTACCTGGAAAAACAGCATCACGAACACCGCCTCGGGAAACTGGCTCTCGGCGCCGGGGAGGAACCCGATGCAGAGGGCGCCTATCGTGGCGACGCTCATAAGAAAGTTCTCGTCCAGCGCCTCGCCGTGGGAGAGGCTCTCGGCCGCCTCCTTGAGGGTCTCAAGGCCGCAGACAAGGTAAGGGACCAGATAGACCAGCAGCAGCTGCCACCGGGCAAGATTGCAGGTTTTCTCTACGAATACTGCCGCCGCCAGCAGAACTGCCGCGGCGATGATTTTCACGAGCGTGCCGTGCACTTCGTCGTGATCTTCGTGGTGATGTTCGTGTGCCATATCTTATGTCTTTTTTGATTTCCGGAGGACAAAAGTATGGCAGCCGCCCTGCAACCGGGTTGCAAAAGTCAGCGGCAGTCGGGGCAGATGCCCGTCACCATATAATATGAGGACTCCTCCGCGTAGCCCTCGGGCAGCGGCACGGAGGGGATGGGGATGTGCTCCAGGCAGAGGGTGCGGCGGCACCGGGTGCAGTAGAAGTGGACGTGGGTGTCGTCGTCGCGGTGCCCCTCTCCGTGGCCGCCGGCGTGGCACAGCTCGTAGCGGAAGCCGTCGCCCCCGTCGGGCAGCACGTGCACGAACCGGCAATCGCGGAACAGCGCCATTGTGCGCGAAATCACCGACTTGTCCACGCTCTCCAGCAGCTGCTCTATCTCCGTCATAGACAGCGGACGCAGCGCGTCGCGCATAGCGGCGGCTATCAGAATCCGGTTTGCTGTGGGCTTTATGCCGTGGTGCATCATCTCATCTATTATGGCGTCCTGGGTGCTCATTGCTCTGTCTGTTATGTTTCAGCAGAGCAAAAGTAATAAAAAGCGGGGCCGGGCGCAAATGCCCGACCCCGCATATCGCGTGATGTCAGAATTCTAGTAGCCGAAGATTTCCTCCTGGGAGAGCATCTTCACGGGACCGAGCGTCGAGAGGAACTCCATATCCATATCGTTCTCGTCGCCGAGGATGCCGTAGTTGTACTTGCGGCCCTTGACCCACTTCTGCTGGTAGGCGACAACGTCGTCCAGAGTGAGGTTCTGCACCTTCTCGAACAGCAGGCGCGAGAGCGGCTCGTCCAGATTCATGTCGCGGCAGCTGACATACTGGTTAATCACATCCATACCGATGGTGCGCTCTGTGCGCAGGCGGGAGAGGATGGCGTCCTTGGCAATCGCAAAGGCGTTCTCGCTCACCGGCATATTGTTGATTATGTCGTCAAAAGCCTCCACGGCAGCCTGCAGCTTGTCGTTCTGGGTGGCGATGAACGCGCCGTAGGTGTACTTGCCGCCGGCGTGGCGGGGACGGCCCAGGCTGGCCTGTGCGGTGTATGCCAGACCGCGCGCCTCGCGCATCTCCTGGAACACGACTGCATTCATGCTGCCGCCGAAGTATTCGTTGTAGAGGCTGCGCAGCGGCTCGCTCTCCACGTCAAACTCGGTGTTGTCGGCAGAGAACTGATAGTAGTAGAGCTGGCGGGCGTCGTAGTGTGCGAAATAGACGGCGGGAGTGTCAACGCTCACGCAATCGTCGAACTTCTTCTCCAGAGGCTCGGGATTCTCTGCCACGGTGTGGTTGGCGGCCAGGCAGGCCTTGACATCCTGCTCGCTGGCGGGGCCGTAGTAGTGCACCTCGTGCTGCTTGGAGAACACCTCGCGCACGGTGCCCAGCAGTTCGTCGCTGGAGAGCGATGCGAGACGCTCGTTGCTCAGAGTGGTCTTGCTCACCTTCTCGGGGCCGTAGAGCATATATCTCATCAGGGCGTTGAAGTTGCCGCTCTGCCCCATCTTGTTGTTGATGCGGCTCTGGAAGTAGTCGTTCTTGAGGTTGGCCAGAACGGCGTCGTTGCCCTCGGCGTTGGCAATCAGGTCCTCCACCAGGGAGACGGCCTCGCCCATATTCTCGCCCAAACCGGTCACGGAGAGGGTGAAGGTGTTGGCGGAGGCGGAAAGGTCATAAGAGCAAGCCAGAGCATACATCTTGCGGGAGAACTCCTCGCTGCTCATCGAGGGGGTGCCCAGGTAGCTGAGGTAGTCGCCGGCATAGTTCAGCACGGGATAGTCGTTGGCGCCGGTGTTGAACACGAACTGCACGGTGAATATGTCGTTCTGGGTGTTCTTCTTGTAGATGAGGTCGATGTTGGAGGCGAGGCTGCCCACCGAGAGGTCCTTGGAGAAGTCCACGAACACCGGCTCGATGGGGGCGGGCACATTGGCCACGATCTCGCGCAGGAAGGCGCTGGAGGTGTCGCGGTTCATGAAGATGGGGGTGATGGCGGGAGCGGCTATCTTCTGGATGTTCTTGTCCTCGCCGGTGCGCTTGTAAACCACGGCGTAGTTGTTGTCGCAGAGATATTTGTTGGCGAACTCCACGACATCGTCCTTGGTGACGGTTTCAATGGCCTTCATATTCTCCACCACATTCTTCCATTCCACGCCGTATGCGAAGTCCATCGCATATTTGTTGGCGCGCTCGGAGTTGGCGGTGAACTCGCTCATCTGGTTCAGGTGGGCGTTGTTGATGCAGGCCTGCACATCCTCATCGGTGAATTCGCCGCCGCGCAGCTTGGCCACCTCGGCGAGGATTATGTCGCGCACCTGCTCCAGGGTCTGGCCCTGTCCGGGCTGGCCCACAGCCTCCAGCATGGCGTAGTCGGCCATCGAGTCATAGAAGGCGCCTGCGAAGAGAGCCTTCTGCTGCTGGTTCACGTCCAGGTCAATCAGGCCGGCGGTGCCGTTGTACAGCAGCGAAGATGCGATGTTGGCCACGGGGTCCACGGTGTAGTCCTTGCCGATGCCGGGGAGCCTCCAGGCCAGGTACACGCTCTCGGCGTCGAGGCCATAGACCTCCTTCTGTACGGGAGCGGTGATTTCAGGCTCGCTCTCGAACTGCAGCGCGGGGACCTCGCCGGGCTCCATTGCGCCGAAGTATTTCTCTATTGTCTTAACAAAGCTGTCGGGATCAAAGTCGCCGCTCACGCAGATGGCCATATTGTTGGGCACGTAGTAGGTGTCGTGATACTCCTTCACCATCTTGATGGAGGGGTTCTTGAGGTGCTCCTGGGTGCCGATGACGGTCTGGGTGCCGTAGGGGTGATGGGGGAAGAGGGCCTCCAGAATCGCGGCGTTGACCTTGCGGCCGTCCTGCGTCAGGGACATATTCTTCTCCTCGTAGATGGTCTCCAGCTCGGTGTGGAAGCCGCGGATCACGGGGTGCATGAAGCGGTCGGCCTGGATGCGGGCCCAGTTGTCCACCTGGTTGGAGGGGATATCCTCCACATAGCAGGTGATGTCCTGCGAGGTGAAGGCGTTGGTGCCGGTGGCGCCGATTGCAGCCATCAGCTTGTCATACTCGTTGGGAATCGATATCTTGGAAGCCTCGTAGCTGAAAGAGTCGATCTTGTGGTAGAGGGCGGTGCGCTGCGCCTCGTCGGCGGTCACGCGGTAAATCTCAAAAAGGTCGGCGATGGAGTCCAGCAGGGGCTTCTCCAGCTCGTAGTTGGTTGTGCCGAAGCTCTCGCTCCCCTTGAAGAGCAGGTGCTCCAGATAGTGGGCCATTCCGGTGGTGATGGCGGGGTCGTTCTTGCCGCCCACCCTTGCGCAGATGGCCGTCTGCATGCGGGGTTCGTCTTTGTTCACGGACATAAAAATCTTGAGTCCGTTGTCCAAAGTGTAGATTTTGGTGTTCAGCGGGTCACCCTCGTAGCTCTCGTACTTGCTGGTGCACGAAGCCAGGGCAAGAAGCGACACCGAAAAAATCAGGAATAATTTTTTCATCTCTTTTTGGTTTGTGTTAGAATTTTGCGCAAATATACCATTTTTTATACCTTCGCCGCAATTTTGTAATTGGTAACCGTTTCTTATTAAAGACTTATGCCTGTAATTTCCAACCGGGGAGATTTGATGCCCGCCTCGCCTATCCGGAGGCTGGCACCGCTTGCAGATGCCGCAAAGGCGCGCGGAATTCACGTATATCACCTCAACATCGGACAGCCCGACCTGCCCACTCCCGAGGTGGCGATAGACGCGATCCGCAACATTGACAGAAAGATTCTGGAATACAGCCCGAGCCAGGGTTACCGCCAGTACCGCGAAAAGCTGGTAGGCTATTACAAGAAATTCAACATCGACGTCACCGCAGACGACATAATCATCACCACCGGCGGCAGCGAGGCGGTGCTCTTCGCATTCCTCTCCTGCCTCAACCCGGGCGACGAAATCATCGTGCCCGAGCCGGCATACGCCAACTATATGGCCTTCGCCATCTCGGCGGGGGCGGTGATCCGCACCGTGACCACCACCATAGACGAGGGCTTCTGCCTGCCCAAGGTGGACAAGTTCGAGGCTCTGATCAACGAGCGCACCAAGGCCATCCTCATCTGCAACCCCAACAACCCCACCGGCTACCTTTACAACCGCAAGGAGATGGAGCAGATCCGCGACCTGGTGAAGAAATACGACCTCTACCTCTTCAGCGACGAGGTGTACCGCGAGTTCGTCTATGCCGGCACCCCCTACATCAGCGCCTGCCACCTTAAGGGCATCGAGCAGAATGTGGTGCTTATCGACTCTGTGTCCAAGCGCTACTCCGCCTGCGGCATCCGCATCGGCGCCCTCATCACCAAGAACAAGGAGCTGCGCAAGACGGTGATGAAGTTCTGCCAGGCCCGCCTGAGCCCGCCCCTCATCGGCCAGATTGCGGCAGAGGCGGCGCTGGACGCTCCCGAGGAGTACACCAGCGAGGTTTATGAAGAATATCTGGAGAGGCGCAAGTGCCTCATCGACGGCCTCAACAAGATTCCGGGGGTTTACTCCCCCATCCCGATGGGCGCCTTCTATACTGTAGCAAAACTTCCGGTAGACGACAGCGACAAGTTCTGCCAGTGGTGTCTGGAGAGTTTCTCCTACAACAATTCCACGGTGATGATGGCCCCCGCAAGCGGCTTCTACACCACCGAGGGCATCGGCCGCGACGAGGTCCGTATGGCATACGTGCTCAAGACAGAAGACCTCAAGAAGGCCCTCGTAGTGCTCGAGAAGGCCCTCGAGGCTTACCCGGGAAGGGTCAAGTAATTCAAAGCTATGATTGACGGAAAAACCATAATCCTCGGAATAGAGTCATCTTGCGATGACACATCTGCAGCAGTGCTTAAAGACGGCTGGCTGCTTTCCAACGTGATGGCCTCCCAGGAGGTGCACCGCAAATACGGCGGGGTGATTCCCGAACTCGCCTCCCGCGCCCACCAGCAGAACATCCTGCCGGTGGTGTCCCAGGCGCTGGTGCAGGCCGGCGTGGAGATGGAGCAGGTGGATGCGATTGCCTACACCCGCGGCCCCGGGCTGCTGGGCAGCCTGATTGTGGGCACCTCTTTCGCCAAGGGGCTGGCCCTCTCGTCAGGTAAACCGATGGTTGAGGTAAACCACCTTCAGGGCCACATTCTCTCGCACTTCATAAAAGTGGAAGGGCGCGACAACAGCCAGCCGCAGTTCCCTTTTCTGGCGTTGCTGGTCTCCGGCGGCCACACCCAGATAGTGCGGGTAGACGACTATCTGGACTTCACCGTGCTGGGGCAGACAATAGACGACGCCGTGGGCGAGGCTTTTGACAAATGCGCCAAGATGCTGGACCTGGGCTACCCCGGCGGCCCGATAATCGACCGTATGGCCAAGGAGGGGGACAGCGGCAAGTTCCGCTTTGCCAAGCCCAACATTCCGGGGCTGGACTTCAGCTTCAGCGGCATCAAGACTTCCCTGCTCTATTTCCTGCGGGATTCGCTCAAGGAAGATCCGGATTTTATAGAAAAATATAAAAACGACATCTGCGCAAGTTTCCAGCGCGACCTGGTGGATATCCTTATGAAGAAGCTGATTAAGGCGACCAAGGACACGGGGATAAAGCAGATTGTGGCTGGCGGCGGCGTGGCGGCCAATTCGGCGCTGCGCGGAGCCATTACCGCCGAGGGTGCAAAGCGGGGCTGGAGCTGTTTCCTGCCCGAGTTGCGCTTCACCACAGACAATGCGGCGATGATTGCCATCGTGGGTTGGTACAAGTATCAGAAGGGGCTCTTCTGCCCTCTGGACGCCGCCCCCATCTCCCGTGCCGCCGATTACAAGCTCTAAACTCTAATCGCATTGGCGCAGGCGATGCCGTCGAGGGCGCTGGAGACAATGCCTCCGGCATATCCCGCCCCCTCGCCGCAGGGGAACAGCCCCGGCAGCTGCGGATGCTGCAGCGACTCCGGATCCCTCGGAATGCGGATGGGCGACGAAGTGCGCGACTCGCAGGCGAGCACCAGCGCGTCGTTGGTGTAGAACCCCTTCATCTTGCGGTCAAAAAGCGGGAAGGCCCGCCGCAGCGAATCTGCGACAAAAGGCGGAAGCAATTCTCTAAGTTGCGCATTCGAAACCCCTGCCGTATAGCTGCTTGCAGGCAGATTGACAGAGGGGCGTCCCTTGCAGAAATCCACCATCCTCTGCGCGGGGGCCCTGAGCGAGCCGCTGTGGGCATACATCGCCCGCTCCAGATCCTCCTGGAAGCGCATCAGCGAAAAAGTGCCGTATTTGGCGTATTCGGGCACGTCTGAGGGTGACACCTGCACCACTATGCCGGCGTTGGCTCTAGGGCCGTTTCTGAGCGAATTAGACATACCATTGAGCACGACTGCCTCCCCCTCGGTAGACGAGGGCACCAGAATACCCCCGGGACACATACAGAAAGAGAATACTCCGCGCCCGTCGACCTGCTCTGCAAGGCTGTACTCCGCCGGCGGCATCCCCTGCTGCCAGCGTCCGTGGTAGCGGCTGAAGTTCACGAGGCTCTGCGGATGCTCTACCCTTACTCCAAGTGCAAAATCTTTCTGCTCTATCTGCCAGCCGTTTGCATCAAACATCCGATATATGTCGCGGGCCGAATGGCCGGTGGCCAGAATCACATTGTCGGCAGAGAAGGTCACGCCCCCCTCGCAGAGCGCCTCCCAGCGGGGGGCGTCGCCGCCGCGCATCTTAAGGCCGGTGACCCGGCAGCCGAAGTGGTACTCCCCGCCGTGGGCGGTAATGCACTCGCGCAGGCGCTCCACCATAGCCGGCAGCACGTCGCTCCCGATGTGCGGATGGGCATCTATCAGTATCTGTTTCTGCGCCCCGAAGGCCACCATTTGATGCAATACTTCATATATGTCGCCCCTCTTGCTGGAGCGGGTGAACAGCTTGCCGTCGGAGAATGTGCCCGCCCCGCCCTCGCCGTAGCAGTAGTTGGAGTCGGGATTCACAATCCCCTGGGTGGAGATGGCGGCGATGTCCCGCTTGCGGGCGTGGACATCCTTGCCGCGCTCTATTATGACCGGCTTGAGGCCGAGTTCAAGCAGACGCAGGGCGGCGAACATCCCGGCGGGGCCTCCACCCACAATCAACACCGGCTCAGCCGATGAAACATTCTTGTAATCGAACTTGTACTCCTTGACGGGGGCGTCGCCCTCCACTAGGGCGCGCACCTGGTAGCGGTAGAGCAGCTCCCCGCGGGCATCCAGCGAGCGCTTGATTATGTCGCAGCGGAGCACCTTGCCCCGGGGGACGCCGCAATTGCGGGCGGCCGCGGCGAAAAGTTCGTCAGCTGAAGGCTCCCTGCGGATGGGGCAGGCCAATTCGAATATCTTCATACCCTTTACCGGCCGGCCGCTTTCCGCCCCGCACGGAAGGCGGCTATATTGGCATCGACCACCGCCTGCCCCTTGCGGGCAAAGATTTCAGAAATACCTTGCTCCAGCATTGCGGGCTCCAGCCCCAGCGGGGCGCAGCAGGCTCCCAGCAGGGCCATATTGCTGCTCCTCGGGCTCCCGGCCTCCTTTGCCAAAGCATCTGCATCCAGCATAATTACATTGCCCACCGAACGCAATTCTTCAAGTATCTTGTCCACATCCGGATAGTTGGGAATGTTGACCACCGGCACGGTGTTGGTCACTATCCACCCCTCCTTTGAGAGATACGGCAGATAGCGCAGAGCCTCCATCGGCTCCAGGGAGACTATCAGGTCGGCGCAGCCGCGGGCTATCAGGTCCGATGCAATGGGCTCCGAAGAGAGCCTCAGATTGGACTGCACATCCCCACCCCTCTGGCTCATTCCGTGCACCTCAGCCTGCTTTATGTAAATGTTTTCTTTAAGTGCGGCGTGGCCTATAACCGCCGCAATCGAGAGTATGCCCTGTCCGCCTACTCCGGCAAGAATTATATCCTTTTTCATATCATTTCCGTTTAATTCCCGGCCCGCCTGGCAGCAGCGTGGCGCTTGGCAGTCTGTATGCATTCGCGGCGCGAAATCAGCACCGACGGCCCTTCATATTCGATTTCGCTCTTGATGAGCTGCTTTATCTGCTCCATATTCTTGGGCAGCGGCACCACCACATTCACGTGCTCGGGGGCTATGCCCACCGCCTCGCAGATTTTCTCTATCTTGCCGGTGCCGGCCGAATCCTGGCCGCCCGTCATTCCGGTGGTCTCGTTGTCGGAGATTATTATGAGCACATTGGCGTTGCAGTTGGCCACATCCAGCAGCCCGGTGATTCCGGAGTGGGCGAATGTAGAGTCGCCGATGACCCCCACCGCAGGGAAGTATCCGGCATCTGCCGCCCCCTTGGTCATAGTGATGGCCGCCCCCATATCCACGCAGGAGCAGATTGACCTGAAAGGCGGCAGCGCCCCCAGGGTGTAGCAGCCGATATCGCTGAAAACACGGCTATTACTATATTGTTCCATCACCTCATTCAGAGCATTATAGAGGTCGCGATGGCCACAACCCTGGCAGAGGGCCGGCGGCCTGGGCACTACATTCTGCGCAGGGGCTTTCACCTCGTGCGGCTCCAGGGAGAGGGCGGCGCGCACGCAGTCGGGAGTGAGTTCCCCGACCCTCGGCAGGGCCCCCGTGAGGCGTCCCTCTATTTTACATCCGCGGTTCTGCCTGCCGGAATCAGAGAGCAGACTCCCCACTCCCGCCAGAACCTCCTGAAACAGTCCCTCGGGCCCGGCGGCCTGCGGCAGAACGCCCGCCACCTGCTCCTCTATGAAGGGTTGCCCCTCCTCTATCACCAGAATCCTGTCGCACTCGGCGGCCAGGCGGCGGATGAGCTTTCTGGGCATCGGATATTGCGAAATCTTGAGTATCGGACAGCGGCATTCGTCGCCCACATTCTCTCTGAGATAATTATATGCGATGCCGCTGGCAATGATGCCCGTCGAGTGGTCGTCCCCCTCATAATAGCGGTTGTAGGGGGAGCTGTCCGACTCCTGTTCCAGGGCATTGTAGGTCTCTATCAGCTGCGGATAGCGGCGCCGGGCGTTCACCGGCAGCAGTATCCACGACGAGGGGTCCTTGGGGAACGAGAGCGGCTTTTTCTCAGCCACCGCATCGTCATACTCCACCACGGCGCGCGAATGGGCCATTCGGGTGGTGATGCGCATCAGCACCGGCTCCCCCTTCTCCTCGCTCAGGCGGAAGCCGTACTCCATCATATCATACGCCTCCTGCTGCGAAGAGGGCTCCAGGGTAGGCACAAGGGCAAACTTGCCGTAGAATCGGCTGTCCTGCTCCCCCTGCGAAGAGTGCATCGAGGGGTCGTCGGCCACCACCACTATCAGGCCGCCGTTGGTGCCGGTCATCGCCCCGTTCATAAAGGGGTCGGCCGCCACGTTAAGCCCCACGTGCTTCATGCACACAATGGAGCGGCGTCCCACATAAGAGACGCCCAGCGCCGCCTCGAGGGCGGTCTTCTCGTTGGTGCACCAGCGGCAGAAGATGTCGCCGCCGCGTCCCTGGGGGCTGTTCTGAATATACTCGGTAATCTCCGTGGAGGGGGTGCCGGGGTAGGCATACACGCCCGTGATGCCGGCGTTGATCGCCCCGAGGGCTATCGCCTCGTCTCCCAGCAAAAGTTGCTTTTTCTTCATTTCAGATATCTATATTGACCGGCTAAGTTACAAACAACGGCGATTTTTTAATATATTTGTTTTGCTTTACGCGACACTATTCACAAAAAAGAGTATACAATGAAAAAGTATCTTGCAGAAATGGTGGGAACGATGGTTCTCGTTCTCCTGGGCTGCGGCGCCGCCGTCAGCCTCAATTGCGGCCACGACGCCGCATCTGTCGTCGGCACAGCTCTGGCATTCGGAATGGCCGTGATTGCGATGGCCTACACCATCGGCAACATCAGCGGCTGCCACATCAACCCCGCCATCACCCTCGGCTGCTGGGTCAGCGGCCGCATCGGGGCCAAGGACGCGCTCCTCTATATGCTGTTCCAGGTGATCGGCGCCTTCATCGGCAGCGCCCTGGTGGCCCTTATGGTGCACTTTGTGGGGGCTGAAGGGACAACCACCGGCGCCAACTCCTGCGCACAAGGGCCTGTTGCCGCTATGGTTGTTGAAATCATCCTCACCTGCATCTTCGTGCTGGTAGTGCTGGGCACCACCGACCCCGAGAAGGGCGCCGGCAACCTGGCAGGCCTTGCAATCGGCATCTCGCTGATCCTGATTCATCTGGTGGGCATCCACTACACCGGCACATCCGTCAATCCCGCCCGCAGCATCGCTCCCGCAGTCTTCGCAGGCGGCGAGGCTCTCTCGCAGCTCTGGGCATTCATCGTCGGCCCCTTCATCGGCGCCATTCTGGCCGCCGGGATCTGGAAAGTGGTGAAGTAAGGTGATGAAAAAACTCTCAATCAAAAATGCGCTGACGATTGTCCTCTGCGCGGCAATGTCAGTTTTTATGCTGTCGGGGTGCAACTCCCTTGACGACAACAACCTTCTTAACGGCACCCAGTGGAGGGCCGTAGAGATAGACGAAAGCGACTACGGCCTGGGCTCCAGCGCCGTCTACACTTTGACTTTCGAAAAAAGCAAAGCGACGCTCAACTTCAAGACGGTAGGCCTTCTCAACATAAGCCTTTCGTTCAAGATGTCCTACAGATACGAGAAGCCCACGGTCACTTTCTCTGACATCGAACCGGTGATGGACGATGAAAGCGCTCTGATCTGGGCGCTGATTGAATCCTCTGAAGGCACAAGCATAGAAGAGCTTCAGCAAGAGCTGGCCGGGCTCACCCTGTCGGCCATTGTCAACGGCAACACTATGACAATCTGCAACCCGGATATGGATGAGGAATTCGACGAGGAAGAATCCATCGTCTTCCACAAAGTGGGTTCCGCATCAGAATAAGCGTCTGACGGATGTCAAAAAACAGGCGGGACCTGCACGATGCGGGCCCCGCCTTCTTTATAATTGTTGTCTTGCAGTCTTTATACGGAGAGAATCTTGGTGATCTCGTACCAGCTGCGGTCCACTGCGTTGTGCTTGCTGATGGCCTCCTCAAAGGGGGTGTAGACAGTCTTGCCCGCAACGCGGCCTATCATCACGCCGGTGCGGCCGTCAAGCAGCGCGCAGATCGACTCATAGCCGTAGATGCTGGCCAGCACCCTGTCGGAGCAGGTCGGGTTGCCGCCGCGCTGGATATGTCCCAGAGTGGTCACGCGGGTCTCATACGAAGGGATTCTGTCCTTGACCTTCTGGGCCACCTCCACGGCGCTGCCCAGCTGGCCTCCCTCGGCCACCACTATGATGCCGGAAGTCTTGTTTTTGCGGCGGCCCATCTGCAGGTAATCCACAAGCGAGTCAATGTCGTTGTAGACCTCGGGGATCAGGGTCACCTCGGCGCCCGTGGCAATGCCGGTGTGCAGCGCGATGAAGCCCGCGTCGCGCCCCATCACCTCCACGAAGAATACCATATCGTGGCTGTGGGCGGTGTCGCGGATCTTGTCTATCGCCTCCATCGCCGTGTTGATTGCGGTGTCGAAGCCCAGAGTGAAGTCCGTGCCGAAGATATCATTGTCGATGGTGGCGGGGATGCCCACTACGGGGAAGTCGAAGTCCTGGCAGATGGCGTTGGCGCCGCGGAACGAGCCGTCGCCGCCGATCACCACCAGCGCATCCACGCCTGCCGCCTTGAGGCCGTCAATGGCCGCGCGGCGCACCTTGAAGTCCTTGAATTCGGGGCAGCGCGAAGTGTGCAGAATCGTGCCGCCGAGATTGATGATTTTGGAGACCGACGGAGATTCCATCTCCACAAAGTCCCCCTCGATGAGTCCCTGGTAGCCCCTGCGGATTCCGAGGACCTCCAGTTTGTAAAAAATTGCAGTACGCACCACCGCACGGATGGCCGCATTCATTCCCGGTGCATCACCGCCTGAGGTGAGGACACCCACTTTCTTAATCGCCTTCTTCATAACCTGATAACTATTATAAAAAGCGCCATTTTCCAAGCGCCCCTAAACTCTAAACTCTAAACTCTAAACTCTAAACTTTCTTGACAAACCTCTGGTAGGCCGCGACGGCCATCGCATCGCACCTCTCATTCTCCGGATGCCCGGCGTGCCCCTTTATCCAATTGAAAGTGACATTGTGCCGGTTGTACACATCGATGAACCGCCTCCACAAATCGGGATTCGCCTTCTTGGCAAAATCGGTCTTGACCCACTTCCAGAGCCATCCCTTGCTCACCGCGTCCACCACATACTTCGAATCGCTCACCACCTGCACGTCGGCCCTCTCCCACTTTATCGCCTCCAGCCCCACAATCACCGCCAAAAGCTCCATACGATTGTTGGTGGTCTGCTCAAATCCCTCCGACATCTCCTTCTCGCGGTCGCCGCAACGCAGCACCACCCCATAGCCGCCCGGGCCGGGATTGCCGCTGCAGGCGCCGTCGGTGTAGAGATATATCGTGGATTTCTGCATCTTGCGCTACTCCGGGAGATAGCTCCTGTCGGGGGCGTTGCGGCTCTCGAACACCTTCACCTGAAGCGGATTTGCAGTCGCCTCGTCGTATGTTGCACGGTGGTTCACTATATCTATCGCCATATATATGGCGTAGAGCATGGACTGCGGCGAAGCAAGATTCTTGCCAGCAATGTCATATCCCGTGCCGTGGTCGGGAGAAGTGCGCACCACCGGCAGCCCGGCAGTGTAGTTGACCCCCTCGTCAAATGCGATGGTCTTGAAGGGGATGAGCCCCTCGTCGTGATACATCGCCAGCACAGCGTCGAATTTGGTGTACTGGTTGGTGCCGAAGAAGCCGTCGGGCGAGAAGGGTCCGAAAGCCATAATGCCCTCGGCAAAAGCCACCTCCTGCGCGGGAGCGATTATCTGCTGCTCTTCGCGCCCCAGCGAACCGTCGTCGCCGGCGTGGGGGTTGAGCCCCAGCAGCGCTATCTTGGGCCTGTCTATGCAGAAGTCCCGCTTGAGCGAGGCGTTCATTATGCGCAGTTTCTCCAGAATCAGGTCGATGTTCAGCGCCCCGGGCACATCCTTGAGCGGGGTGTGGTTGGTGGCGACCCCTATCTTGAGGCGGTCGCTGCACATAAACATCAGGCTGTGGCCGCCGGGGAAGCGGCTCTCCAGATACTCGGTGTGGCCGGGAAATGCGAATCCCGACTCCGCCATCGAGTGCTTGTTGAAGGGGGCGGTGACCAGGGCGTCGATTGCCCCGCTCTCCAGATCATCCACAGCCGCCTTGAGCGACGCCATCGCCGCCTCGGCCCCCTCTCGGGTGCTCTTGCCAAACTCGATGTTGAACGAATCGGGCACGCAGTTGATTATGTTGACCCTCTTGGCCTTGGCCTCGGAAGCGGCGCTTATGACATTGGTGTTCATAGCCTCGGCGCCGGGAATCAGCTTCTTGTTGAAGCCGAAGAATTTGGACGAGCCATAGACCACGGGCACGAACATATCCAGCACGCGCGCATCCAGCAGCGCCTTGATTATAACCTCATATCCGATACCGTTGGAATCACCCTGCGTGATGCCTATAGTGAGCATTTTTGCCATAAAATCCGATTCTAAAACGCAGCAAATATAGTCATATTTTTTAACTTTGATTTTCATTATGAGCGGCTATATTCTGGACAGCGAAATCAAGTTTCTGCCGGGTGTGGGGCCGAAAAGGGCCACTCTTCTGCAGAAGGAGCTGGGCATCGTCACCTTCCGTGACATGCTCTACACATTCCCGTTCCGCTACATAGACCGCAGCCGCTTTTACGCCATCAGCGAAATCAATTCCGAGAGCGCCTACATCCAGCTGCGCGGCACCGTCAAGAGCATCTCCAACGCCGGCAGCGGCAAGAGCGCCCGGCTCGTCGCGGTGCTGGGCGACGGCACCGGCTACATAGAGCTGGTCTTCTTCAAAGGAATCAAGTGGATCAGCGACAAGCTGCAGGTAGGCAGCGAATACATAGTGTTCGGCAAGCCGTCGCTCTTCGGCAGCCGCTACAACCTGGTCCACCCGGAGGTGGAGCCCGTCTCCAAAAGCGCCGCCACCGCAGGCAGCCCCCTTTCCGGGGTCTATTCCAGCTCGGAAAAGCTGCAGAGCGGCGGCATCGGCCAGAAGACCTTCTGCAGCCTGCAGCGCAAGCTGTGCGAGATGGTATCGGGCAAAATCGCGGAGACCCTCCCCGATTATATATTGGAGCGCAAAAAGCTCGTCGGCCTGCCGCGCGCCCTGCACGACATCCACTTCCCGCCGGACCGGCAGAGCCTTGATCAGGCCCGCCGCCGGCTGAAATTCGAGGAGCTGTTCTACCTGCAGCTGTCGCTGGTAAAGCAGAAGTTCATAAAAATGCGCTCCGAAGGGGGCATTCTGCTGCCCCGCATCGGCGAGGCCTTCAACTACACCTACAGTCACCTCCCCTTCCCCCTCACCGGGGCGCAGAAGCGGGTGCTGCGGGAGATCCGCGCAGATGTGACCAGCGGCCGGCAGATGAACCGCCTGCTGCAGGGCGACGTGGGCAGCGGCAAGACCCTGGTGGCCATTCTCACCGCCCTCCAGGCAGTGGACAACGGCCACCAGGCCTGCATAATGGCCCCCACGGAGGTGCTCGCCGCCCAGCACTACAACGGCATCCAAAAGTTCATAGACACCTCCCGCGTGAAGGCGGTGCTGCTCACCGGCAACACCAAGACGCGCGAGCGCAGGGAGATTCTCGCCGGCCTGGCCGACGGCAGCATAGACATCGCCATCGGCACCCACGCCCTCATAGAAGACAAGGTGCAGTTCCGCTCCCTGGCGGTTGCGGTGATAGACGAGCAGCACCGCTTCGGGGTGGACCAGCGTTCCCGCCTGTGGTCCAAATCGGAAGTCGCCCCGCACATCCTGGTGATGACTGCGACCCCGATTCCCCGCACCCTGGCGATGACCCTCTACGGCGACCTGGACGTCTCGGTAATCGACGAGCTCCCTCCCGGGCGCAAGCCGGTGGTCACCACCCACGTCTACGAGGGAAGCCGCCGCCGGGTGTACGAGTTTATGAAAAAGGAGATTGCTGCGGGGCGGCAGGTGTTCGTGGTGTACCCGCTCATCAAGGAGTCGGAGAAGATGGACTACGAGAACCTGGAGCAGGGATACCTGGACATCACCGACTACTTCAAGCAGCCCGACTACATCACCGCGGTGGTGCACGGCCGCCAGACGCCCGAGAACAAGGCGTTTGACATGAACCTCTTTGCCAGCGGCAAGGCCAACATACTGGTGGCCACCTCCGTTATAGAGGTCGGGGTGGATGTGCCCAACGCCTCGGTGATGGTCATCGAGAGCGCGGAGCGCTTCGGCCTCTCCCAGCTGCACCAGCTGCGCGGACGGGTGGGCCGCGGCGCAGAAAAATCATACTGCATCCTCGTCACGGGCAACAAGCTCAGCAGCGAATCGCGCAAGCGCATAGAGCTGATGTGCGCCACCAGCGACGGCTTCGAGCTCTCGGAGGCGGACCTGAGGATGCGCGGCCCCGGCGACCTGGAGGGGACGCAGCAGAGCGGCCTGGCCATCGACCTGCACATAGCCGACCTGGCCAAGGACTCCCCCATACTGGAGGAGGCGCGCAACCTGGCGGTGGACATACTGCAGGCCGACCCCCTGCTGCAGCAGCCGCAGAACGCCCTGCTGGCCGCCAACCTCAAAGAAATCAGAAAAGACATAGTTGACTACTCAAAAATATCCTAGATGAAATACATCGGCGCACACCTCTCCGCCGCGGGCGGAATAGAGAATGTCCCCTTGCGGGCCAGCGAAATCGGAGCCACCGCATTCGCCCTCTTCACCAAAAACCAGAAGCAGTGGCGCAGCGCCCCCCTGAGCGAAAGCAGCATCGCGAAGTTCCGCGAGAACTGCGCCTCCCTGGGCTATCCCCCCTGCTCCATTCTCCCCCACGACGGCTACCTCATCAACCTGGGCAGCCCCGACGCGGAGGCGCTTGCGCGTTCGCGCGAGTCTTTCCTGGACGAGATGCTCCGCTGCCAGGCCCTGGGGCTGGACCGGCTCAACCTGCACCCCGGCAGCCACCTGCAGCAGATAAGCGGCAGCGAATGCCTGCGCCGCATAGCCGAGTCTATCAATATGGCGCTGGAGCGCACAGAAGGGGTCACCGCCGTGCTGGAGAACACCGCCGGCCAGGGCTCCAATATGGGCTTCCGCTTCGAGCATCTTGCAGAAATCATAGACCGGGTAGAGGACAAGAGCCGCGTGGGCATCTGCATCGACACCTGCCACGCCTTTGCCGCCGGCTACGACTGGTCCGACGCCCCCGGCCTGTTCTGCGACGAGGTGGAGCCGCTCAGCGATGCCGACGTCAAGGGGGCGGTCGTAATCCGCGGCTATGAAAAAATAATGGACGCCCTGGAGCGCACCGTGGGCCTCGGATACCTGCGCGGAATGCACCTCAACGATGCCGCAAAACCCGCCGGCAGCCGTGTAGACCGCCACTCGAGCCTCGGACAGGGAGAAATAGGCGAGGAGCTGTTCCGCCACATAATGCAGGACAGCCGTCTGGAAGGGATACCGTTTATTCTGGAAACCCCCGAGCCCGAGATCTGGCCCGAGGAGATTGCCCGTCTCAAGAGTTGGTATGGTCAAAAATAAAGAGGGGCGAGGGCTCCCTGCGGGGCAGGGCGTATAGCGTCACCTGCTCCCCGCCCACCGAATTGAGGGCGGCGCGGGCGCTGTCGAATGCCAGCGAGGGGGTGTTGTTGTTGGCCGAGAGGTGGCAGAGGAACACCGATTCCAGCCCTTCATGCCAGCTGCGGCGCAGCAGGTCGGCGGTCTGCTCGTTGGAAAGATGCCCCTTCTCCTCCATAATCCTCTTTTTCAGCTCGGGAGCATAGGTGCCGGTGGCCAGCATCCCCGGGTCGTAGTTCGACTCCACAATCAGATGCTGCGATATGCTGCAGTAGTGCACCAGGTCGTCGGTGACATTCCCCACGTCGGTGGCCACTGTAAATGTGTCCCCGAAAAAGTCGATGTAATAGCCCACGGTGTCGCGCGCGTCGTGAGGCACGCTGAAGGGGGTGAACTTGACCCCCATACACTCGGTTTCCACCCCGGGAGTGGTCTCGTGCACGCATCCGCCCAGCTTGCCCACCGTGCAGAAGTGCCGGTCCAGCACCTTGTGCAGCGCGGCGGTGGTGTACACCGCCTTGTGGAACTTCTCGGTGAAGCCTCCCAGATAGCGGATGTGGTCCATATGCTCGTGGGTTATGAGCACCATATCCACATCCTGGATGCTGATGTCGTGCGAAGCAAGCCGGCGCCCCACCGTGCGGCCGCCGATGCCGAAGTCTATCAGCATCGAGACCTTGTCGTTGCCCAGGTAATAGCAGTTGCCGTTGCTGCCGCTCGAAAGACTCAGAAACCTTGTCATTATGCCCTACATCTGCTTAAGTTTGCCCAGCTCTCCGGGGGCGAGAATCCCCTTCTCGGTGATTATGCCCGAGAGCAGTTCCGCAGGGGTAATGTCAAACGCCGGGTTGTACACTTTCGTCCCCTTGGGGGCGACGGGTTTCTCGAAATACATATCGGTGACCTCGAACGCGGGCCGCTCCTCAATCACGATGTCGGCGCCGGTAGGGGTCTGGAAGTCGATGTTGTTGACGGGTCCCAGCGCATAGCAGGGGATGCCGTAATGCTTGGCCAGGATGGCCACCATACTGCTGCCCACCTTGTTGGCCACATCGCCGTTGGCGGCCACGCGGTCGCAGCCGAAAAAGACGATGTCTATCTTGCCGCGGCGCATCACTTCGGAGGCGGCGCTGTCGCAGATAAGGGTGGCGTCAATCCCCGCCTTGGTCAGCTCAAACGCCGTCAGGCGGGAGCCCTGCAGCGCCGGGCGGGTCTCGCAGCAGAAGACCTTGGGCATATACCCCTTCTGCTGGGCATAATAAATGGGGCTCAGCGCCGTGCCGTATCTCGACGTCGACAGATGCCCCGCATTGCAGTAGGTCAGAATGCCGCTGCCCGGCTTCAGCAGAGAGAAGCCCGCCTCGGCAATCGCCAGATTCTTCTGGATATCCTCAAGCTTGATGGCCCGCGCCTCGGCTGTGAGCCGCTCGCGGATTATGCGCATCACCTCAAAGTCGCTCTTGTCCTGGGCCTCCTCCTCCGCCTCGTAATAGCAGCGCTCCATACGGTCCAGCGTCCACATCAAGTTCACCGCCGTGGGGCGGGAGATGTAGAGGTAGCGCTTGACCCTCAGGAACTCCTTGTCAAAGGCCTGCAGGTTGCGCGCCTTGAAGCGGTTCATACACATCGCCAGGCCAAAGGCTCCCGCCATACCTATGGCGTGCGAGCCGCGCACCTTGAGCAGCGTGATGGCGTAGAACACCTGCTCCGCCGTGGTCAAGTGCAGGAACTTCTCCTGATTGGGCAGCAGCGACTGGTCCAGGATTATCAGATCCCGGCCGTTGGGGCTCAATTCCACCGAATCATAGTCAAGAATATTACGCATAACGCCTGATGTGTGCAAAATTTTTCAAAGGTAAAAAAAATCTGCTAATTTTGATGCTATGATCAGGATTCCGGCAATAACATCAGACAATCTGATAGTGAGCGGCAGCGCAGAGAGCTGCTACCCTCCCGTGGACAAGGAAATTCTCCGCGGCATCGTTTCAAAGGCCCAGGACGGCCCTCTGCCGCAGGAGCAGGCGCTCCGTCTGCTGGACGCAATCGGCATAGTCCGCCAGAAGACCTTCATCGCCACCAGCGCCCTGGAGGCCAAAATCTCCGCCATCGACATCGGTTACCCCATAAATATGCAGAGCATCGCCGTGCACGACGCGCTCGAGCCGGAAGTTGTGGAGAACATCACCGACGAGAACACGATGAAACTCGAATTCCTGCGCCTGATGCGCTCTTCCGACGCCAAGGGGGTGCTGCTGAGCCCCTCGCTGGCGGGAGCCCGCGCCTACTTCGGCATCCGCCGCAGCGCAAAATACGGCCATCTGGTGCTCTGCGGCACCTACCCCTCCAGCGCGGAGCGGCCCGAGCTGTTCATCTCCTGCACGATGCCCGTCACCAAAGTGGAGGCGATGCGCGCATTCGGCCGCGTCAAGGGGGATTTCCACCTCAACGAAGTGCTGTTCGTGGACACACTGCGCCGTCTCTCGGCCCTGTGCGAGTTCGCCCCGGAAATCGAGCGTGCCGACATAATGCCAGTTGTGGCCACCACGCATAACATGGTGGCCCTGGACATTGCGGCCGTAATCAAGAAATAGCCTATTTGTTTACTTTAAACGAGTCGCGCAGGCCGGTAGCCTTGTTCCAGGCGCCGTTCTTGGGGTCGTGCGCGAAATAGCCGAGACGCTCGAACTGCACGGCGATGCCGCTCTTGTCATCCTTGAGCGCGGGCTCGGCGTATGCGCTGGTGATCACCAGCGAGTTGGGGTTGAGATAATCCTTGTAGTCCACTCCCTCGGGGATGGAGCCCATCTGCTCCTCGGTAAAGAGGGTGTCGAACAGGCGCGCCTCGATTTTGTCGGCGTGGGCGACAGACACCCAGTGGATGGTCCCCTTGACGCTGCGCCACTCCCCTGCCCCGGGCTTGGATGCGGGGTCATATTCGCAGTGGATTTCGGTGACATTGCCCTCGGCATCCTTCTTAAAGGAGGTGCACTTTACAATATAGGTGTATTTGAGGCGCACTTCTCCGTCGGGCTTCAGGCGGAAATACTTCTTGGGAGCCTCCTCCATAAAGTCCTCGCGCTCTATGTAGAGCTCTTTACTGAAGGGGACGCGGCGCTTTGCACCGTCGGGATCGGCGGGATTCAGCGGAGCCTCAAACCACTCCACCTTGCCGTCCTCCCAGTTGTCCACCACCAGCTTGACGGGGTTGAGCACCGCCATATAGCGGTTGGAGCGCTCGTTGAGGTCCTGGCGCAGGCACCACTCCATAAGGGAGAGGTCTATGATGTTGTCCCTCTTGGCCACGCCCACCTTGTCGGCAAACATCCTGATGGACTCGGGGGTATAGCCGCGGCGGCGGATACCGCAGATCGTTGGCATTCGGGGATCGTCCCAGCCGTCTACATAGCCGTTGCGCACCAGCTCCAGCAGCTTGCGCTTGCTCATCACCGTGTAGGTGAGGTTCAGGCGGGCGAACTCATACTGATGCGAGGGGAATATGTCAAGATGCTCTATGAACCAGTCATACAGCGGACGGTGCACGTCAAATTCCAGGGTGCAGATGGAATGGGTTATATGCTCTATGGAGTCGCACTGCCCGTGGGCGAAGTCGTACATCGGATAGATGCACCACTTGTCTCCGGTGCGGTGGTGTCTTGCGTGGATTATGCGGTACATCAGAGGGTCGCGCAGCAGCATATTGGGGTGCGCCATATCGATTTTGGCCCTCAGCACCTTGGCGCCGTCGGGATACTTGCCCTCCTTCATCTCCTCGAAGAGGCGGAGATTCTCCTCCACGGAGCGGTTCCTCCAGGGGCTCTCCTTGCCCGGAGTGGTCACTGTGCCGCGGCCCAGGCGGATCTCCTCCTGGCTCTGGTCGTCGACATAGGCCAGCCCCTTCTTTATCAGAACCACGGCCCACTCGTAGAGCTGGTCAAAATAGTCGGATGCGTAGAATTCGTTTGCCCACTCAAAACCCAGCCACTTGATGTCCTCCTTGATGGAGTCCACATATTCTGTATCCTCCTTCACGGGGTTGGTGTCGTCAAAGCGCAGGTTGGTGGCACCGCCGTATTTCTTGGCGAGGCCAAAGTTCAGGCAGATGCTCTTTGCGTGGCCGATATGCAGGTAGCCGTTGGGTTCCGGCGGGAAACGGGTCATTATGGATTTATGCTTTCCGCTGGCCAGATCGGCCTCTATGATATCTTCAAGGAAATTGTTGGTACGCTCTTCCATATCTTATGTTTTGATTCGAATTTGCAAAAATAGTAAAATTGGGATAGTTTTACACCAAAATCGAATTTATGATCAAATCAATGACAGGTTACGGCAAGGCCGAGACCACAATAGACAACAGCAAATACATCGTGGAGCTGCGCAGCGTCAACGGCAAGGCGGCGGACATTTCCCTCAAGACCTCCCTCATCCCCCGCGAAAAGGAGATGGAGACCCGCCAGTGGCTGGTGAGCCGCCTCAACAGGGGCACCATCGACCTCTTCATCACCGTGGAGAAGAGCGCCGGCAGCGCCGCCTCCACCATCGACGCGGCCGTGCTCCGCAATTATCTGGAGCAGATTTCCGCCGCCCTCGAAGGGACCCGCTGGGCAGATGCCGCCGACAGCATCCTGACAAGCGCCGTGCGTATGCCCGACGTGCTGCAGAGCGCAAAGGAGGACCTCTCGGGCGAGAACTGGGAGAAGCTCTTCTGCGCCATCAAGACTGCTGCGGAGAATCTCGACAAGTTCCGCGCCACCGAAGGGGCCGCCCTCGAGCGGGATGTCCTCTCCAAGGTCGACACCATAGAGTCGCTGATTCCCGAGGTGGAGGCGCGCGAAGACGAGCGCATCGCCACCGTCCGCAGCCGCCTCGAATCCCGCCTTGCGGAGATGCGCGGCCAGATAGACGGCAACCGCCTGGAGCAGGAGATAATAATATATGTGGACAAGTTCGACATCAACGAAGAGAAGGTCCGCCTGCGCCAGCACTGCAATTACTTCCGCCAGGTGGCGCGCGAAGAGGAGTTCCCCGGCAAGAAGCTGGGCTTCATAGCGCAGGAGATGGGGCGCGAAATCAACACCCTGGGCAGCAAGGCCAACCACGCGGAAATCCAGAAGACCGTGGTCAAGATGAAGGCCGAGCTGGAGAAAATCAAAGAACAGTCACTCAATATCCTTTAAAGAGAAATGAACGCCGACATAATCTTGCCCGAGGCTTCGCGCGAAGGCGGAATGCCCGTGATGGAGGTCTTTGCCCGCCGCCGCAGCGGCCGCGACTTCGACCCCTCGAGAGAGCTTGACCTGCAGACCCTCTCCAACCTGCTCTGGGCAGCGTGGGGAATCAACCGCCGCAAAGGGCGCACCGCCCCCTCCTCCTGCAACCGTCAGGAAATCACGGCCTTCATATTTCTAAAATCCGGGGTTTACACCTACGATGCCGCCGCACACTCGCTGCATCAAGTATCGGAAGAGGACCTGCGCGCCGCCACCGGCGTCCAGCCATTCGTGGGGGTCGCCCCGGTGGAGATCGCCCTTGTGGCCGACACCGCTTTAGTCACCGGCAAAGATGCGCAGGGCATCACCGAGGCCATCTACGCCAACGCCGGCTTCATCTGCGAGAACATCTACCTTTTCTGCGCCGCCTGGGGCCTCAGCACAGTGGCCCGCGCCCTGATACCGAAAGAAGAGCTGGCCGCAAAGCTGCGCCTCGCGCCCTGCGAAGTCATCACCCTTGTGCAGAGCGTCGGATACCCCGCCCCCAAAGAAGATTAGTTTTTCTGCGAACGGCACCAGTCGCACACCCCGCAGGGGGCGCTCTCCGTCTGCCCGAAATATTCCAGAAGCATCTGGCTGCGGCAGCGGCCGGTGTTTTTGGCATACCCGACTATGGCGTCCAGGCGCGTCTTGTAGCGCCCCACCCGCTCGTCATATTCCCGCTTGTCCAGCCTCAGGTTCTCCGGATAGAGCCGCTCGCCCCCCAGATAGAGCATCGGTGAGGTCACTTTGGGGATATACCGCAGGATTCCCCTGGAAGCGAGCCACTTGAGCTTCTTTTCCACCGCCAGCACAGAATATCTGCCCACCTGCGCGATGCGCTCCTCGTCTATGCTCACATAGCCGTTGTACAGCCCCTCGTACATCCGCATCAGCACCTTCAGAAAGGCGTCGGTCTCGGCCGAATCCAGCTGTATGCCGTAGAGGGCGTCGCGCGACACCAGAATCGACAGCCGCGAGGGGATGTCCAGCTCCTCGGTCAATGTCCAGTAGCCCGACATCTCGATGTATTTGATGGCATAGTATGCCTTGGCGCTCTGCAGCTTGTACTGCTTTGCAAAGGCGGCCAGGTCAAATTTGAAGCCGCGGTCCTTCCCCTGCTCGTAGGGGACCTCCAGAAAGTTGTGCACCTTCTGGTAGATATCCTTGATGTATTCCAGCGGCGGATAGGTGGTCTCGAGTATCTGCTGCAGCCGCCGCACGTCGGAGTTGTTCCATATCAGCAGCGCATACGACAGCTTGCCGTCGCGCCCCGCGCGCCCCGCCTCCTGAAAGTAGGCCTCGGGCGACTGCGGCAAGTCATAGTGGCACACGAAGCGCACGTCCCCCTTGTCGATGCCCATTCCAAAGGCGTTGGTGGAGACTATCACCCGCTTCTCGCCCCGTTTCCAGGCATCCTGCACGGCGGCGCGCACCTTGCCGTTCATCCCGGCGTGGTAGGCGGCCGCATCCACCCCCTGGCTCTGCAGAAAGGCGGCGACCTCCTCCGCGCTTTTGCGGCGGGAGACATACACTATGCCCGAGCCCGGCACGCCGCGGCACACCTTGAGCACCTGCCCCAGCTTGTTTTCGCATTCGCGGGCGCAGTAAGAGAGGTTGGGCCGCTCGAATCCCGACACTATGAGGTTCTTCTCGCAGAAGGCGAGCTTCTCCATTATGTCGTCGGCCACCGCTCTTGTGGCTGTGGCGGTGAGGGCCAGCACCGGCGGATGCCCCCCGAAGGCGGTGCCGCTGATTTTGTCGCGCACCTGGGCTATCATCAGATATTCGGGGCGGAAGTCATAGCCCCACTGCGAGATGCAGTGCGCCTCGTCCACCACCAGATAGTTGACGTTCATCTTGGCCGCGCGCGCCAGAAACATATCGGAGCGGAGCCGCTCGGGCGATACGTACAGAAATTTGTACTGCCCGTAGACGGCATTGTCCAGCGCTATGTCGATTTCCCGGCGGGACATTCCGGCGCAGACCAGCAGCGCAGGAATCCCCTTGGCGCGCAGGTTCTCCACCTGGTCCTTCATCAGCGCAATCAGCGGCGACACCACTATGCAAATCCCCTCTTTCATCATCGCGGGCACCTGGAAACAGATGCTTTTGCCGCCCCCGGTGGGGAGCAGCGCCAGCAGGTCCCTCCCCTCCAGCGCACTGGCGATGATTTCCTCCTGCCTGGGCCTGAACGCGTCGTAGCCCCAGTATTTCTTAAGCGTGCTTAGCATATTGCAAATATAACACAAGAAGTGTAGAGTTGAGTGTTGAGAGTTTAGAGTGTTTTGGCGCATCAGATGCTTCGT
>CAZIUO010000007.1:0-47268 GCA_964542575.1 uncultured Muribaculaceae bacterium
GCAAAGGTAGTAATCTTTTCTTTCCCTCCAAATCTTTTTCAAAAAAATGTGAAATAAATATTGCAAGATGCCATCAAAAGCGGCTGTGGGGCTTGTTTGAGCGGAAATATATGTTTAATTTAGTAAACGCTAAGCGAAAGTTTTTGAGCGCCTGGCACAACATTACAACCAAACCAAACACTCTATGAAATGTTTTAATCCTAGAATCAAAGCCTCGATCTGCGTCGCTGGCGCAGTATTGCTGGGCTTGACGGGCACGGCTCCCAGCTGGGCCGAGACCCTGAACGCGGAAGAAACATCACTCGATCTCCCGCAGAAAGCAAAGAGGATCACCGGTACTGTCGTTGAT
Organism: uncultured Muribaculaceae bacterium; assembly: GCA_964542575.1. Lineage (GTDB taxonomy): Bacteria > Bacteroidota > Bacteroidia > Bacteroidales > UBA932 > Equibacterium. Next base: position 350 of record CAZIUO010000007.1, read on the forward strand.
CAGACCGGCTATCCCGCAGTCGGAGTAAACGTGATTGTCAAGGGGACCTCCCTGGGCACCACCACCGACTCGAACGGTAATTTCACAATCAACGGCGTCCCTGCAGGCGGCACTCTGGTGGTTTCGTTCATGGGCTTCAAGACCCAGGAGATCACAATCGGCGAGAGTGACACTTATAATATCACAATCCAGGAAGACACCGAGATGCTGGACGAACTGGTGGTCGTAGGCTACGGCGTCCAGAAGAAGATCACCGCCACCGGTTCTGTTGCAACCGTAAAGGGCGATGCTCTCAAGGCCTCCCCCACCGCCAACGTTTCCAACGCGATTGTCGGCCGCATGCCCGGCGTCATCGGCTATCAGCGTTCTGACGAGCCCGGCCAGGGCGGAACCACCCTCCGCATCCGCGGTACAAACACCCTGGGCGACAACAGTCCCCTCGTGGTTATCGACGGAGTTGCCGGCCGTGCCGGCGGTCTGGACCGCCTGAACCCCAGCGAAATCGAGTCCATCTCGGTGCTGAAGGATGCATCGGCGGCCATCTACGGTTCCCGTGCAGCCAACGGCGTCATCCTGGTCACCACCAAACGCGGCAAAGAGGGCAAGCCTTCGGTTACCTATTCGGGCAACTTCGGTATCTCCTCCGCCACACGCCTTCCGTCAATGTGCGACGCTTACCAGTATGCTACTCTGGTAAATGAAATCAACACCAATTCCGGTGGCAGCCCCGTTTACACTGCGGCAGACCTTCAGATGTTCCAGGACGGATCCGACCCTTGGGGCCACCCCAACACCAACTGGTTTGAAGAGGGCCTCAAGAAAGTCTCCCCCACCTATCGTCACGAAGTCGGCCTGAGCGGCGGTTCCAACGATGTCAAGTATTATCTGAACTTCTCGGCCAACGGTGAGGACGGCATCTACAAGAACTCCGCAAACCGCTACGATCAATACAGCGTGCGCGCCAACATCGACGCGAAGGTCAACAAGTACATCGACATCAGTTACTCGAACGTCAGCCGCCTTGAGGACCGCAAGAACCCGACCAGAAACACCTATGACATCTGGCAGTATTATGTGCGCACCAAGCCGACAATCCCCGGCTATTGGCCCACTGGCGAAGTAGGTCCCGACCTTGAAGGCGGCAACAACCCCGTCGTGATCGGCACCGACAAGACCGGATACAACAGGGAAAAATCCTATTACATCCAGAATACAGCGAAGGTGAATATCAAGATCCCCTGGGTTGAAGGTCTGAGCGTGAGCGCCACCGGCACCTACGACAAGTACTTCAATATGTACAAGAGTTTCTCCAAACCCTGGTACCTCTACTCCTGGGACGGTTCCGCAGAGCACAAGCTCACTCCGGTAAAGAAAGGGCCCGAGACTCCCGAGCTCACCCAGAAACAGTATGACCAGACATCCTGGATGGCCAATGCCCTGATCAACTATGACCGCACATTCGGCAACCACTCCATCATTGCCACCGCAGGCGTTGAGGCTGAACGCGGCAGTCAGGGTTATCTCTACGCATTCCGCAAATACTTCCTCTCCGACGCACTGGACGATATGGACCTCGGCGGACAGTCTGAAATGAACAACGGCGGCAATACCTACGAGTGGGCGAGAATGAGCTACTTCGGCCGTCTGTCATACAACTACAAGGAGAGATACATCGCTGAGTACATCTGGCGCGTGGACGGTTCCTACAAATTCCCCAAGGACAAACGCTTCGGCTACTTCCCCGGCATCTCGCTGGCTTGGCGAGCATCCGATGAGGACTGGTGGAAAGAGAAGCTCGGCTTCATAAGCTATGCAAAACTCCGCGGCTCCATTTCCCAGACCGGTAGCGACGCCATCAGCGCCAACCAGTATCTGGAGACTTACGGCACCAATATCGACTATATCTTCGGCGGCACTTACGAGAAGGCCCTGCAGCCGTCCCGCACCGCCAACCCCAATGTAACCTGGGAAGTCGGCACTACCTATGACCTCGGTCTGGAGGCCAAGTTCCTGAACAACAGACTCAGCTTCGAGGGCGACGTCTTCTACCACAAGCGCACCAATATGCTCATCACCCGCAACGCATCCCTCCCCATCCTGTCAGGTATCACACTGCCTTCCGAGAACCTCGGTGAGATGTGCAACCGCGGCGTCGAGGCCCTCATCTCCTGGAAAGACCGCGTGAAGGACTTTGACTACGGCGTATCATTCAACATGACCTACGCAAAGAACAAGATCCTCTTCTGGGACGAGACTCCGGGCGCTCCCGACTATCAGCTCTCCACAGGCCACCCCACCGGTACAAGCCTCTATTATGTATATGACGGCGTGTTCTACGATCAGGCAGAAGTTGACGCCACCGAGGCCAAATGGGCGAATGCTCAGCCCGGCGACATCAAGTTCAAGGATGTCAACGAAGACGGCAAGATAAATGCCGACGACCGCATCCGCATAAACAAGAGCAGCGAGCCCCGTCTGGTTGCAGGCCTCACACTGAACGCCGCTTGGCGCAACTTTGACATATCCGTTCTCTTCCAGGGTTCGTTCGGATCAGTAACCTACATCTTTGACAACAACAGCGGCGAGTCCGGAAACTTCTTCACCAGCATCTACGACAACCGCTGGACAGCAGAGAATCCCAGCCATGATTATCCGCGCGTATATAACAAAGGCAACCAGTATTGGGCAGCCAACTCCAACACTTACTTCCTTTACAACAATGACTTTGTCCGCCTGAAAAACCTGGAGATCGGCTATAACTTCAATATGCCCGCAATCCGCCAGGCAGGCATCTCCAACCTGCGCGTTTACTTCAACGGTTCCAACCTGCTCACCTTCAGCAAAATCAAGATTATTGACCCGGAAGCGGGAGGAAACGGCTACGGCTATCCTCTGAGACGGGTTTTGAACTTTGGTGCAACCATCACATTCTAAATTTCAGGCTTTATGAAAAAATCATATAAATCAGCATTAGCATTACTGATGGCAGGGACGGCGGCCACCCTTACCTCCTGCTCGGGATTCATGGACATAATCCCCACTAATGAATATTCGTCTGCCGCAATCTTTTCCGATGCGGCGCTGGCTCAGGCCGCTGTGAACAACATCTACAATTATGTCGGCCACGGCATGGAAGAGAGTTCCACCACCGGCTTGACAGACGATGCCTACTACAACCCGGAAGACCAGAATGAACTTGCGGAGCAGACCGTGATAAACGAGGCCAGCATCAACAGCAGCTATTTGGGATGGTACAACAATAACCGCTACTGCCCCTTCTCCTGGAACTGGCGCTTCAAGGCGATCCGCTATGCCAACAATGTCATCCAGAATATTGACAACGTGCCCGAAAAAGACGGTTACGATGTTCAATGGATGAAGGGAGAGGCATACTTCCTGCGTGCATTCGTCTATACCAACATGATGCGCGGCTACGGCGGCATGCCTCTGATACTTGAGGCGATGGATATGGACGAGGTAGACAAGATGACCGTTCCCCGCTCCAATATCGACGAAGTGCTTGCACAGATTATCAGCGACTGCGAAGTTGCCGAGCAGTGCCTGCCCGCCACCACCGATGACTCTGCAAAAAGCCGTGCGACCCGCTATGCGGCAACCGCTCTGAAAGCCCGCGCACAGCTGCACGCAGCCAGCCCCCTCTATGCAGACCGCACCGTGAACACACTGGCCTGCAACCAGTTCAACGGCGACCGCGCAGCCACCTACCGCGCTGCCCGCGAAGCTGCCAAAGAGGTTATCAACTGCGGCCTCTACGAACTGCAGGACTGCTCACAGGGCACAGTTGCCGAGAGAGCAGCGAAATGGGATGACATCATCATCACTGAGAACAGCGAGCAGATTTGGATCCGCCAGTTCGGCACTCAGACTTACAGAACTTGCAACTGGCTTTCGAGACAGGACAACCCCAATGGTTATCACGGATTCGGAGGCGTCACTCCCAGCCAGGACCTGGTTATGGCTTATGAGAACGAAGACGGTTCCCTGCCCAAGGGGCTGACGAAAGTGGGAGATCATCAGACCGAGAACCCTTACGTAGGTCGCGAACCCCGCTTCTATGCAACTATCGGTTATGACGGTTCCACTTGGGGCCGTGCACGCCCTGCCGACACGAAAGAATTGGATCCTTCTCCCCTTGGAGAACTGCAGTGCGGTTTCTATGAGGTTACCGACGGCAACTCGGATGTTGAAGTGACTCTGCCCAACGAGGAAAAAATCACATTCACCGGAATGAACGGCATCGACACCCGCTATTCTCCGGTAGAGCCTCACCACGGCAGCTTTACAGGTTACTACGAGCGCAAACTTGTGGATGAGACTGTTGACGGCGAGTTCATCTATCAGATTGTTCCCTGGACCTATTTCCGTCTGGCGGAGATGTACCTGATTGCAGCTGAGGCCAGCATAGAGCTTGGCGAACTTGACGAAGCTGTCAAATATCTTGACGCCATCCGCAAACGCGTCGGCAATGTCGACACCAAGACAGCCCTCGCAGCCCGCGGCCAGGCTTTCGACCAGGAGAACATGCGTGAGTTCCTGCGTCACGAGCGCCGCATCGAGCTGGCATACGAAGAGTCCCGCTATTACGACGTACGCCGCTGGATGATAGCTCCCGAGACCAACAGCAAAGAGCTCACCGGCATCCTGATTTACGCACGCCTGAAAGACGGCAAGACAGCGTACAAGCCCTACAGCTACGACGAGAATACTTGGGACTACAACTACTATGTTCAGAGCCTGAAGTATCGCGAAAACCGCAAGTGGGACAACAAGATGTACTTTGCACCCATCCCCCGCGACGAAATCAACCGCAGCAACGGCAATCTGATTCAGAACCCCGGAATGGAGTAGAATCCCGACCCATAACAGAAGAGGGTGGCCAGACGGTCACCCTCTTTTTTTATGAAATCTTGGTCTTGGACTGCACGACCCGAGTGCCGGGCGCCACATCGCCGGTGACCCAGATGTTGCCTCCGATGACGGCGTCGTGGCCGATGGTGATGCGCCCCAGGATGGTGGCGTTGGAATAGACAATCACGTTGTCTTCCAGAATCGGATGGCGGGGAATCCCCTTAACGGGGTTGCCGTCGGCATCCAGCGGGAAGCTCTTGGCCCCGAGGGTCACCCCCTGGTAGAGCTTGATGTTGTTGCCCAGAATGGCGGTGGCCCCGATCACCACGCCGGTGCCGTGGTCGATGGCAAACGAGCTGCCGATGGTGGCGGCGGGGTTGATGTCGATGCCCGTCTCGCTGTGGGCCAGCTCGGTGATGACGCGCGGCAGCACCGGCACCCCCTCCTGATAGAGGCAGTGGGCGATGCGGTAGCTGCTGATGGCCTTGATGCCGGGGTAGCACATCACCACTTCGCAGAGCGACTCGGCCGCCGGGTCGCCGTTGTAGGTGGCCAGGACATCCTTTGAGAGGGCCTCTGAAAGGGGAGCCAGCTGCCCGGCAAAGCGGGCGGCGACGCCCAGGTAGTCCAGTTCGCTCCCAGTCAGGCTGCAACAGCTGCGGATGGCTCCGGAAAGGGCGCTCTGCATTGCAGAGACGGCCACGGGGTCAAACTGAGGCTCCCCACCGCCGATTATGGCGGGGAAGAGAATCGCGCGGCACTGTTCCACGACAGTCTGCGCCTGACGGGTGATATTGGTGTACATAGCGCCCAAAAGTACACCAAAAAACCGATTATCGGCTATTCCGCAGCAAAAAGTTCTGTGGAAAGATAGCGCTCTCCGGTGTCGGGCAGCAGCACCACGATGGTTTTGCCCTCGTTCTCTGCCCTTGAGGCGACGCGGATGGCGGCCGAGAGGGCGGCGCCGGAGGTTATGCCCACCAGCAGTCCCTCCGCCGCAGAGAGTTCGCGGGCGGCGGCAAAGGCCTCGTCATCGGTAATGGGGATTATCTCGTCCACAACGCTGCGGTCAAAATTGTCCGGGACAAAGCCCGCGCCGATGCCCTGCAACTTGTGGGGGCCGGCACTGCCGCCGGAGAGCACCGCGCTGCCGGCCGGCTCCACCGCCACCGCCTGCACAGAGCTCTTGCGCGCCTTGAGTCCGCGGGCGGTGCCGCTGACGGTGCCGCCGGTGCCCGCACCCGCCACGAATATGTCCACGGCGCCGCCGGTGTCGGCCCATATTTCTGCAGCCGTGGTCTCTTCGTGCGCCGCAGGATTGGCGGGATTGGAGAACTGCCCCAGAATTATGCTGCCGGGGATTGCACTCCGCAGCTCATCTGCCTTTGCGATGGCACCTGCCATCCCTTTGGCGCCGGGAGTCAGCACAATCTCGGCGCCGCGGGCCTGCAGCAGCTTGCGGCGCTCGAGGCTCATAGTCTCGGGCATCGTGAGAATCAGGCGGTAGCCGCGCACCGCAGCCACCAGGGCCAGTCCCACCCCGGTATTGCCGCTGGTGGGCTCGATTATGGTGGCCCCGGGGCGGAGCAGGCCGCGCCGCTCGGCGTCCTGCACCATTGCGAGGGCCACGCGGTCCTTGACACTGCCGGCGGGGTTGAAGTACTCCACCTTGGCCAGCAGGTCGGCCTTGAGGGAATATCTGGCGCTTATCGCGCCCAGGCGGACCAGCGGGGTGCCCCCGATGAGGTCCAGCACGGAATCATATATTTTAGCCATAAGGCAAAGGTATCAATTCTGACTAAATTCTGTCCAGAGCCTGGCTCAAATCGGCTATGATGTCGTCGATGTGCTCGGTGCCTATCGAGAGGCGCACCGTGTTCTGATAGATTCCCTGCGAATTGAGTTCGGCTTCGGTGAGTTGCGAGTGGGTGGTGGTGGCGGGGTGGATCACCAGCGACTTGACGTCGGCCACATTTGCCAGCAGCGAGAAAATCTGCAGCGAGTCAATGAATCTGAAGGCCTCCGCCTGTCCGCCCTCTATCTCGAAGGTGAAGATGGAGCCGCCGCCATTGGGAAAATAGCGCTTGTAGAGCTCGTGGTCGGGATGCGAGGGGAGCGAGGGATGGTTGACGCGGCGCACCTTGGGGTGATGTGAGAGGAACTCCACCACCTTGAGGGCATTTTCCACGTGGCGCTCCACGCGCAGCGAGAGGGTCTCAAGCCCCTGCAGCAGGCAGAAGGCGCTTGTGGGGGAGATTGTGGCGCCGGTGTCGCGCAGCAGTATGGCGCGGATGCGGGTGATGTAGGCGGCTTCACCCGCCGCGTCGGCGAACACGATGCCGTGGTAGCTGGCCTCGGGAGTCGTGAATTGCGGGAACTTGCCCGACGCCTTCCAGTCGAACTTGCCCGAATCGATTATCACGCCGCCCAGGGTCGTGCCGTGGCCGCCGATGAACTTTGTGGCGGAGTGCACCACAACGTCGGCGCCGTGCTCGATGGGGCGCAGCAGATAGGGAGTTGCGAAGGTATTGTCTATCACCAGCGGGATTTTGTGCGCGTGGGCAACGGCCGCCACGGCGTCTATGTCAATCAGATTGCAGTTGGGGTTGCCGAAGCCCTCTATGAAGACCGCCTTGGTGTCGGGCCGTATCGCCCGCTCGAAGTTGGCCGGGTCACAAGGATCCACGAATGTGGTGGAGATGCCGTAGGGGACCAGAGTGTGCTGCAGCAGGTCGTAGGTGCCGCCGTAGATGGTCTTGGCAGAGACAATGTGGTCGCCAGCGCCCGCCAGGTTGAGCAGCGAATAGGTGACCGCGGCGGCGCCTGTGGCCACCGCAAGGGCCCCCACTCCCCCCTCGAGGGCGGCTATGCGCCGTTCAAACACATCCTGGGTGGAGTTGGTCAGGCGGCCGTAGATGTTACCCGCGTCCCGGAGACCGAATCGGGCTGCGGCGTGGTCGCAGTTGTGGAATACGTATGATGTGGTCTGATATATGGGGACCGCGCGGGAGTCGGTTGCAGGGTCGGCATTCTCCTGCCCTGCGTGGAGCTGGAGTGTTTCAAAGTGGAGTTTTGCTTTCATAACCATTGCATTTGTTTGTTGCAGCAAAGGTCTATGTTCCGCGATTATCTGCCAAGGAAAAGCAAATATTCAGAAAATGTTGCAGGTTTTTTCTATTTTTGCAGAATAATCAGCAAGTAAAGACCGGACCGCGCAAGAGACGGCAGAAAATGTTATGGAAACCAGGCTGGACAATATCGACATTCAGATTCTGCGGGCGCTGCAGGACAATGCCCGCATCACCAACAAGGAACTCTCGGCAAAGGTGCATCTCTCCCCCTCACCGGTATATGAGCGGCTCAAGCGGCTGGAGAATGAAGGGTACATCACCAAGTACACCGCCGTGCTTAATGCGGAGAAGCTGAATCTGGGGTTCATCGTGTTCTGCAGCGTCAAGCTCAAGAGCATCAACGCCGACATCGCAGACCATTTTGTGCGGAAGATCAGGGAGATTCCCGAGGTGACGGAGTGCTACAACATCTCCGGGGAGTATGATTATCTGCTCAAAATCCACGCGCCGGATATGAAATATTACAATCAGTTCATTCTGAATGTGCTGGGGCGCGTCGAGAGCCTGAGCTCGGTGCAGAGCTCGTTTGTAATGGACCCCGTGAAGCAGCAATTCGGACTTATTATCTAAACTCTAAACTCTAAACTCTAAACTCCTCCCGCGATTCTGCGTGCCATTCACGAAGGTGCGCACAATGGTATTGGAAAAGCGCGTGAGGGGGCTCCAGCCGCAGCGGGAAGCGGGCGGCACATCAGACGGGCACCCCATTTTGAACACGACCAGGTCGGCATAATACCCCTTGCGGATAAAGCCGCGCCGCTCTATCGAAAAGAGCCGCGCCGGGGCGTGACACATCCTCTCGGCCACCATAGGCAGGGAGATGACCCCCTGCGAGACCTTCTCCAGCATCATCGGCAGCGAATACTGCACCAGCGGGATGCCGCCGGCCGCCTGCATATAACTGCCCTGCTTCTCTGCGGGGAGATGCGGCGCGTGGTCGGTGGAGATTGCCGAGAGCACCCCGCTGCGGACCCCGTCCCAGAGCGCGCTGCGGTCCGAGGCGCTCTTGATGGCGGGATTGCACCTGATCTGCGCCCCGTACCGCTCATAATCCGCATCGCAGAACCAGAGATACTGCACGCAGGTCTCGGCGCTGACGCGGTCGCTGCGGCGCATAACATCGGCAAGATATTCCACCTCCTCCGCCGTGGAGACGTGCATTATGTGCAGCCGGGCGCCGGTCTTGAGCGCCAGCTCCACCGCCCGCCGGGTGCTGGAGAGGCACGCCTCGCGGCTGCGGATCAGGGGATGGGCCGACACGGGGATGTCATCGCCATACTGCCGCCGGAAGCGCTCCAGATTGGCGGCGATGACGGCATTGTCCTCGCAATGTGCGGCTATCATAAGGGGAGAGCGGCGGAAGAGCCGCTCTATCGCCTCGGCGTCGCTCATAAGCAGATTGCCGGTGGAGGAGCCGAAGAACACCTTCACGGCGCAGGCCCCCATTTCCCGGGCCCTCTCGATTTCTGGCAGGTTGGTGTCGGTGGCCCCCAGATAGAAGCCGTAATTGGCGCGGGAGTCGCGCGAGGCGATCTCCATCTTGGCCCGCAATGCGGCAGCGTCGGTGGCGGGAGGGTTGTTGTTGGGCATATCCAGATACGACGTGACGCCCCCCAGCAGCGCCGCGGCGCTCTCGGATGCGATGCACCCCTTGTGCGTGGCCCCCGGCTCGCGGAAGTGGACGTGCTCGTCTATGACTCCGCTCATCAGGCAACAGCCCTCCAGGTCCTGCACCGGGACCCCCTGCAGCGCCCTCTCGCGCTCCACGTCATCTTCCCGGGAATAGTCGAAAATATCGGCGATGAGGTCGCCGCATACAAAAATCCCCCCTTTAAAGGAGAGACCTTCGTTGATTATCTGTGCGTTTTTTAAAAGCAGTCTATTTTGCATCGCGCCTCTTGAATTTGCGGCACCGGAGCTTCATCACGCCCCAGAACGCCTCGCCGAAAATGCTGCTGCTCATCTTGGATGTCCCCTCCTTGCGGTCCACAAAGATTATGGGCACCTCAACTATCTTGAATCCGAGCTTGCAGGCGGTGTACTTCATCTCGATCTGGAAGCCGTAGCCCTTCATCCGCACATCGTCCAGGTCGATGGTCTCCAGCACCCGTCGGCTGTAGCACACGAATCCGGCGGTGGTGTCATTGACCTTCATCCCAAGCACAAAGCGGACATATTTGGAGGCGAAATAGCTCATCAGCACCCGCTGCAGGGGCCAATTGACCACGCTGATGCCGTTGCAGTAGCGCGAGCCCACGGCCACGTCTCCCCCCTGCCGGCAAGCCTCCACCAGCAGCGGCAAATCGTCGGGATTGTGGGAGAAGTCGGCGTCCATCTCGGTGATGTACTCATAGCCGTGCTCCAGAGCCCAGCGGAAGCCGGTGAGATAGGCGGTGCCGAGCCCCTGCTTGCCGCTGCGCTCTATTATGAAGAGCGAGCCGGGGAACTCAACCATAAGCGATTTAACAATCCCGGCGGTGCCGTCGGGCGAACCGTCGTCTATCACCAGCACGTGGAAGTCCCCTTCGAGAGAGCGGACCTTGCGGATTATCTTCTCGATATTCTCCTTTTCGTTAAAGGTGGGGATTATGACTATTTTGGATTCCTGTACCATAATGGCAAAGGTAATAAATTATCTCTCCATATTCAACCTCAGGCCGATGCGCTGCCGGCCGAGATCGACGCTTTCCACCACGACCTCCACAGGCTGCTGTATTTTGAGCGCAGCGCGGCCGCCGCGCCCCATACGGGAGATGTGGATGAGGCCGTTCTGCTTGATGCCCAGGTCCACGAAGGCGCCGAAATCGGTGATATTGGTGACCAGGCCGGGGAGCACCATCCCCTCGTGCAGATCCTCTATGGAGTGGATTTCGTCGCTGAAGGCGAACTGACGCGCCTCGCTGCGGGGGTCGCGCCCCGGCTTCTTGAGCTCGGAGAGTATATCCTTGAGGGTGGGCAGCCCCACCGCATCGCTCACATATTTATCGAGGTCGATTCTGCCGCAGAGCTCTTCGTTGCCGATGAGCTCCGCTACACTGACATTCAGGTCGCGGGCAATCTGCTCCACAAGAGCATACCGCTCGGGGTGCACCGCGGAGTTGTCCAGCGGGTTGCTGCCGCCGGCAATGCGCAGAAAGCCGGCGCACTGCTCGAACGCCTTGGCCCCCAGCCTTTTTACCTGCAGCAAATCTGCACGCGAGGCAAAGTCGCCGTTGGCCTTGCGCCACTCCACTATGTTGCCCGCCAGAGCCGGCCCCACGCCCGAGACATACTGCAGCAGATACACGCTGGCGGTGTTCAGGTTGACCCCGACGCTGTTCACGCAGCTCTCCACGGTGTTGTCCAGCTCCTCCTTGAGCAGGCCCTGGTCCACATCGTGCTGGTACTGCCCCACCCCGATCGATTTGGGGTCGATTTTGACCAGCTCTGAGAGGGGGTCCATAAGGCGGCGGCCGATGGAGACCGCACCGCGCACCGTGACGTCATAGTCGGGAAACTCCTGGCGCGCCGTTTCGGAGGCGGAATATACCGACGCCCCGTCTTCGCTCACGCTGTAAATCTCTATCGATTCGGGCAGAGGAAGCTTCTTTATGAAATTCTCCGTCTCGCGCCCGGCGGTGCCGCTGCCGATGGCGATGACCTCGATGCCGTATTTATCCACCATCCCCATAACCTTCTTCATAGAGGAGATGCGCTCGTTGACGGGCGGATGGGGGAATATTGCGTCGTTGTGCAGCAGATTGCCCTGCGAATCGAGGCAGACCACCTTGCAGCCGGTGCGGAAGCCCGGGTCGATGGCCATCACCCGCTTCTGCCCCACGGGAGGGGCCAGCAGCAGCTGCCGCAGATTCTCGCCGAACACCTTTATGGAGCTGATGTCGGCCTTCTCCTTGGCCTGACGCAGCACCTCATTCTCTATGGAAGGGTGCAGCAGACGGCTGTAGCTGTCGGCCGCGGCGGCGCGAAGTATATTGTAGAGCTCGCGCGAAGCGGCCTTGCGGCCGTCAAAGGCGATCTTGTAGATCCGGTCTGTGTTGCGCTCTGCGTCGGACTCCACCTTGACCGAGAGAATCCCCTCGGAGGCGCCGCGCAGAATGGCCAGCAGGCGGTGCGGGGCGATACGGCCGAGGGGCTCGCGATGGTCAAACCAGCTGCGGTACTTCTCGCTCTCCTCCCCCTTTTTGGCCCCCTGGCGGGACTGGACGCTGTGCACCTGTCCCCATTTGAGATAGCTGTCGCGCAGCGTCTGGCGCACGCGGGGCATCTCGCTGATGCGCTCCGCGATTATGTCGCAAGCCCCCTGCACGGCGGCCGCGGCATCTTCCACCTCGCCCCCGACATATTTGGCCGCCGCAGCCTCGGGTTCGGCGCATTTGAGAGAGAAAAAGGCGTCGGCGAGGGGCTCCAGACCGCGTTCGCGCGCCACCGAGGCGCGGGTGCGCTTCTTGGGGCGGAACGGCAGGTAGAGGTCCTCCAGGGCCGTGGCGTCAACCTCCGCCTCTATCTTGGCGCGAAGTTCGTCGCTGAGAGCCTGCTGCTCTTCTATCGATTTGAGGATGGCCCCCTTGCGGCGGTCAAGCTCCGTGAAATATGCGTAGTAGTGCTTTATCTGCCCTATCTGCACCTCGTCCAGGCCGCCCGTGCGCTCTTTGCGGTAGCGGCTGATGAACGGGATGGTGGCCCCTTCTGCAAGGAGTTCCACGCAGTGCAGCGCCTGCCACTGGTTGATGCCCAGGGTGTCGGCGATATGTTTTATGTACAGATCATTCATGGGATACCTGATGCAGCTGGTCTCTGTAGGCAGAGAAGATTTTGGACTTGGACACGAATCCCACATAGCGCCCGGCGGCATCCACCACCGGCAGGTTCCACGCCTGCGTGCTCTCGAACTTGTCCATAACGCTCTCCATATGCTCGTCTTCCGAGAGTATGCCGGGGGCATCCTTCACCAGGTTGTAGATGTGTATGCGGCCGTAGAGCTCGTCCTTGAACATATACTTGCGCACGTCATCCACCAGCACGATTCCCTGGAATATTCCCTCCCTGTCGGTCACGGGGATTATGTTGCGGTTGCTGGTGGAGATTATCTTGACCAGGTCGCCCAGGGTCTTGTCTATGCAGATAGGCTTGAAGTCGGTCTCAATGAAGTCGGAGGTGTGCAGCAGCGTGAGCACCGCCTTGTCGCTGTCGTGGGTCAGCAGCTCGCCCTGCTGCGCGATGCGCTTGGAGTAGATGGAATACTGCTCGAACAGGCGGATGGTGGCAAAGGAGATGAGCGAGGTTATCATCAGCGGGAACATCAGCGCATATCCGCCGGAAATCTCCGCAATCAGGAATATCGCGGTGAGCGGGGCCTGCATCACCCCCGCCATAAGGCCCGCCATCCCCACCAGCACAAAGTTGGCCTCGGGCAGCTGCGCCAGGCCGATGTTGCCCACAAAGCGGGCCAGCACAAGGCCGGTGACAGCCCCGGTGAACATTGTGGGGCCGAAGGTTCCGCCCACTCCGCCGCCGGCATTGGTAAATGCGGTGGCATACACCTTGGTGAACATAATAGCCACGAAAAAGAGCAGCACCGCCCATTTGTTGCCCGAGACGGAGTTGGGCAGGATGCTCTGCGCGTCGAGCAGCGCATTGCCGTTGAGCATAGTCTCCAGAGAGTCATACCCCTCTCCGTAGAGGGGCGGGAACAGGAAGATGAGCACGCCCAGCAGCGCCGCGCAGAATATCCACTTGACGTAGGGGTTGCGCATCTTGCCCAACTTGTCCTCTATGCGGAGGGTGGTCCTCAGAAAATAGAGCGACACCAGGCCGCAGACGATGCCCAGCGCAATATAATAGGGGATGTTGAAAAGTTCGAAGGGGACTATGCTGCTGGAGAAGGTCACCGTGTTGCCCATCAGCAGATAGGTGACCATCGTGGCCGCCACCGAAGAGGAGAGCAGCGGCAGCAGCGAACTCATCGAGATGTTGAACATCAGGATTTCCAGAGTGAACAGCACGCCCGCGATGGGGGCCTTGAATATGCCCGCCAGGGCTCCTGCCGCGCCGCAGCCCAGCAGCACCGTCATCTGGCGGTAAGAGAGCCCCAGCGCGCGCGCCACATTGCTGCCGATGGCGGCGCCGGTGTATACTATCGGGGCCTCGGCTCCCACGCTGCCGCCCATACCGATTGTAACCGAGCTGGCGAGCAGCGACGAGAAGGTGTTGTGGGGCTTTATCTGCGCCTCGTTGCGGGAGATGGCCCGCAGCACGCGGGTCACGCCGTGGCCGATGTTGTCGCGGATGACATACCTGACAAACAGCAGCGAGAGCAGCATACCCACGCCGGGGGTTATGAGATAAAACCAGTGGTACCTGCCGGGGAAGGCCCCAGTCACCAGATTGGAGATCAGCTCTATGGACTGCTTGAGCAGCACCGCCGCAAGGCCGCTGAGGACGCCCACCACAATGGAGAGCACCCAAAGCAAATTGCGCTCAGACATATGTTTGAGCGCATTCTGCAGCTTTAGAAGAAAGCCGCCCGGATGATTTGAATTATTCTTCGTCAGAATCTTCGTCGTTAGGGGTGTTGAAGTCGTTGTCGTTGCCGGGCAGGACATCGCCGCCGTCCACGTCGCCCTCATCGTCGCTGTGGTCTTCGAAGAGCTCTTTCTCGACCTCCTCCACATTGTCGGTGTTGACATTTATCTTGACCAGATAGAGAGCGTCGTCCAAAACCTGGCCATCTTCTGCCTCGGGCTGGAAGCGCACCGCGTGAAAGCACGATCCGTCGGGTTTGTCGACTTTGAGGATATCCCCCATATAGTCGGCGTAGCCGTGGGGGTACTTGCGGTCAAAAGCGTCTTTCAAATCCTGGGACATCGTGTCGTAGCTGACTACGAATCTTTTCTTTGCGGGTGCTGTAGGCATATAAATCGTTCTTATTTGCAGGCAATATTAGACAAACTATTTGAAAAAGTATAATTTTTGTCTGCGTTTTTTTTCAATATCCCGCTCCACGAACAGAGGCTTGAGAGTGCGGGGGTCCATCCCCGAATAAAACATCACCGAAGACACCGTCATCGGAGTCGGGGTAAAGTCCTGAACCTGTTCCATATAGAGCCCTCGGAGCGCCTTGTTCTGCGATAGGGCCACCATATCGCGCATTCCGCAGCCGGGGTGGCCAGATATGAAGTAGGGCACCAGCTGGTATTTCAGATGCTCGCGGCGGCAGATTTCGTCGAACTTGTCGCGCAGCACCTCGAACAGCCTGAACGAGGGCTTGCCCATAGCCGAGAGCACATTGTCCTGCGTGTGCTCGGGGGCCACCTTGAGCCGCCCGCTGGTGTGTTTCACAATCAGCTCCCGCAGATATTTCTCGCAAGTGGCGTCGTAGCACCCTTCGGGGCCCAGGAAGAGGTCGTAGCGGATGCCGCTGCCCACATAGGCGTTGCGCACACCTTCCGTGGAGAGCACCGCGTCGTAGAGGGCCAGCAGCCTTTCGTGGGAATTGTCCAGATTGCGGCACATCCTGGGATAGAGACACGACTGGCGGGAGCACTTGGCGCACATCTCGCGGTTCTTGCCCCCCATCATATACATATTGGCGGTGGGGGCCCCGAGGTCGGAGATGTTCCCCTTGAAGTCGGGCAGTTCGCTGAGGCGCTCCGCCTCCGCCACTATCGACTCCTGCGAACGGGACTGTATGAATTTGCCCTGATGGGCGGCAATCGTGCAGAAGTTGCATCCTCCGAAACAGCCGCGGTGGGTCGTGATGGAGAATTTTATCATATCGTAGGCGGGGATGCGCTTGCCCTTGTAGCGCGGGTGCGGCAGTTTGGTGAAGGGGAGCGCATACACCTCGTCCAGCTCCTCCGTGCTGAAGGGAGGATAGGGAGGATTGATGCACACAAAGCGGTCACCGGCCTGCTCCACCAGAGTCACGGAGTGCAGGTGGTTGGCCTCCCGCTCTATAATGTTGAAGTTCTGCGCGAAGGCCAGCTTGTTGCGGCAGCAGCTTTCGTATGAATGAAGGTCAAAGTAATCGCCGTCGGGAGCCTGGTCGGCAATGTAGCCCACCTGCGGCAGGGCGCGCATCTGCTCCAGGGTGGCGCCGGAGGCCATTGCGTCGGCCAGAGCCACGCTGGGCCTCTCCCCCATCCCGTAAATGAGCCAGTCAGCCCCGCTCTCCACCAGAATGGAGGGCTTGAGGCAGTCCTGCCAGTAGTCGTAGTGGGTCAGGCGGCGCAACGAGGCCTCGATTCCGCCGATGACCACCGGCACGTCGGGGTAAATCTGCTTGAGGCACTTGGTATACACCGTCACGGCATAGTCGGGGCGGTAGCCGGCGCGTCCCTCTGGGGTGTATGCGTCGTTGCTGCGGAGCCGCTTGCTGGCGGTGTAATGGTTCACCATCGAGTCCATCGCGCCCGACGAGACCCCGAAGTAGAGCCTCGGCCGCCCCAGCTTGCGGAAGTCGCGCAGGTCGTCGCGCCAGTTGGGCTGGGGAATCACCGCGACCTTGTAGCCGCGCGACTCCAGCACCCTGGCAATCACCGCCGTGCCGAACGACGGGTGGTCCACAAAGGCGTCTCCGCTGAAAAGGATTATGTCCGCCTGGTCCCAGCCCAGGGCGTCCATCTCTTTTTTGCTGGTGGGAATGGTGAAGCGTGTCATCTCTGCCGGGGAGCGTTACATCCTTTCGGGAAGCTGTATGCCCAGAATATCCATAGCCTTGACCAGCACCGCGGCGATTGTGGAAATCAGCTGCAGGCGGAAAGAGCGCACCGCCTCATCCTCCTCCTTGAGGATTGTGACGTCGTGGTAATACTGGTTGAACTCCTTGGCCAGGTTGTATGCATAGTTGGCCACAAGCGCCGGGGAGTGAGCCTCGGCAGCCTCCACTATCTTGTCGGGGAAGCCCGCCATAATCTTGATGAGCTCGATCTCCTTGGGCAGCATCGCGGTGCAGCCGGCCTGCGGCTTATATCCGGCGGCGGCAGCCTTGCGCAGCACCGACTTGATGCGGGCGTGGGTATACTGTATGAAGGGGCCCGTGTTGCCGTTGAAGTCGATGGACTCCTTGGGGTCGAAGAGCATTGTCTTGCGGGGGTCCACCTTGATGATGAAATATTTGAGCGCGCCCAGGCCCAGCATCATAAAGAGCTTGTCCTGCTCGGCGGGGTCCATATCCTCCAGCTTGCCCGACTCCAGGGAGGTCTCCTTTGCAGTCTGGTACATCTTCTCTATGAGGTCGTCGGCGTCCACCACGGTGCCCTCGCGCGACTTCATCTTGCCCTCGGGCAGCTCCACCATACCGTATGAAAGGTGGTAGATGGCGTCGGCCCAGTCAAAGCCCAGCTTGCCCAGAATCAGCTTGAGCACCTGGAAGTGATAGTTCTGCTCGTTGCCCACCACATAGATCATCTCGTCAAAGCCGGTCTCGTCGTGACGGCGGCAGGCGGTGCCCAGGTCCTGGGTCATATACACCGATGTGCCGTCGCCGCGCAGCAGCAGCTTCTCGTCCAGGCCGTCGGCGGTCAAATCGCACCACACCGAGCCGTCCTCGCGGCGGTAGAAGATTCCCTTGGAGAGACCCTCCTCCACCAGCGACTTGCCCAGCAGGTAGGTCTGCGACTCATAATATATCTTGTCAAACGATATTCCGAGATTCTTGTAGGTCACGTCGAATCCGTCGTACACCCAGCCGTTCATCTTGGTCCAGAGGGCGCGCACCTCGCTGTCGCCCTGCTCCCACTTGACCAGCATCTGCTGCGCCTCCTTGAGGCACGAAGCCTGCTTTTCCGCCTCCTTCTTCTGCTCGGGGGTGGCGTCGGCGGGGTTTATGCCCTCTTTCGTGAGGATTTCGTTTATCTCCTCCTGCAGCATCTTGTTGAACTCCACATAGTAGTCGCCCACCAGGTGGTCGCCCTTGATGCCGCTGCTCTCGGGAGTGACGCCGCCGCCCCTCTTGAGCCAGGCGAGCATCGACTTGCAGATGTGTATGCCGCGGTCGTTGACCAGATTGACCTTGATGACCTTGTTGCCGGCAGCCTCAAGCAGGCGGGAGACGCTCCAGCCCAGAAGGTTGTTGCGGATGTGACCCAGGTGCAGCGGCTTGTTGGTGTTGGGAGATGAGAACTCCACCATCACGGTGCGCCCCGTGGGGGCGGCCTGGCCAAAATCCTCCGCCTCGGCTATGCCCTTGAACACATCTGCCCAGTATGCGGGGGAAATCTTTATGTTGAGGAAGCCCTTGACCACATTGTAGGACTCTATCTGGGGGGTGTCCGCCTTCAGGCGGGCGCCGATTTCCTCTGCCGTCGCCTCGGGATTCTTGCGGCTGATGCGCAGCAGCGGGAAGGTCACGAGGGTCACGTCCCCCTCAAACTCTTTGCGGGTGGCGGAAATCTGGATGCTGCCCTCGGGAGCCTTTGCCCCGTAGAGCTCTTCCACGGCCTTTGCCGCCTTTTCCGCTATAAAACTGTCAAGACTGTTTGCCATATTCTTTGAAAAATTTGTTCATTTCCTTTTTGGCCTTGGGGGCCAGGGCGATCAGAGCCGCCATATTGGGGAAGGCCATCAGCGCAAAGGTAAGGTCCACGAAACCCACCACCGTGCGCAGCGGCACCACCGAAGCGGCAATAATCACGCAAAGATAAAAATAGATGTAATATTTCCCCCTCCTCGCCCCAAAGAGATAGCTTGCGCACTTGGTGCCGTAGTAAGAGTAGGAGAACATACTGGAGAATGCAAATATCAGCAGGATAAAGAGAAGCAGGTAGCGGCCCGCCACCGGCACCGAGGCCTCGAACGAGGCCAGGGCCAGCTGCAGCCCCTGCATCGAATCCATCCCTGTGGCGGGAATCAGGTCCTTCTGGATGAGGATGGCCAGGGCGGTGAGGGTGCACACCAGGCCCGAATCTATGCTGGGACCGAGCATCGCCACCAGCCCCTCGCGCACCGGGGAGCTGTTTTTGGAGGCGCCGTGCACCATCGAGGCCGTGCCCACGCCCGCCTCGTTCACGAACACCGCGCGGCGCACCCCGATGAGGGCCACCTGGATTATGCTGCCGATGCCGCCGCCCAACGCGGCACGGGGGGTGAAAGCCCCCACGAATATGTCGCGGAATATGCCGGGCACCTCGCCGATATGGGTCACGAGTATGTAGAGCACCAGCAGGAAGTAGGCCCCCACCATAAAGGGGGAGAGCCGCGAGGCGACTTTGCCGATGCGCTTGATGCCTCCCAGCGCCACCACCGCCACCAGGGCGGTTATGACCACTCCGGTGATGAGCCGGTCAGAGAAGGTTGCGCCGCCGGGGCCCGCAAAGGTGCTGGTGATGGCCTCGGTGATCTGGTTGGCCTGCATCGTGCACAGGGTGCCGAAGAGTCCCGCGGCGGCAAAGAACACCGCCATCGGACGCCACTTGCGCCCCAGCCCCTCGGTGATTATGTACATCGGGCCTCCCTGCAGCTCCCCTTCGGAGTCGCGCCCCTTGTACATCACCGCCAGAGTCCCCTCGAAAAACTTGGTGGCCATACCCAGCAGGGCGCTGACCCACATCCAGAACACGGTGCCGGGGCCGCCTATGGAGATGGCGATGGTGACTCCGGCAATGTTGCCCATACCCACCGTGGCGGCGATGGCGGTGGAGAGCGCCTCCAGGGAGCTGATCTGCCCGCCGGCGGAGTTGTCACGGACCCTGAGGGCCGCTATCGCCTTGCCGAACCGGCGGATGGGGGCGCAGCCGGAATAGAAGAAAAAGAAGAGGCCGCCCCCCACCAGAAGTATAAAAAAGGGATAGCCGCAGACAGCATCGCTGACTGCGACTATTGCATTCCCGATCTTTTGCAGAAAGTCCATCGGAGCTCTATTTGAGGCCGCGGTCCCTGAGGAACGGCTCTATCGAGGGCATCGCCCCGCGGAAGTTGGTGTAGAGGGTGTTGGCATCGGCCTCGTTCACCCGCGCGAGAATCTCGCGGCGGTAGGCTGCGGCCACCTCGGGGTTGAATATGTCCCCCGTCTCGGTAAAGGCGCAGAAGGCGTCGCAGTCCAGCACATTGGACCACAGATATCCGTAGTAGCCGGCATCGTAGCCGTGGGAGAATATGTGCAGGAAGTAGGGAGCGCGGTAGCGGGGCAGAATCTCCGGCATCAGGCCGCGCTCTTTCATCCTGGTCTCCTCATAGGAGAGGATGTCGAAGTGCTCGGGGATCTCCTTGAGGGAATAGATGTCCATATCCAGATACATCGCCGCCAGAAGCTCGGTCTGGGAGAAGCCCACGCCGTATTTCTTGCACTCGAGCATCTTGCTCACCAGTTCCTGCGGGATGACCTCGCCGGTGCGCCAGTGCTTTGCATATACCGCCAGCACCTCGGGGGCGAAGGCCCAGTGCTCGTTGAGCTGCGAGGGAACCTCCACAAAGTCGCGCACGAAGTCGCACAGCCCCTTGTAGCGGACATCGCTCAGCAGGGAGGCCATCGCGTGGCCGAATTCGTGGAAGAAGGTCTCGGTCTCGTCCACCGTCAGCAGCGAGGGCTTGCCATCTGCCGGCGGGGTAAAGTTGCCCACAATGGAGGTGACTGCGGTGACGACGGAGCCGTCGGCGGCAGTTTCACGCTCGCGGTAGCTTGTGCACCACGCACCGCCGTCCTTGACGCCGGGGCGGGCGAACATATCTATATAGAGTATTCCGCGACTGGTGCCGTCGGCATCCTTGCACTCGAAAGCCTCGGCATCGGGGTGCGGCAGGGGGATGTTCTCCACCCTGGTGAAGGTGACGCCGTAGAGGCGGCCGGCCACATAGAAGATGCCCTCGCGCACATTGTCATACTGCAGATAGTCCATTATGGCCGACTCGTCGTAAGAATATTTGGCCGAGCGGGCCTTGGCGGCATAGTAGCGCCAGTCGGCGGGGAGCACGGTCTCGATGCCATCCTCCTTTGCCAGTGCCTTGATGTCGGCAAGCTCGCTGCGGGCCGCCTCCAGCGAGGGCTGCCAGACATCGCCCAGCAGCTTGTACACCGCCGCGGGGGTGCGGGCCATCTTGGCGTCCAGCACATAGTCGGCATAAGACTCGAAGCCCATCAGGCGCGCCTTCTGCAGCTTGAGGCTGACAATCTGCGAGATTATGTCCTTGTTGTCGTAGCGGTCGTTGTTGTTGCAGCGGTTGCTGTAGGCGTCCAGCACCTTGATGCGCAGCTCGCGGTTGTCGCAGTTCTGCAGGAAGGGCATCACGCTGGGGTTGTCCAGCCCTATGAGCCAGCCGCTTTCCCCGGCCTCCTGCGCGCGGCGGGCGGCGTCGGCCTTGAAATCGGACGAGAGTCCCGCGAGGTCCGCTTCGTTCTCTATCAGAAGGGTCCACGCGGCGGTGTCGTGCAGCAGATTCTGCGAGAAGGCCAGCTGCAGGCTGTCTATGCGCGCGTCCAGCGTCTTGAGGGTCTGCTTGTCGGCTTCGCCGAGATTGCTGCCGCCCCGCTCGAAGTCGCGGTAGATCTCCTCGGTGAGGCGCTTCTGGTCGGGATCGAGATTCAGGCTGTCCCGCTTTTCATAAACCGCCTTGATGCGGGCGAACAGCTTCTCCGACTGCATTATCTCGCTGTAGTGGTTGCTCAGCAGGGGGGAAGCCTCGGCCAAAGCCGCGCGCAGCTCTTCGCTCGAGTCCATCGACCCGCGGTTGCCCATCTCCAGCGAGATGCGCTCCAGAAGGCGGCCGCTGCGGTCGTAAGCCTCTATTGTGTTCTCGAAATCGGGTGCATCCGCGCACTTTTCAATGCGCTCTATCTCGCCGCGGTGCACCTCCATCGCCTTCTGCAGGGCGGGGAGATAGTGTTCCGTCTTGATCTCTTCAAACGGAGGGACTCCGAAGGGGGTGTCCCATTCGCTCAGCAGAGGGTTCTTCTCTGCACATCCTGTTATTGCCAGTGACATAAGCATTATGTTCAACAGTTTTTTCATAGCTGTCTGTTTTGATTAATTGTCTTCAAAAACGAAAAAGAGGGCTCCGATTTCGCCGGCACCCCCATTCTTCCATTGGCTGCGAGAGCCTAACCCAAATAGCTTTGGAGCAGTTTGCTGCGTGCGCTGTTGCGCAGTTTGCGGATTGCCTTCTCCTTGATTTGGCGAACACGCTCGCGTGTGAGATTGAACTTCTCGCCTATCTCCTCCAGGGTCATCTCCTGGCAGCCGATGCCGAAGAAGTTCTTCACGATGTCGCGCTCCCTCTCGGTGAGAGTGGAGAGCGCACGCTCGATCTCCTTTGTCAGAGATTCGTTAACAAGGCCGGAATCGGCGTTGGGCGAGTCGTTGTTGGGCAGGACATCCAGCAGGCTGTTGTCCTCTCCCTCCACAAACGGCGCATCCACCGACACGTGGCGGCCCGACACCCTCAGGGTGTCGCTGATCTTCTCACGCGGGATGTCAAGAATTTCCGCCAGCTCCTCCGAAGAGGGCATACGCTCGTTCTCCTGCTCGAATTTGCTCAGAGCCTTGTTGATCTTGTTGAGCGAGCCCACCTGGTTGAGGGGGAGGCGCACGATTCTCGACTGTTCTGCCAAAGCTTGCAAAATGGACTGGCGAATCCACCAAACAGCATAGGAGATGAATTTGAAGCCTCGTGTCTCGTCAAATTTCTCTGCGGCCTTGATTAGGCCCAGATTCCCCTCGTTAATGAGGTCGGGGAGGCTCAAACCCTGATTCTGATACTGCTTGGCCACAGAAACCACAAAACGGAGATTGGCGCGCGTGAGCTTTTCCAGGGCCTCCTGGTCGCCTTTCTTGATGCGCTGCGCAAGCTCCACCTCCTCCTCTACGGAGATCAGTTCCTCTCTGCCGATTTCCTGCAAATACTTGTCGAGAGATGCGCTCTCTCGATTGGTAATTGACTTTGTAATCTTTAGCTGTCTCATCTATACCGAATCAGTATATACAAAATAAGTGCGCGAAAATAAGTAATCTTCCGCTATAATCCAAACCGAATTTACAAATTGATGATCATTTCTTTCTGTTCGCCCTCGCGCTCTATCGTGAGCACGATCTTCTCGCCGGGGCGGTACTTGTTGATTTCCACCTGCAGGTCGGAGGCGCTCTCGATCTTGTCGAAGTTGAACTCCTTGAGGATGTCGCCCGCACGGAGCCCCGCGCTCTGGGCCACGCTCCCCTCCTTGACCTCGGCCACCATAAGCCCCTGCTCCGTCTCGGCCATCGAGATGCCCAGCACGGCACGCTGCACGGCGCCGTACTTGATGAAGTCCTCGGTGACCTTGCGCACGATGTTCACCGGCACGGCAAAGGAGTAGCCCGCATAGGAGCCGGTCAGGGAGATGATGGAGGTGTTGATGCCCACCAGCTCGCCCGCCACATTGACCAGCGCGCCGCCGCTGTTGCCGGGGTTCACCGCCGCGTCGGTCTGTATGAACGACTCCACGCGGTAGTTGCCGTCGTAGTTGGGGAACGAACGCCCCTTGGCGCTCACGATGCCGGCGGTGATGGTGGAGCGCAGGTCATAGGGGCTGCCGATGGCCAGCACCCACTCGCCCAGGCGCAGGCTGTCGGAATCGCCCATCGCGAGAGCCTCGCAGTCATTCTTGTCTATCTTGATGAGGGCCAGGTCGGTGGCGGGGTCGCAGCCCACCAGGCTGGCGGTGAACACAGAATTGTCATAGAGCGTCACCTCGAATTCGTCACCCCCGTCCACGACGTGGTTGTTGGTGACTATGTAGCCGTCCTGCGACACAATCACGCCGCTGCCGATGCCCACCTGGTCCTTGGGGGTCGAGGCAAAGCCGAAGAGGTAATCCAGAATCGACGAGGGGGCCTGCACCTTGGCCTTCTTGGTGACCTTGACATACACCACGGAGCGGACTGCCAATTCGGCAGCATCGCAGAATGACACCGGCTCGCCAGTGGCGAGGGTCACGGTGCGCGCATCCTTGCGGCTCTGCTGCCGCTCGCGGATGGCCTCCACCTCCGATTTCTCCCGGTTCTGCCTCTCGTCGGCCTTCAATTTATAGGTATCCCATCCAAGATAGGCCACAGCCGCGGTCAGAACCACGCCCCAGACAATTCTCAAATATTTTTTCATATCGTACATATTTAAAAGGCAATGCGTGCCGGGCGTCAAATTATATGCCACATATTTTGGCAGAACATCGCGAAAGTTTTCTATATTTGTGAAAATTAAGTGAAAAATTCTTGCGTATGAAATTTATAGCATCCAGCACCCAGCTTCTCATAGGGCTCAACTCTGTCTCAAAGGTGATTTCGGGCAAGCCGGCACTCGCCATTTTGGACAACTATCTGTTTGACCTCAAAGGCAATACACTCTCGGTGACCGCCTCCAACGGCGAGACCACCCTGCGCACCGACATCACGATAGAGAAGGTCTTCGAAGAGGGTCAGATCACCGTTCCCGCAAGATTGTTCACCGACTCGCTGCGTTCGCTTCCCGACCAGCCGCTGACATTCGCCACCGACCACAGCTCATCGCTGATAATCACCTGGGCCAGCGGCGCATCCAAAATCCCCTTCCACCCCGCCGAGGACTACCCCGCAATGCCGGTGCTCGGGGCTGAATTCAACACCTTCGCAATCGGCGCCGACGCTCTGATGAACGGCATCAGCGACACAATCTACGCCACTGCAGAAGAGGAGCTGAGGCCGGTGATGAACGGCATCCTGTTTGACCTTGCCGACAACACCCTCTCGATGGTCGCCTCCGACGCCCACAAGCTGGTCAAGTTCTCCCTCTCCGACATCAAGAGCGAGGCTCCCTGCTCGTTTATCCTGCACAAGAAGCCCGCTGCGATACTCAAGAGCATCCTGGCCAAGGTAGAGGATCAGGTGGTCGTGAAATTTGACAAGCGCAACGCCTTCTTCGCCTTTGGCGACACCCTGCTGGTCTGCAGGCTCATCGACGGCAACTACCCCGCCTACAAGTCGATCCTGCCCAAGAACAACCCCAACAAGATGATAATCAACCGCGCGGAGCTGCTGGGAGCAGTGCGCCGCGTGGCAGTATATTCCAACCAGGCCACCAGCCACGTGCTGCTCAAGATCGGCGGCAGCGAGCTGATGATCTCCGCGGAGGACACCGGATTCTCCACCTCCGCATACGAGCGCCTCTCCTGCGAATACGACGGCACCCCGCTGGAAATCGGCTTCAAGGCCCCCTTCCTTGCCGACATCCTGAACAACTTCTGCTTTGAGAATGTCTGCATACAGATGGCCGACAACTGCCGCCCCGCACTTATAGTCTCCGCCGACGGCAACAACGCCACGGAAGACCTCAGCGCGCTGCTGATGCCCGTAATGGTTTAGGAGATTTCCCAAGTAAATTATGCAACTCAACCTTAAAAGGCCCCTGCTCTTCTTCGATATCGAGAGCACGGGGCTTAATGTCGCTACCGACCGCATTGTAGAGATATCGATGGTGAAAGTGATGCCGGACGGCAGCCGCGAGGTCAAGACCCGCCGTATGAACCCCACAATCCCGATTTCGGAGGGGGCGCGCAAGGTGCACGGGATAAGCGACGCCGACGTGGCGGGCGAGCCCACCTTTGCGCAGCTGGCCAAGAGCCTCTACGCCTGGATGGACGGCTGCGACATTGCCGGATACAACTCCCTCAACTTTGATCTTCCGCTGCTCACCGAAGAGTTTATGCGGGTGGGCATCGACCCCAAGTTCCGCGAACGCCATCTGGTGGACGTGCAGGTGATATTCTACAAGGAGGAGCCGCGCACCCTCTCTGCGGCATACAGATTCTACTGCGGCAAGAACCTCGAGAACGCCCACAGCGCCCAGGCCGACACAGAAGCCACGCTGGAAGTGCTGGAGTCGCAGCTCGACAGATATCCCGACCTCAAAAACGACATCGCCTTTCTGGAGGATTACACCCGCCGCCAGAAGATGCTGGACTACGCCGGACGCATTGTGCTTAACGACAAGGATGTCCCCGTCTTCAACTTTGGCAAGCACCGCGGCAAGCCGGTAGCCGACGTTCTGGCCACCGAGCCCAGCTACTACAACTGGATGATGGAGGGCGACTTCACGCAGGACACCAAGAATGTCCTCACCAAAATCAGGCTCGAGGGCAAGTTCTCCAAATGAAAATAGCAGTATTCAGAGCGGACGGCAGCTACTATGTGAAGCCCGACAACACCCTGAACCACAACAATTCCGACTATTACTGCCCGGAAGGGGTCGACTTGCTTGAGGCCGTCCCCTGCCTCTACACCCACATAGACAAGGCGGGCAAGTGCGTTGCGGAGCGGTTTGCAAGCCGCTACTGCAGCAAGTTCGCATTCGGCTGCCTGCTGCAAGACTGCTCGCAGGGAGCGCAGAGGGCACAGTCGGCCGCAATGGACTTCACCTCCATTCTGGATATGGATTTCTCCCCGCTGGAGAGCCTGCCTCAAAGCAGCTTTTCCGTTGATGTGAACGGCATCAGGCGGTTCGCCCTGGAGCAGGGCCCGCAGCCGGACGCCATCTACAGCGCCATCTGCAGCATCACCTCCCGCTGCTCGCTGCGCATCGGGGACATCGTGGCGCTGGAGTTAGGCAGCGCCGCCACAGCCAAGCCGGGCGACATTCTGCGCCTGGGCACCGCCTCGAAACAGGTGGAAATCAAGATTTTTTAAAACCCTTGGCATACTCGGCCGCGCTGGCGGCCGCCAGGGCGCCTGTGGAGAAGGCTATCTGCAGGTTGTAGCCCCCTGTGTCGCCGTCCATATCCAGCACCTCCCCGGCAAAGTAGAGCCCGGGGTGCAGACGGCTGCCCATCGTGCGGGAGTTCACCTCCTCCAGATTGACCCCGCCGGCGGTGACCACCGCACGCCGGTAGCCCACATATCCGCCGATTTTAAAGCGCCAGTCCTTGATTGCGGCCGCCAGATTGGAGAGGTTGAGGCGGTTGGAGTCGATAAACGGCGCCACCAGCGGCGCGGGCATCAGCTTGCGCAGCAGCACCGGAGCCTTGGAGGCGAAGTTTGCGGAGCTGACTCCCGCCTGCTCCGCCAGGGCGGCAACCCTCCCCCGGAATTCATCCAGCGGCACGGCGGGCTTCAGGTCCACCGAAACGCTCACCTTGTCGCCGTTGTCCTTGGCCCAGACCGCCTTGCGGGAGAGTTTGAATCCGACGGGGCCCTCTATGCCGCCGTCGGTGAACTGCAGCTCGCCGAATTCGCACGCCACCGAGTCGTGCCCCACAAAAAGGCTGGCTGTGACATTCAGCAGAGTGATCCCCTCCAGCCGCCGGTCGTAATTCTCGGGGGTGATGGCGGTGAGCGAGGGGAAGGTGCGCCGGATGCTGTGCCCCAGGTCCCGGGCAAACTCGTAGCCCGCCCCGGTGGAGCCGGTCGTGGGGTATGAGAGGCCGCCGGTGGCCACAATCACGCAGCGCGCGGCAATGGTGCGCATAGCCATCTTGCCGCTCTGGACATAGGTCACGGAATATGTGCCGTCATCGGCGCAGGTTATCCCCGCGACATCGCAGCCGAAGCGGCAGTCTATCGGGAGGGAGCCGATTCTGGCGGCGAGGGCGTCCACCACGGTAGACGACTTCATATCGGCCGGGAATATCCGCTGGTCGCGGGTCAGCACGGTCTCCACCCCTATCGAATTGAAAAACTTTACTGTATCATCGTTTGAGAAGGCAAAGAAAGCGGGCTTCAAGAAGGCCGGCTTGCTGTGCAGATGGGCGGAGAATTCGCCCCACGGCCTGGTGTTGGTGATGTTGCACCTCCCCTTGCCCGTGAGCATTATTTTGCGCCCGATGCGGGAGTTCTTCTCCAGAAGGGCCACCTCGGCTCCCGCTTCGGCCCCCTTTATGGCCGCCAGGCAGCCTGCCGCCCCGGCCCCTATCACTGCAATGTCCACCATCTGCGCTCTATTTTGCAATTACTCCGCTTCCCATCAGCTCCCCGTCCGGGGCATACCAGGCGGCGAACTGTCCGGGGGTGACGCCCCGCTGCGGCACTTCGAAAAGTATGTACATCGCATCCTCGCGGCAGATGAGGGTCGCCTTCTGCAGCGGCTGGCGGTAGCGGATGCGCACCAGGCACTCCAGATTATCGCCGGGAGCTATCTCCAGGCAGGGCCGTATCCAGTGCACATCGCCCCTCTCGATGCGCAGCGCGCGGCGGAAGAGGCCGGGATGCGAGCCTCCCTCGCCCAGATAAATTATGTTGGCGTCGATGTCCTTGCCTATGACGAACAGCGGCTCCTTGTGGCCGCCGATATTCAGGCCGTGCCGCTGCCCGATGGTGTAAAACTGAGCCCCGCAGTGGCGCCCCACCACCTTGCCATCCTCCTTGCGGTACACAAACGGCTCGGCCATCTGCTCCAGCGTTTCTGCCGCGGGCAGATCATCGTAATGGGAGGCGAAGATTTCCACGGCCTCCCCCTCCTTTGCGGCGAGCTTCTGCTGCAGGAACACCGGCAGGTCCACCTTGCCCACAAAGCAGATGCCCTGCGAATCCTTCTTCTCCGCGCTGGGGAGACCCGCCCGGCGGGCGATTTCCCGCACCTCGGGCTTGGTCAGGTGCCCGATGGGGAAAAGGGCGCGGGACAGTTGCTCCTGATTCAGCTGGCAGAGGAAGTAGCTCTGATCCTTGTTGCCGTCGCTGCCCGCCAGAAGGCGGTAGACGGTGCGGCCGTCCTCGTCGGCATAAGAATCCTTGCGGCAGTAGTGCCCTGTGGCCACCATATCGGCCCCGAGGCTGCGGGCGTGCTTGAGAAAGGCGTCGAACTTGATTTCGCTGTTGCAGAGGACATCGGGGTTGGGGGTGCGTCCGGCGGCATATTCGCTGAAGAGGTAATCAACCACCCGGCTGCGGTATTCGCCGCTCAGGTCCACGAAATGGAAGGGGATTCCGATTTTTGCGGCCACCATCCGGGCCACCGAGAGCTCCTCCTCCCACTCGCAGTCGCCGTGCAGCGTCCCCGTGGAGTCGTTCCAGTTCTGCATAAAGATGGCGAACACGTCAAAACCCTGCTCCTTGAGCAGCAGCGCCGCCACGCTGGAATCCACGCCGCCCGATAATCCTACTGCTATTTTCATATCTCGTCAATATTTTTTGCGACAAATGTTAAAAATCCTATCTTTGCACACGGGTAAGTCATATACGACCAGCTCCCTTTGAACTCCCCCAGGGCCGGAAGGCAGCAAGGGTAGAAGGTTGTAGCGGTGCGATATATCAAGCTTACCCTTTTTTTATTTCACTATCTGGACCTCCGCCTTCAGCTTCACGGCAAAGCGGCTCTCCACCGCCTCCACCACCGCCTGCGAGAGCGCCATTATCTCTTCTGCCGTGGCGCCGCCCAGATTCACCAGCACCAGCGCCTGCTTTTCATAGACCCCGGCCCGGCCCATTCTGCGCCCCTTGAAGCCGCAGCGGTCTATCATCCAGCCGGCCGAGAGCTTGACCATCCCGTCGGATGCGGGATAATGGGGCATATCGGGATATTCGGCCGCCAGAGAGCGGTATTGCTCCTCCGGAACCACCGGATTCATAAAAAAGCTGCCGGCGCTGCCCGTTTCCATCGGGTCGGGAAGCTTTTCCTCTCGGGTGGCGATCACCTTTTCCCGCACCATTTTGAGGGAGAGCCCCTCTTTGCCGGCCAAGTCCTTGAGGGCGCCGTAGCCAAGATTGTAGCGGGGAATCTTTGACAGGCGCATATTCACGGAAATCACAAAGAACCGCCGCCCCTCGTCGCTCTTGAAAAAGCTGCTGCGGTAGCCGTAGCGGCACTCGCCTCTGGAGAACACGCGCAGGCACATATTCTGCGTGTCAAAAGTCTCCACGCTCTCGATTATGTCCTTGGCCTCGGCCCCGTAGGCGCCAATGTTCTGCACCGCCGCCGCGCCGACCTCGCCCGGAATCAGCGAGAGGTTCTCGGCGCCGTACCAATGGCAGGCCACGGCCCGCTCCACAAAAAAGTCCCAGACCACGCCGCCGCCGACCCTGACCAGCACGCTGTCGGGATCCTCCGAAATGACCTCAATGGCGTTGCAGGCGTTGTGGAACACGGTGCCCCCCACCCTCTCAGTGGCAAAGAGCAGGTTGCTGCCGCCCCCGACGTGCAGCCACGGCCGCGGCGCCTGCGGCAGGCTGCGCGCAAGCTCATCGGCAGAGCAGTACTCCAGAAAATTTTCGGCAACGGCCTTCAGGCCGAACGTGTTGTAAATCTCTCTATCGCGGAAAATCATCGGCTTCTAGTGTGTCACGGGTTCTTCCTGACGCCTGATGTCGGCCCCCAGCGCGGCCAAACGGCGCTCTATGTGCTCGTAGCCGCGGTCAATCTGGTCAATGTTGTGGATTACGCTCTCCCCTTCAGCTCCCAGCGCCGCAATCAGCAGCGCGATGCCGGCGCGGATGTCGGGCGAGGTCATCACCCGCCCCTTGAGGTTGCGCTCGTGGTTGTGGCCCACCACCACCGCGCGGTGCGGGTCGCACAGGATAATCTGCGCCCCCATATCTATCAGCTTGTCCACAAAGAAGAGGCGGCTCTCGAACATCTTCTGATGTATCAGCACGCTGCCGCGGCACTGCGTGGCCACCACCAGCAGCACGCTCAGCAGGTCGGGAGTCAGGCCGGGCCACGGGGCGTCGGCAATCTTCATTATGGAGCCGTCGAGATAAGATTCAATCACATATTCCTGCTGCGCGGGAATGTAGATGTCGTCCCCCTTCTGCTGCAGGTTGATGCCCAGGCGGCGGAAGCTGTCGGGGATTATGCCCAGATTCTTGTAGGAGACATTCTTGATGGTGAGCTCGCTGCGGGTCATCGCTGCGGTGCCTATGAAGCTGCCCACCTCTATCATATCGGGCAGAATGGTGTGGCTGCAGCCGCCCAGATGCTCCACCCCGTCTATCGTGAGCAGGTTGGAGGCGATGCCGCTGATCTTAGCCCCCATCTTGCACAGCATCTTGCAGAGCTGCTGCAGATAGGGCTCGCAGGCGGCGTTGTATATCACGGTGCGCCCCTTGGCCAGGACGGCCGCCATCACGATGTTGGCGGTGCCGGTCACCGACGCCTCGCCCAGCAACATTTCGCAGCCGGCCAGACGATCTGCGCCGAGGCGGTATTTGGCCTTTTCGGTGTCATATTCAAAGCTGGCGCCCAACTTCTCGAACCCCTCCAGATGAGTGTCGATGTGGCGGCGGCCAATCTTGTCGCCCCCCGGCTTGGCCACTATGGCCTTGCCAAAGCGGGCCAGCATCGGCCCAACCAGCATTATAGAGCCGCGCAGGGCGCTGTTGCGGCGGGCAAACTCGTCGCTGTCAAAAAACTCCTGATTGACATCAGCGGCGCGGAAGCTCCACTTGCGCTCCCCGATTTTCCTGACCTCAACCCCCATATCCCGCAGCAGCGAAATCAGGTTGTTGACATCCATTATGTCGGGGACATTGTCCACCACGATCTCCTCGTCGGTGAGCAGAGTGGCGCAGAGAATCTGCAGAGCCTCGTTCTTGGCTCCCTGCGGGGTGATGCACCCCTTCAAGGGATTCCCTCCCTGTATTATGAAGGACGACATAGCTACTTCTGCCACTGTTTGAGGTTCTCCTCCAGAGAGGCCTTGGCCTCGGCTGCGGCGGCGCGGTCCTTCTCGCTATAAGAATTGTCGCCGGCAATCTTCTCGAACACGGAAATCGCCTGCTTTGCCGACACGCTTGCGGAGTATTTCTGCCCCAGGCGGTGGTAGAGACGGGCCCGGTTGGTGAGCACGTTGGCGTAATTGAGCGACTCGCCCTCGCGGTCATAAATGTCCACCAGCACCTCCTTGTTGCAGAAGTCCAGCGCATCCTGGTCCTGACCGTTGTTTATGTAGGCATAGAAGAGGTCCTTGAGCAGGTTCGGATAGTGGCTGGGGGTCTGGCCGGTCTGCATCCTGGTCCTGAGGGCCTTTACATAGGCCGCCTCCAGCTCCTGCACGCAGATTTTGCCATACTCCTCCTTGGTGCTGCGAGTCGCCTTGTAGGGCAGATACACCTTGGTGAGGAAGCCGTAGCTGATGAAGTCCAGCCGCAGGTAGCGGTCAAAATCGGCGCGGTGGCTCTCGTAGATGCCGAATGCTGTGTCGCCGTTGCGGGCAATCATATATCCGATGAGGTCGTTCCACATCCTGGTCACCGAGTCGGGCAGCGCCTCAAAGGGCATCCCCGACTTGGCCGCCCCGATTTCCGCCAGATTGCGCAGGCTGTCCAGCTCGTGGGCGCGGTAGTAGAGCCCGAGGTAGTCCACCTCTTTATTGTCCACCGGAGCATCCTGCTCCTTGATGTCGGACCCGGTATATACTTTCTTCTCGGAATTATGGCAGCCGGCGGCAAAAAGCAGCGCCAGCGCCAGTGCGAATACAATCTTTTTCATAACATACAAAAGTACATATTTTCCCGCTAAAGATAAAAAAAAGGCGTGCGGCCCGGTGAAAGGTCGCACGCCTGTTCAAAGCAGGGGTTGCCTGCTGTCGGATTCTTTATTTAACCTCTTCGTAGTCAACATCCTCGGCGCTGTTCTGCGCGTCGGAAGAGGAAGAAGAGGATGAGCTGCTGCCGGCATTGGAGCTCTGGCTGCCGCTGCCTGCGCTCTGGCCTGCCTGTGCGGCGCGGGCCATATCTTCGCTGGCTGCGTGCCAAGCCTCTTCAAGAGCCTTGGAAGCGGAGTCAAGCTTGTCGGTGGAGACGGTGCGGCCGGCATCGTTCTCGTCCTTGGCAATCTTGTAGGCGTCGCGCAGCTGCTGCAGCGCGCTCTCGATCTTGCCCTTCTTGTCTGCGGGGATCTTGTCGCCATAGTCCTTGAGGTTCTTCTCGCTCTGGAATACCATTGCGTCGGCAGCGTTGATCTTGTCCACAAGCTCCTTGCGGGCCTTGTCGGCAGCCTCGTTGGCCTTGGCCTCGTCGCGCATCTTCTTGATTTCGCTCTCGGAGAGGCCGGAAGATGCCTCGATGCGGATCTTCTGCTCCTTGCCGGTGGCCTTGTCCTTTGCGGAGACGTTCAGGATGCCGTTGGCATCGATATCGAAGGTAACCTCAATCTGAGGCACGCCGCGCGGTGCGGGGGTGATGCCGTCGAGGTTGAACATACCTATCTGCTTGTTGTCGCGGGCCATCGGACGCTCACCCTGCAGCACATTGATCTGCACAGAAGGCTGATTGTCGCTGGCGGTGGAGAACACCTCGGACTTGCGGGTAGGGATGGTGGTGTTGGCGTCGATGAGCTTGGTCATCACGCCGCCCATTGTCTCGATACCGAGTGACAGGGGAGTGACATCCAGCAGCAGGACATCCTTGACATCGCCCGAGAGCACGCCGCCCTGGATGGATGCGCCCACAGCCACAACCTCATCGGGGTTGACGCCCTTGTTGGGCACTTTGCCGAAGAACTTCTCCACGATGGCCTGTATTGCGGGGATACGGGTGGAACCGCCCACCAGCAGCACTTCGTCTATCTGGGAAGCCTCCAGACCTGCATCCTTGAGCGCCTTGCGGCAAGGCTCGATTGTGGCGTTGATAAGACCGTCGCAGATCTGCTCGAACTTTGCGCGGCTCAGGTTGGTGACAAGGTGTTTGGGCACGCCGTCCACGGGGATGATGTAAGGCAGGTTGATTTCTGCGGTGGTCTGGCTGGAAAGCTCGATTTTGGCCTTCTCGGCAGCCTCTTTCAGACGCTGCAGCGCCATAGGATCCTTGCGCAGATCCACGCCGGGGTTCTCCTTCATAAACTCTTCTGCCAGCCAGTCGATGATCTTGTGGTCGAAGTCGTCGCCGCCCAGGTGGGTATCACCGTTGGTGGACTTGACTTCAAACACGCCGTCGCCCAGCTCCAGGATGGAGATATCGAATGTACCGCCGCCGAGGTCGAACACGGCCACCTTCATATCCTTGTCCTTCTTGTCAAGGCCGTATGCAAGGGCTGCTGCGGTAGGCTCGTTGATGATACGCTTTACAGTGAGGCCTGCAATCTCGCCGGCCTCCTTGGTGGCCTGCCTCTGGCTGTCGCTGAAGTATGCAGGCACCGTGATCACAGCCTCGGTCACGGGCTGTCCCAGATAGTCCTCCGCAGTCTTCTTCATGCTCTGAAGAATCATTGCGGAAATCTCCTGGGGAGAATAGAGACGCCCGTCGATCTTGACGCGCGGAGTATCGTTGTCGCCGCGCTCCACATCAAAGGGGACGCGAGAGATTTCTTGCTGAACCTGAGAGTAGCGCTCGCCCATAAACCTCTTGATGGAGTAGATGGTGCGCTGGGGGTTTGTGATAGCCTGGCGTTTTGCGGTGTCGCCCACTTTGCGCTCGCCCTTGTCGGTGAATGCCACGATAGAAGGGGTTGTGCGCTTGCCTTCGCTATTGATTATGACGGTAGGCTCGTTGCCTTCCATCACTGCTACACACGAGTTGGTAGTACCAAGGTCAATTCCTATAATCTTTCCCATAGTTGTAATATTTTTAAATTTTCTTGTTTCGTTTTTGTTTTACGGCTACAGGAAATAACGAAGATTATGCCAGCGGGCCAAAACTGACAACTTGGCAGAAAAACAGGCCGCAAAAGGGCTTATTCGCAGAGGAACGGCGGCCAGTCGACGGGTGCCACCACCGTGACAGGCTCCTTGCGCGTGGGGTGGACGAACTCTATGCTGCGGGCGTGCAGGCTGATGCCGCCGTCGCGGTTGCTGCGCGGCGCCCCGTATTTCAGGTCCCCGCGGATGGGGCAGCCGATGCCCGAGAGCTGGCAGCGGATCTGATGGTGGCGGCCGGTGAGCAGCTCCACCTCGACCAGCGTGTAGCGGTCGTAGCGGCGCAGGATGCGGTAGCGCAGGCGGGCCAGCTTGGCCTCCGGGTTGGCGGTCTTGCAGATATACGACTTGTTCTGCTTCTCGTTGCGCACCAGCATATCCTCCAGCAGCCCCTCTTCGGAGGCGGGGGCGGCGCAGGTCAGAGCCCAGTAGGTCTTGTGCACATTCCCCTCGCGGAACGCCTCGTTGAGCCGCTCCAGGCACTTGCTGGTCTTGGCAAACATCGCTATGCCGCTCACGGGGCGGTCCAGGCGGTGGGGCACACCCATAAACACCCGGCCCGGCTTGCCGTCGCGCTGCGCGATGAAGGCCTTCAGAGTCTCGCACAGCGGCTCGTCGCCCGTCTTGTCACCCTGCACAATCTCGCCGGGGCGCTTGTTTATCACCAGCACGTGGTTGTCTTCATATAATATGCGGCCGGCTATGTCGTCAAAGGCCTCCGCACTAAGTTCGTTGTAAATCATATCATCAGGTTTTTGTCGGCCGTGCCGCGGCGGATCTCCGTGGAGGAGATGTCCACCTCGGGCACGTCAATGTATTTCGCCCCCAGTTCGAGGCACTTCTGCCGGATGTCGAACCCTTTGCGGGGGTACACCCAGATGTCATATCCCGAGAGAATCTCCTGCCAGTCGCGCCACTTCTCTATGTCGGCAAAATTGTCAGCCCCCATAGCGACGGTGAAGCGGGTCTGCGGGGCCGCCTTCTGCAGGGCGCGCAGGGTGTTCACCGTGTAGTTGGGGCGCGGCAGGCGGAACTCCACGTCGTCCACCACCACGTCGGGAACAAGCTGCGCGACCTTGCCGCGGACAGCCTCCAGGCGGCTCTGAGAAGTGGCCTCCCCGCCCTCCTTGAAGGGGCTTTCGGGGGAAACTATCATCCGCACGGCGTCAAAGCCGCTGCCCAGCAGATGGCGCAGGATCGCCAGGTGCCCGGCGTGCATCGGATTGAAGGTGCCGAAATAGAGCGCCTCGCGGCGGGGGGCAGTTCAGTATTCGTCCATCAGCTGCTCCGCCTCCTTAAGGCAGGTGGCCAGGTCGTCGTTTACCAGCACGCGGTCGAACTGCGGTGCATATTCCATCTCCGCGGCCGCCTTGGCCACTCTCTCGGCAATCGCCTCGGGGGAGTCGGTGTCGCGGGCGATGAGCCTCTCCCGCAGCACCTCCACGGAAGGAGCCTTGATGAAGACCGAGAGGGCCTCGTCGCCGAAAATGCGCTTGAGGTTGACCCCGCCCTTGACATCCACGTCAAAGGCGATTATGTGCCCCTTGGCCCAGATGCGCTCCAGCTCGCTGCGCAGGGTGCCGTAATAGACCCCCTTGTATACCTGCTCGTATTCCACGAATTCGCCAGCGGCTATGCGCTTCTCAAAATCCTCCACCGAGAGGAAATGGTATTCCACCCCGTCGCGCTCGGTGCCCCTCGGGGCGCGCGAAGTGGCGGAGACGGAGAGCTCCAGACGGGGGTATTTGCCCATCAGATGACGTATCACAGTGCTCTTTCCGCTTCCGGAAGGGGCAGAGAAAATTATTACTTTTCGTTCCATACGGCAAAATTAACTTTTTTGTATAAATTTGCGTGCCCTTAAAACGGAACTACATTAATTCTAAATAACTGTTCAATTATGGTTTCTTACAAAGAATTGGGTCTTGTGAACACCCGCGAGATGTTTGCCAAGGCCATCAACGGCGGCTATGCAATCCCCGCCTTCAACTTCAATAATATGGAGCAGCTGCAGGCCATCATCTGCGCTGCTGCAGAGACCAAGAGCCCTGTCATCCTGCAGGTCAGCAAGGGTGCGCGCGCATACGCCAACCAGACCCTCCTGCGCTATATGGCCCAGGGTGCAGTCGAGTATGCAAAGGAGCTTGGCTGGGAGCATCCCCAGATCTGCCTCCATCTGGATCACGGCGACTCTTTCGAGACTTGCAAGAGCTGCGTTGACTTCGGTTTCTCTTCCGTCATGATCGACGGTTCCGCCCTCCCCTACGAGGAGAACATCGCCCTCACCAAGAAGGTCGTTGAATATGCACATCAGTTCGACGTTACCGTAGAGGCCGAGCTCGGCGTTCTGGCAGGCGTAGAGGACGAGGTTGCCGCAGAGGAATCTCACTACACCAAGCCCGAAGAGGTAATCGACTTCGTAAGCAAGACCGGTTGCGACTCACTGGCAATCTCCATCGGCACTTCTCACGGCGCATACAAGTTCAAACCCGAGCAGTGCACCGTTGACCCCGCCACAGGCCGTCTGGTACCCCCGCCGCTGGCATTCAACGTTCTGGAAGAGATCGAGAAGAAGCTCCCCGGCTTCCCCATCGTGCTCCACGGCTCTTCTTCCGTTCCCCAGGAAGAGGTCGACACCATCAACGCCCACGGCGGCAAGCTGCAGGCAGCTGTCGGCATCCCCGAGGAGCAGCTCCGCAAGGCAGCCAAGAGCGCAGTCTGCAAGATCAACATCGACTCCGACTCCCGTCTGGCAATGACCGCTGCAATCCGCCGCGTGTTCGACGAGAAGCCCGCTGAGTTTGACCCCCGCAAGTATCTCGGCCCCGCCCGCGACAATATGAAGAAGCTCTACATCCACAAGATCAAAGAGGTGCTGGGCAGCGACGGCAAGGCCGAATAATCGCAGCCATCCAATAAAAAAGCCGACCCGAATGCGGGCCGGCTTTTTTATTTTGCATATGGAGCGCTAATCTTCTTTGGGCTCGACCTCGATGTAGAACCACATCGGGCTGTAGGCGGGGTAACTTGTAGAAGATTTGCTGCCGTAGGCCAGCGGCGACCAGAAGAAGGCCACCGCCTTCTCGCCATACTTCATCTTGCCCACCGCCATCGCGAATCCCTTCACCAGGCTGCTGATGTAGGTCTTGGTGCCGCTGTCGCTGGTGGTGTAGCCGTCCTTCTGCCAGGTTACGGAGAGGGAGCTGTATTTCTGACCCACATTGTAGCGGCCGTAGACCTTGGCCGAATCCTGGATGTTGGTGTCAAAGCAGAAGCCGTCCAGCAGCTTGCCGATGTAGTTGACCTTGACCGTGGCGCTGGGGGCGATGGTGTCCTCCGCGCTGGTCTCCTGCAGCTTGAGCATATAGAAGCCCTCGCTGAGCGAGTCCAGGCCGTTGTATTTCTTTGCAGCGAACTCCTCCAGCTGATCTTTCTGATACTGGTAGATGTCCTCTATCACCTCCTGCACCTTCACTTCATATATATAGTTTTCGCTCAGGGCGGGAGTGGTGCCGTCGTTGCCGTAAGACTTGTAATACTTCTTAAGCTCCGCCGTATATGCATAGGTGGTGGCCTCCGGAGGGAGGAGGAAGCGGGCGCTGCCCCCCTCGCCCAGGCTGCGCAGGAAGTTCTCCACCGGGGTGTAGAGGTTGTACTTGCCCAGCTGCACCATTTCGGGGCAGAAATATGCGGTGTCGCTGTAGGTGGCCATTATGCGGGCCACCTCCTCGGTGGTGTACTGCGTGTAGTTGCCGTCCAGGTCACGGCATACATAGTCCAGCTTGATGAAAGCCGTGTCGCCGATTGCGGCGGTGGAGCCCTGAGTCTTCTCCAGCACGTAGAGGCCGTTCTCGTCGGTCTCTATCACCTCTCCGAGATTGGTCCGCATCCACGCCTCGCGGATTCGCTTCTGCGCGGTGAGGTTGTCTTCGCTCTCATACTTCGCGCAAGAGAGGGCAAGGGAGGCGAGTGCCGCCAGCGCCAGCGCAGGTCTGTAAAGTTTACGCATTATTCAGGTCTGATGATTTCGTTCAACAATACTTCAAAAACAAGGGCCTTGTCCCGCCCCACCCCCGCGACGGTGTTGCCGTAGCAATACTTGCAGGAGGCTATGATGTAGGAGTGCTCGCCGGGGGTCATCCCCTCCAGGCCGTATTCCAGGGCGTCGATAAGCTCGCCGCAGCCCAGCGGGCAGCGATAGGAGCCCTGGCAGAAGGCACTCTCTATGTTCGAATTAAAAGTGTAGCCGATATAGTCGAATGCCAGAGTATCTCCCGCCGCGGCGACCCGTGTGCTGTCGCCCGCAGAGAGCACGATACGGTTGACCCCCCGGTTGAAGACAACCGTGGAGTCGGCATACTTGGATGAGATAAAGCTGTCTATCTTCTCGTCCTGACTCACGGCGGTGCTCGAGAGGGGATCTTCGCAACCCCAGAGCAGCGCCAGAATGCCTGTTATGACCAATATCCGCTTCACTTGTTCAAAAATTCAGTTACTTTTTCTTCAAAATATGCGGGGACGTCTGCCAGCGGCATCTGCAGCCGGCCGCCCGACGCATTTTTGTGACCGCCACCATTGCAATATTTGTGCGAGAATTCGTTCACGTCCACATTTCCCTTGCTGCGCAGCGAAACTTTGATGAAGCCGTCGTCTTCTGTGAAGAAGGCGGTCAGGCGCACCCCCTCTATCGAAAGGGGCAGATTCACAAAGCCTTCGCTGTCTCCCTTGACAAAGGAGAAGCGCTCCTTGTCGGCCTTCGAGAGGGTGAAATATGCCGCGCCGCAGCCAAGGCAGCGCATATTGTCGCGCAGCAGATGGCCCATCAGCCGCATCCGCTGCTCCGAGTATGAGCAGAAGACCCGGTTGTAGATCTCGTCCCGGTCCACACCGCGCCCCTGCAGCTCAGAGACCGCCAGGTAGGTGGAGGGGAAGAGCGAATTCGCAAAATTGTTGGTGTCGGTGAGGATGCCCGTCATCAGCGCGGTGGCGCAGTCCAGCGGCAGGCGGGAAACCTCTCCCCCGACCGCAGGCTGCTCCAGCAGCACCTGATAGAGCAGTTCGCAGGCGCTGGAGACGGCGGCATCGGATATCACCACGTCAAAATCGTCTGTACGGGGATTGAGATGGTGGTCTATCAGGATGCATTTGGCCTTGGAGCGCCCGATGGCCTGCTGCAGGTCGCCGGAGCGGTCCTTGCCGTTCATATCCAGAAACACCAGCAGGTCGGCAGCGTCTATGAGAGCCTCGCAGGCAGCCGGGTCGTCGCAATAATAGAAGACCTTGTCCTGCGGAATCATAAAGTCGAAGTGGGCCGGCAGATGGCCGCACATCACGGCGCAGGCCTCCTTGCCCAGCATCGAGAGATAGCTGCAGAGGGCCACGGCCGAGCCTATGGCGTCGCCGTCGGGGTTCTCGTGGGCGAAAACCACCGCCTTGCCGCAGCCGTCAATCAGGGCGCCGAGCCTCTCCTGTGCCTTTGTCACTCTCATTACAATAGTCAATTATAGGTGCAAATTTAAAAATATCTTGCAAGCACTAAATATTATTTTTACTTTTGGAAGTTATTTTTGATGCATCAAAGCAAATAATAATATACTCAAAATATGAAAAAGGTACTCACTTACTTCGTATTCCCCGTCATCATCATCGTTCTCACGGTGTTCATTGTGATGAGCGTGGAGCAGCCCGTCAAGTTCAACCAGGAGAAATCTGCACGCGAGGCGGCGGCCATCGTCAAGCTCAAGGATATCCGCACCCTGCAGGTTGCCTACAAAAACGTCAACGGCAAATTCACCAACAGCATCGACACCCTGGTGGATTTCTACAAGAACGGCAAAATGACCGTCATCCGCTCCATCGGCTCAATGGACGACTCCCTGGCAGTGGCCCGCAACCTCGTCAAGCGCGAGGCAATCGAGATTCCCGTGCGCGACACCCTGCTCAAGAACCGCAGCGATTTTGATCCCGACCAGCTCAAGTACATCCCCTTCAGCGACGGCGAGCAGATCATTATGAACGCCACCATCAAGGAGGTTTCGGGCGTGGACGTCCCCCTGTTCGAGGCAAAGGTGCCTTACGTTCTGCTGCTCAAGCAGCTTGACGCCCGCTACCACCAGCTTATCGTGAACCTCGTGTACGAGCGCTGCGACACAGACCGCTACCCCGGCCTGCAGGTGGGCAGCATCGAGAACCCGAACAACAACGCCGGCAACTGGGAGTAGCCCCCGGGCCCAGGCCAAACGCAATAAGGGCTGCCTCGAAGTTCGGGGCAGCCTATTTTATATAATAGGTATGAGAATTATATCCGGAAGCCTGCGGGGCAAGAAAATCACCCCGCCCGCAAACTACAACGCCCGCCCCACCACCGACTTTGCCAAGGAGGGGCTCTTCAACATCCTGAGCGGTGAGATCGACTATGAGGAAGTGTCGTTTCTGGACCTCTTTTCCGGCACCGGCGGCATCAGCTACGAGATGGCCTCGCGCGGCTGCCGCGACATCGTGGCGGTGGAGATGAACCCGGTGAACTGCAGCTTCATCAAAAAGACCGCTGCTGAGCTAAAGATAGAGGGGATGCAGGCGGTGCACCACAATGTGTTCGACTTCATAGGTATCTGCACCAAGGCGTTCGATTTGA
Organism: uncultured Muribaculaceae bacterium; assembly: GCA_964542575.1. Taxonomy (GTDB): domain Bacteria; phylum Bacteroidota; class Bacteroidia; order Bacteroidales; family UBA932; genus Equibacterium. Next base: position 41,481 of record CAZIUO010000007.1, read on the forward strand.
TATTCGCCGACCCGCCGTATGCGCTGGAGGGGCTCAACACGCTGCCCGCAAAGGTGTTGGCGGCGCCGATGCTCGCCCCCGGGGGGATGTTCATCCTGGAGCACCCAGCCGACTACAGCTTCGAGGGGGAGCCGGGTTTCAAGAAAGAGAAGAAATACGGCAACGTGCACTTCAGTTTTTTTGAAAAAAAACTTCAATAATCTTTGCATTATTAAAATTAACCTCTATATTTGCAATCCCATTTGGGAACCAGATGAATGGTGCGGTAGTTCAGCTGGTTAGAATACCGGCCTGTCACGCCGGGGGTCGCGAGTTCGAGTCTCGTCCGCACCGCTTAAAAGCAGCTGTAAAAGGCTGCTTTTTTGTTTTATATCACGGGCATTTTTACCTCTCTCTTTGCTATATTTGTGCATCCGTGCCCACTAACGGGCCACAAACACATCAATGAAAAAAACCTTACTGTTCGCCGCTCTGCTGGCCCTGCTCTGCACAGGTGCCTACGCAGCTCCGGCAGCCAAACGCGCCCCCAAAACGGGGAAAGAGTACATCTGGCCCAAAGGGAAGATGCCCGATGCGCAGAGCGGCCAGATTGCCGCAATGACCGACGAGTCCGAAAACCCCGACTTCAATCCCGACAAACACCGCCTCCCCTACCTCGACTGGTTTGAGGCCCCCGCCAAGGAGAAAGCCAACGGCGGCTGTATGATACTCATCTCCGGCGGCGCCTATCAGAGCTGCTGCGACGTGCAGTGGATCAAACACTGGAGAGAGCTCTACACCGGGCTCGGCTTCCAGTGCGTCAACCTGGTTTACCGCACCCCCCGCCCCGAAGGGCTGCCCATCTACCAGAGCGCCTGGGAAGACGGTCAGCGCGCAGTGCGCCTGGTGCGCAGCGAGGCCGCCCGCCGCGGATACGACCCCGAAAAGATCGGCACAGTGTCAATGTCGGCCGGCTCCCATATGGCCCTGCTGCTGGCCACCAGCAGCCAGACTCCCGCATACGAGGCGGTGGACGGCCTTGACACCGTCAGCTGCCATATCAACTGGGCAATCGCCCACTCCCCGGCCTATGTGACCAGCGACGGCGAGACCGGCCCCGCAACGCTGCAGGGCTACGGCAACACCGTGGGCCTCTCCCCGGTGTTCAAATTCGACAGCAAGACCTGCCCCGTCTGCTTCCTGCACGGCGGCGACGACACCTACAGCCCCAACGGCTCCACCAAGATGTACCGCAAGCTGCACTCGATGGGCATCCCCAGCGAGCTGCACCTCTACCCCAACCTGGGTCACGCGGTGCTGGGCCACGACCGCGCAGTGGAGTTCCTGCGCCAGATGGGCCTTGCCGGCCCGCTGGAAGAGAAGGTACCCCTGATGTCCCGCTACGACAGCGACAGCGCGCGCGGCAACTATGTCAAGGAGGACATATGGCCCATACGCACCCCCAACTTCCGCGAAAGCCAGTGCGTCCCCTACATCGAGTGGCACTTCCCCAAGACCCTCAAGACCAAGGCGATCCAGATAATCTACTCGGGCGGCAGCTATTCCAGCAACGACCCCGACGGCTTTGAAGTCGCCCCCGCCCGCCGCTACCTCAACGAGATGGGTATGACGGTGGTGACTCTCAAATACCGCACACCGCGCCCCGAGGGGCTGGAGAAGTATATGACCGCCTGGCAGGATTTGCAGCGCGCCATAAAGCTTGTGCGCAGCAAGGCGGCCTCCTACGGCCTTGACCCCGACCAGATCGGCATTATGGGCAGCAGCGCCGGCGGCCACCTGACTCTGCTGGGCACCACCAGCTCCCTGCACAAGACCTACTGGCCCATCGACGATATCGACGACATCTCCTGCAGCGTGCAGTGGGGCATCGGCGTGTATCCGGCATACGCCCTGAGCGACGACAACGGCGAGGCATACAACACCACCCGCGGCTGCGGCGAAGGGGTCACAATCAACCCCGAATTCAGCTTTGACAAAGCGACCTGCCCTATGTACTTCGTGCACGGCGACAAGGACGGCGTCTCCAGTATGAACTCAGTGATGGTGTGGGAGAAGATGCGCGCAATCGGAGTCCAGTGCGAGCTGCACACCCTCGTGCTGCGCGACCACTGCTTCCAGAATGAAGGGGCGCCCGGCACCGGCAGCTACGATTTCCTCGAAGACATCGGCGAATACATTCGCTCTGTCGTGAAATTCTTCTAATTATGCGCCGCGCTGCGGCTTTCAGACCCGAAGGGCCTGCCCGGGAAGTCAATTCGGCTTGCGGGCAGGCCCTTTGAGCGTAGCGGCTGCAGCTATGCCGGCATTCCTTGCCGGCCGCACTATGAACGCAAGAGTTCCACGCCGATGCCGGGGCGGTCGGGCAGAGAAAGCTTGCCGCCGATGACCCGGACCCCGTCGAAACGATCGTTGGAGATGAGCAGGTTGCCGTCGAGGTCGGCGAAATCCACCGCGGGCGAGAGCTGGGCCGCCGCCGACACGGCGCAGGAGGTCTCGGTCATACATCCTATCATCACCTTCATCCCCTCTGCGCGGGCATAATCGAGCATCTTGCGGGCCTCGCGCATTCCGGTGCACTTCATCAGCTTGATGTTGATGCCGTTGTACGCCCCCTTGATGCGGGGGATGTCGCACAGCCGCTGCACCGCCTCATCGGCGAATATCGGGAGCGGGCTACGCTCTGCAAGCCACGCGGCATCGTCCACCATCTCCTTGGGGAGCGGCTGCTCCACCATCACCACCCCGCGCTCCGCCAGCCAGTGTATCATCTCCAGCGCCTGGTTCCTGTCTTTCCAGCCCTGATTGGCGTCCACAGCGATGGGCAGGTCGGTCACGCCGCGGATGGTCTCTATCATCTCCCGGTCGCTCTCCAGCCCCACCTTGACCTTGAGGATATTGAACTTGCCGGCACACTCCAGCGTCTTTTCCCTGACCACTTCGGGGGTGTCGATGCCGATTGTGAAGGTTGTGTCGGGCGCCTTGGCGGGGTCCAGGCCCCAGATGCGGTACCACGGCTGCCCCATCAGCTTGCCCACAAGGTCGTGCAGGGCGATGTCCACCGCCGCCTTGGCCGCCGAATCGCCGGCGCTCAGACTATCCACATAAGTGAGGATGTCCTCTGTGCAGAAGGGGTCGGCAAACTGCTCCAGATTGACCTTCTGCAAAAAGGCGCAGACGCTCTCCACGCTCTGGCCCAGATAGGGGGGCATCGAGGCCTCGCCGTAGCCGCAAAAGCCGTCGTATTCGATTTTCACCTGCACATCGGGGGTGGTGGTTCTGGAGTATGCCGACACGGTGAATGTGTGCCGCAGCTGCAGCTCATACGGCTCGAAGCTCAAGTGCATTCGCGCCTTGCCGCCCGCCTTGCAGGCCCTCTTGGCGCTGCCGCCGCAGGCGCTCACAAGGGCGCCGGTCCCTATCGCAGCCGCACCGGCCGCCGCCGTCTTTATAAAATCCCTGCGTTTCATATTATGAAAGATAAACACCGCAAATCTACAAAAAATCGCAGCGCCGCCGTAGCAAACCGCCCCGGCCGTGCGTTTATTGTTTGAAATCGCGCCGCGCCGCGCACCGCTCCTCTAAACTCTAAACACTAAACTCTAAACTAACCAAAAGAATAAATAACTATATTTGCCGCCGCAAAAAAAGGATTGTTACTCAAATAAATAACTAATGAAAAAGACATTAATGCTTATGATTTCAGCAGTGGCGCTGGCCTCCTGCGGCTCCGATGCCGCCAAACAGCCTGCGCTGGACCTTGCTAACCTCGACACGACCGTGAGCCCCAAAGTGGACTTCTACCGTTACGCCACCGGCGGCTGGCAGGATGCAAACCCGCTCCGCCCCGAGTTCTCCCGCTTCGGCTCTTTTGACGTGATTGCCGAGACCAACCAGAAACAGCTCAACGAACTTTTCGCCTCAATGGCCGATATGAAGGCCGCCAAGGGAAGCGTGGAGCAGAAAATCTCCGACCTGTACAAGCAGGCGCTTGACTCCACCACCCGCAACTCGCTCGGCGCCGAGCCCGTTATGGCCGACATCGCCCGCGTGCAGGCCGTCACCAGCAAAGACTCCCTCTGGAGCCTGCTGGCGCAGTTGTCGCTCGAGGGCTGCAGCACCGGCTTCTACAGCTTTGGCGTAAGTTCCGACCTTGTGGACAGCGACAGCCAGGTGCTCTACCTGAGCCAGGGCGGCCTGGGAATGGGCGACCGCGACTACTACCTCAAAGAGGAGAACGCCGCCCTCAAGGAGGGTTACCGCCAGTTCCTGGTGAAGATCTTCAACCTCTGCTCTCTTGAGGGGGCGGAAGACCTGGCAGCCAAGACCATTGACGTGGAAAACCACATCGCCGAATATTCCTGGACCCGCGAGCAGAACCGCGACGTCGCAGCCGGCTACAACCCGATGTCCAGCGAAGATGTCTACAAGGCATACCCCGCCATCGGCTTCGAGATCAACTGCAATGTGATGGGCATCCCCGCACAGGAGAAGATGATCGTGTCGCAACCCAGCTTCTTTGAGAAATACAACGCATACATCGAGAGCGCAGACCTCGAGAGCCTCAAGGCATACACCCTCGCACACCTGATCAGCGACGCGGCCGGCGCCCTCAGCGACGACTTCTACACCGCATCCTGGGAGTTCTTCAGCCATCAGATGGCGGGCGCACAGGAGCAGAAGCCCCGCTGGAAGCGCGCAATGTCGGTGCCCAACAGCCTGCTTGGCGAGGCAGTGGGCAAGATGTATGTAGAGCGCTACTTCCCCGAGAGTTCCAAGCAGATGATGATGGAGATCGTGGAGAACCTGCGCACCGCCCTTGGCGAGCACATCGACAGCCTGGACTGGATGAGCGACAGCACCAAGGCCCGCGCACACGAGAAACTGGCCGCCTTCACCGTGAAGATCGGCTATCCCGACAAGTGGAAAGACTATTCCACTCTCAACATCGACCCGGAGCTGACCTACTATCAGAACCTGAAGAACGCCACCGCGTGGTATGTCAAGGACAACCTCTCCCGTCTGGGCAAGCCTACCGACAGGAGCGAGTGGGCAATGACCCCGCAGACCGTGAACGCATATTACAACCCCACCACCAACGAGATCTGCTTCCCCGCAGGCATCCTGCAGAAGCCTTTCTTCAACCCCGAGGCTGACGCTCCCGTCAACTACGGCGGCATCGGCGTGGTCATCGGCCACGAGATGTCCCACGGCTTCGACGACCAGGGTTCGATGTTCGACGGTGCCGGCAATATGGTCAACTGGTGGACTGCAGAGGACAAGGCCAAATTCGACGCCAAGGGCGACGCTCTGGCAGCTCAGTTCGACGCAGTGGAGGTTCTGCCGGGCGTGAAGGCCAACGGCCGCTACACCCTGGGCGAGAACATCGGCGACCACGGCGGACTTTCCATCGCCTTCACGGCAATGCAGAATGCGCTCAAGGAGCATCCCCAGGGCGAGATTGACGGTTTCACCCCCGAGCAGCGCTTCTATCTCTCATACGCCACCATCTGGGCACAGAACATCACCGACCAGGAGAAGGCTCGTCTGACCAATCTGGACCCCCACTCCCTGGCAGAGAACCGCGTGAATGTGTCGCTGCGCAATTTCCAGAGCTTCTTCGATGCATTCGGCATCGCAGAGGGCGACCCTATGTTCCGTCCCGAGAGCGAGCGCGTGCACATCTGGTAATCCGCTCTCACACAATTTTCAGAAGCTGACCATACAAGCTTCCCCAAAAAGACCGGCCCGCATCGGACCGGTCTTTTTATATGCCCGCAGGGGCTCGCCT
>CAZIUO010000008.1:0-12556 GCA_964542575.1 uncultured Muribaculaceae bacterium
GTGTCGCCGGGGTTAGATGTCGTTTGAGGTGCGCAGGTCCTGGAAGCCTTCTCCCAGAATTTCTGCGGAGTCCAGCACATTCACAAAGGCGGTGGGGTCGATGCGGGCCACCTTCTCCTTGAGGCGGATCATCTCCCGGCGGCCCACCACGACATACAGAATGTCGCGCTCCTCGCCGCTGTAGAGCCCTTTGCCGGGAATCAGCGTGGCGCCGCGCCCCATCTCGTTGAGGATGTAATTGCGGATGGCCTCGCTCTCGCGGGTGATTATCATCATAGTCTTGGCCCGCTTGGGGCCCTCCAGAATCAGGTCAATAACCTTGCTGCACACGAATATGATGACCCAGGAGTACATAGGCAGCTTCCAGTCGCCGAATGCGAACACGGTGCTCAGGGTAATCATTCCGTCCACGAATATATTGCAGATGCCCATCGACAGGTGGGTGTACTTGCGCATTATCATCGAGATGATGTCGCTGCCGCCGGTGGTGGCGTGCGAGCGGTACACAAGCCCCAGACCAACGCCGTACACGATGCCGCCGAATACGGAGGCAATTATCTGGTGCTGGAAGGCGCCGATTTCCACAATGTCGGGCTCGATGAGAGAGGCATAGCCGTATATGCGGTGCATCAGCTGCATAAAGAGGGGCAGCAGCACGGTGCTGGCGATGGTCTTGATGCCGAATCGGTTGCCCAGCACTATGAATCCCAGAATCAGCAGGGGAATATCCATACACAGGGCCACGTACTCGGTTTCATAGCCCCAGAGGTGGTGGAACACCATACCGAGGCCGTAGGTGCCGCCCGGGGCGAATCCGTAGGGCTCCACCAGCATCACGGCGCCGGCGGCGTATATGAAGTTGCCCAGCACCAGCGCGGAGTATTCCTTTATTGCAGTCTTTGTTTTTTCTGTCATAGGTTCGGTCAAGTATACAGATGGTAAATATATAAAAAAATGAGCTGACCGCAATCCAGCCGTCAGCTCATCGATAAGAGGTACCAAGCAGAATCGAACTGCTGTACCAGGTTTTGCAGACCTGTGCCTAACCACTCGGCCATGGTACCGTTGTTGAAACCGTGCGCTAAGATAAGCGATTTTTTACAAATCACCAAGAATTGTTTACCTTTACACTTCCTATGAAGAAGTTTCGCATACCTTTGCTGTTTGTGGGGGCGGCAATTTTGATGCTGCTGTTTTTCACCGACAGGAACAATTTCCGCTATCATTATCAGGTAGGGGGCACCTGGAACTATGAAACCCTCACCGCGACCTTCGATTTCCCCATTTTAAAGAGCGAAGAGCAGATTCTCTCTGAAAAAGAGCAGAAATATGCAGAGACCACCGACTGCTACCGGCTCGACGAGAATGTCCAGGAGCAGGTGGAGGCCGCATTCTTGCAGTTCGGGGGCGAATCCCTGCGCAGCGCGGCGAAGACCTCTCTGGACGAGATATATTCCGCCGGGGTGGTCACGGCCCTCAACGGCAGCGGCGATATGGTGAGCATCCGCCGCGGCAAGAGCATCACCAAAGTCCCCTCCAGCAACATTTACACGACGGAGGAGGCGTGCCGCAAGTTCTTGGCCGACATCCGTGCCGCGGCAGACGGCCTCAATGCCGATTCGCTTGCGGCGGCGGGCAAGATTTCCCGCGCGATAGTGCCCAACCTCTATTTTGACGAGCAGACAACCTCCAAACTGGCGCGGCAGGCGATAGAATCCATCTCCCCGACCGACGGAATGGTCTATTCCGGGCAGACAGTCGTCTCCACCGGGCAGGTGATCACCACCGAGGTGGCCAGGATGCTGGACTCCTACAAGGCGGAGTTTGTGGCGGCCTACGGCGGCAGCACGCAGTCTGACCTGCTGGTGACGCTGAGCCATCTGATGATTGTGCTGCTGCTGTTGGCGGTGTATCTGCTCACGATTTACACTTCCGACTCGGAACTGCTGCTCAACTGGCGCAACATAGCCTTTCTGGTGATGCTGTATGCCATTATGTACATCGGCATTGCGGTGTTCCCCGCCGGCAGCGGCACCATATTATATCTGATACCCTTTGCCCTGTTCGTGCTTTATGTGCAGGAGTTTTTCCAGGACAGGGTGTGCCTCGGCATATATCTGGCGGCGCTGCTGCCGCTGCTGGCCCTGCGCGAAAACGGGGTGGAACTCTATCTGATGAATGCCTTGAGCGGCGCCGTGCTGCTGGTGAGCTTCCGCCACTTCAGCCGCGGCTTCCGTCAGTTTGCAAACTCGGCATTTATGTTTGCCGCGATGATGTTTGTGTATCTGGCCTTCAGGGTCATCACGGGCACTCCTGTGGTGCGGCTGGCGATACTGTTCATCGCCCTCAACTCGGTGCTGGCGGTGCTCGGCTACCCCTTCATATATCTCTTCGAGAGGATGTTCTCCCTGGTGTCGCAGATGCGTCTCTGGGAGCTGTCGGACACCAACAACCCGCTGCTGCTTGAGGTGGCGCGCAAGGCTCCCGGCACATTCCAGCACTCGCTCAATGTGGCCAATATGGCGGAGGCGGCCTGCCGCGCGGTGGGGGGCAACACCCGCCTGGTGCGGGTCGGCGCCCTCTACCACGACATCGGCAAGATAAACAATCCGCAGTGCTTCACTGAAAATGAAACGGCCGCCGGCAGCTATCACAAGAGCCTGACCCCGCAGCAGAGCGCGCAGGACATCATCCGCCACGTGGACGACGGCCTGGAGCTGGCGCGCAGGCACAATCTGCCCGAGCCGGTGGTGAATATGATATCCAGCCACCACGGCACCACAAAGGCGATGTATTTCTACACCAAGTATTGCAACGAGGGGGGCGACCCGGCAAATGTGGAGCCCTTCAGCTACCACGGCAATCTGCCCGAGTCAAAGGAGGAGATGGTGCTGATGTTCGCCGACAGCGTGGAGGCGGCTTCCCGCTCGCTCAAGGATTACTCTCCCGAGAGCATCTCTGCAATGGTCGGCAAAATCGTGGACGGAAAGATAGAGCAGGGACAGGCTGCGAAGGCAGACATCACAATGGGAGAAATCGACACCGTGAAGCGCGTGTTCGTGGACTATCTGCAGCAGATGTACCACGTCCGCATCGCCTATCCCGAGCCCTCTAAAAAATCGAAATCTAAGAAATAGCCTTTTTCTTGACGGCGTTTGCCGTGAGCTCGATGGCTATGATGAGCGCGGCTCCCACAACCGCCCAGATTATTGCGCCTGCGACGTGCGGCTCGCCCGCAAAGTCGGCGGGGAGCACGGGGCGTTCCACTCCGCTCACGAGCATTGTCTTCCAGGGCCACACTTTGAGCAGCGAGCCCAGCATAAGGCCCGAGAGGAACATCATACTGCCGTTATAGGCCTTTTTGAGCAGCCACGACAGGGCGTGGGAGAAGGCCAGGATGCCAACGATGGCACCCAGCGCAAACACCACCAGCACCACGATGTTCAGATTGCTGACGGCGGACATTATGTAGTCGTATTTGCAGAGCAGCACCAGCACAAAGCTGCCCGAGATGCCGGGGAGAATCATAGTGCACATTGCAATTGCGCCGCACAGGAATATGAAGGGGAGGCTGTCGCTGGTCTGGCTGGGAGAGAGCAGGCAGAGCCCTGCACCGCAGATGACGCCCACAATCATCGATATCCAGCCGGAGAGCTTGACATTCTCCAGCTGGCGCACCATATACACGGTGGAAATCAGCACCAGCCCGAAGAAAAACGACCAGGTCTGTATGGGGTGGTTCTCCAGCAGGTAGAGCATTACTTTTGCCAGCGAGAATATGCTGATGCCCAGGCCGATGACCAGCGAGAGAAGGAAGTTGCCGTTGATGGCCTTCCAGGCTTCGCCTATCTTGCCGTGGAACACCAGGGAGAGAGTTTTGCCGTTGATGGCCTTGATGGCCTCGATGAGCTCTTCGTAGATGCCTGTGAGGAAGGCGATGGTGCCGCCGCTGACGCCGGGGATTACATTCGCGGCCCCCATCAGCAGGCCTTTGACCGCCACCATCACATAGTGAGAAAACTTATTCATAACTCTTTTTAAACAATTAGAGACCGGTCGGTTGGGGCCGGTCTCTATATCAATTATCCGGAACGGGTTGCAGACTAGCTGTTCTTGATGGCAGCCTGTGCAGCGGCAAGGCGTGCGATAGGAACGCGGAAAGGTGAGCAGGATACATAGTTCATGCCGATCTTGTGGCAGAATTCCACGGATGCGGGATCACCGCCGTGCTCGCCGCAGATACCTACCTTGAGGTTCTCGCGGGTGCTGCGGCCGCCCTTCACGCCGACCTCGATGAGCTTGCCGACAGACTCGGTGTCAATGCTCTGGAACGGGTCGAAGGGGAGAATCTTGTTGTCAAGATAATCCTTCATAAAGCTGCCGATGTCGTCGCGGCTGAAGCCGTAGGTCATCTGGGTGAGGTCGTTGGTACCGAAGGAGAAGAACTGCGCGGTGCGTGCCATGCGGTCTGCAAGGATAGCGGCGCGGGGAATCTCGATCATTGTACCGAACAGGAACGGGATGTCGATGTCGTATTTCTCTTCAACCTCTTTGTGAACGCGGTCGCAGATGCGTTTCTGGAAGTTGAGCTCGTTCACGGAAACGGTCACGGGAATCATAATCTCCGGCTTGGGCTCGAAGCCCTCGGTGAAGAGCTCGGCAGCGGCCTCGAAGATTGCGCGGAACTGCATTTCGCTCAGGCTGGGGTAGCTGATGCCCAGACGTACGCCGCGGTGACCCATCATAGGGTTGACCTCGTGCAGGGCCTCGCCTCTCTTGCGGATCTCCTCAACGGTGATGCCCAGCTCGTCGGCCAGCTCCTGCTGCTTGTCCTCTGTCTGAGGCACGAACTCGTGCAAGGGCGGGTCAAGCAGACGGAAGGTGACGGGCTTGTTGTTCATGACCTTCATTGTGGCCTTTGCAGACTCCTTGACGTAAGGCTCAAGCTCCTTGATGGCCTTGAGACGCTCCTCGGGAGTTGCGGTGTGGATCACCTTGCGCAGTTTTGCAAGGGGAGCCTCGCTGTTCTTGCCATAGAACATATGCTCGATGCGGAACAGGCCGATGCCCTCGGCGCCGAACTCGATTGCCTTTGCGGCGTCATCGGGGTTGTCGGCGTTGGTGCGGACACCCAGCTTGCGGTACTTGTCCACGAGAGACATGAACTTCACGAAGCGGGGGTTCTCGCTGGCATCCATTGTGCCAACGGGCTCTGCGTAAACCAGACCCTTGCTGCCGTTCAGAGAGAAGACGTCGCCCTCTTTGTACTCCTTGCCGGCGATGGTGAGCTTGCGGCCGCCCTCGGGCAGGTCCACAAACTTGATGGCGTCGCAACCTACGATGCAGCACTTGCCCCATCCGCGCGCTACCAGAGCGGCGTGGCTGGTCATACCTCCGCGGGCTGTGAGCAGACCCTCAGCGGCGCGCATACCCTCGACATCCTCGGGGTTGGTCTCGTCGCGCACCAGAATGGCCTTCTCTTTCTTCTGAGCCATTGCAACGGCCTTCTCGCTGGTGAAGACGATCTGGCCGACCGCTCCGCCGGGGCCTGCGGGCAGACCCTGTGCGATTACTGTGGCCTTCTTCTCTGCTGCGGGGTCAAGCACGGGGTGCAGGAGCTCGTCCAGCTGAGTGGGGCTCACGCGCATAACTGCGGTCTTCTCGTCGATGAGACCCTCTTCCAGCATATCCATTGCCATATTGAGGGCTGCGATGCCGGTGCGTTTGCCCACGCGGCACTGGAGCATCCAGAGTTTGCCGTCCTGAATGGTGAACTCGATGTCCTGCATGTCGCTATAGTGTTTCTCGAGGTTCTGGCGGATGGTGTCCAGCTCTTTGTAAACCTCGGGCATTGCCTTCTCCAGTGAGGGGAGATTCTTGTTGTGCTCGTTCTTGGTGGCCTCGTTCAGGGGGTTGGGGGTGCGGATACCTGCCACAACGTCCTCGCCCTGGGCATTGATGAGCCATTCGCCGTAGAACTTGTTCTCGCCGGTGGCGGGGTTGCGGCTGAATGCAACGCCGGTGGCGCTGGTCTCGCCCATATTGCCGAATACCATTGACTGCACGGTCACAGCGGTGCCCCAGTCATCGGGAATGCCCTCGATGTGGCGGTATGCGATGGCGCGCTTGCCGTTCCAGGATTTGAACACGGCGCCGATGCCGCCCCAGAGCTGTGCGCGGGCATCATCGGGGAACTCTTTGCCCAGAACCTCGAACACTCTCTTCTTGAAAGCGTCGCAGAGGGCGATGAGGTCCTCCTCGGTGAGCTCGGTGTCAAGTTTGTAGCCCTTGGCTGCCTTTACGTCGGCCATCATGGCGTCCAGCTGCACGCGGATGCCCTTGCCGTCCTCGGGCTCGATGCCCTCTGCCTTCTCCATAACGACGTCGGAGTACATCATGATCAGACGGCGGTATGCATCATATACGAAACGGGGATTCTTGGTCTTGGCAATCAGGCCGGGGATGGTGGCGCTGCACAAACCGATGTTGAGCACGGTCTCCATCATACCGGGCATTGAACTGCGGGCGCCGCTGCGGCAGGATACCAGAAGGGGATCCTTGGCGTCGCCGAACTTGCGGCCCATTATGGCCTCTGTGGCCTTGAGGGCTTCGTTAACCTCGGCCTCGAGGTCTGCGGGGAACTGGCCGCCCAGGTCAAAGTACTCTGTGCAGCATTCAGTTGTGATTGTGAAGCCTGCGGGAACGGGCATTCCCAGAAGGCACATCTCGGCAAGGTTGGCACCTTTGCCGCCCAGCAATTCGCGCATCTTGCCGTTGCCGTCTGCGCTCTTGCCGCCAAAACGATAAACTCTTTTTACCATAAATTCCTAATTAAGTATAATATTGTTGTATTATTCCGGTGTTTCAGTTAAAACGCAAATGTAAGAAATATTGTTATATTTACCCCAACAAAATGCCCAAATATGAACAAGTCCGTTAAAGTTATGAATTGCAGACTCCCCAAGGGAGCAGATATTGAAGAGGTGGTGAAATACTTCGGCAGAAGGGGCGTCGAGTCCCACAGCGTGGACTGCGTCAACTGGAAGGAGTATCCCTACCGCCCGCAGGTGAAATTCCGCATCGCCCACAACTGCGACGAAATCTTCCTGCAGTTCCGCGTGGTGGAGCGGGGGGTGCGCGCCACTTTCGGTTATGACTTCGGCTCCCGGCCCTGGACCGACTCGTGCGTGGAGTTCTTCTTGATTCCCGACCCGGCCAAAGGGGACTATTTCAACATAGAGATGAACTGCATCGGCCACGGCACATTCGCCTGCGGCCCCGACCGCAGCAACCGCCATAACTTCGACGATTCGGTGATAAGCCGCATCCGCAGGGTCTCGACTCTCGGCCCGCAGCCGGTGGTGATAGAGGGCGGGCGCCGCTGCTGGACCCTCACGATGGCCATCCCCTTTGATATCTACGGCCTGGACGGCGGCAGCATTTCCGGCCGCACGCTCAAGGGCAACTTCTACAAGTGCGGCGACGATATGCCGGTGCCCCATTTCGTGAGCTGGAACCCGATAGGGTGCCCCACGCCCAACTTCCACGCGCCGGAATATTTCGGAGATATTATTTTCGAGTAGAGAGGGCGGCCACGGCGTCGCTCACGGTGAAGTTGCTGCCCCCGATGAATATCAAATCGTCGGGCGCGGCCTGCGCCCTGGCCTCTGCGAGGGCTTCCGCCACCGTGGGGACCTGCCGGCCCGTGATGCCGTATTTCGCGAGCTTGCCCGCAAGGGTCGCCACGCCCATTGCGCGCGCCGTGGAGGGCTGTGTCAGGATGTATGAGACCCCGCTGTCGGGGATTATCATCTCCGGGGCGATGGCGTCCACATCTTTGTCGCTGACCACCCCGAACACGATGTATATGTGGCCGTAATTGCTGCGGACGGCCTTCAGCTGGGTGAATACCGGCAGCAGGCCGTGGGCATTGTGGCCGATGTCGCAGATTATGTCGGGCGCGCCGGAGAGCTTCTCCCACCGGCCGTGGAAGGCGGTGAGGGCGGCGGTGCGGCAGATGCGCTCCGAGCTGAATTCAGTGGGGCGGCTGCTGCGCAGGGTGTCCAGCGCCGCCTTTACGGTGCGCAGGTTCTGCCGCTGATACGACCCCTTGAGGTCCAGTTGCTCCGGCTCCAGCGGGATGTCGGATTCGTGCTCTGCGGCAAACACGAGCGGCGCCTTGCGCTCTGCCGCCGCCTTTTCGAACACCGGACGGGTGCGGGGGGTGAACTCTCCCACTACTGCCGGGACCCCCTCCTTTATTATGCCCGCCTTCTCAAAGGCGATTTTCTCCGGGGTGTCCCCCAGATAGGCGGTGTGCTCCAGCGAGATGTTGGTGATTACGCTCAGGCAGGGGGTGATTATGTTGGTGGAGTCGAGCCGGCCGCCGAGTCCGCACTCTATCACGGCCAGGTCCACCTTCTCCCGGGCAAAATAGTCCAGCGCCATTGCGGTGGTGATTTCGAAAAACGACGGGTCGGCGCTCTGCATAAAGCTCTCCGCCCTGTCCAGGAAGGTCTCTACGGCAGAGCGGGGGATAAGGCTGCAGCCTTCGGCCGAGATTATCTTGATGCGCTCGCGGAAGTCGCTTAAATGGGGCGATGTGTAGAGCCCGACGCGCATTCCGCCGCTGAGGGCGGCGGCCAGCATGGAGCTCACCGAGCCTTTGCCGTTGGTTCCGGCCACGTGAATGGAGGGGTAGTTGAGGTGCGGATGGCCCAGAAATGCGTCAAACGCCTTCATTGTGTCCAGCCCCGGTTTGTAGGCCTTGCCTCCCACAACCTGATAAGAGGGGAAACGGTTGAAAAGTTTCTCTATTTTTTCTTCGTAACTCACGCCGCGAAATTACACAATTTGTTACTTTTGCGAACTATATATACCTCCCCGAGTATGAAAATATTGTTTTTTAGAAACGGCGCCGGAAGCGTCATCGCCGCACAAACTGTCAATACTCAGCCACAAGAGGCCATAAAGGCTCTTGAGTGGCTTTTTTCTTCGTCTCTCATAGAGGGCGCGGAGCATCTGGAGGGCCTCTTTGTGGGGCCTCGCCGCGAGATGGTGACTCCCTGGAGCACCACGGCGGTGGAGATTACCCAGAATATGAATGTCGGCGGCATCTCCCGCATAGAGGAGTACTTCCCCGTGCAGAGCGAGTCGGCCGCTTTTGACAAGATGCTGCAGCGGCTCTACCGCGGCCTGGACCAGGACATCTTCAAGGTGGACCACACCCCCGAGCCGATCGAGTACATCACCGATTTCGACGAATACAATATCCGCGAGGGTCTGGCCCTCTCGGCAGAGGAGATACAGTATCTCAAGGATCTCTCCGCCCGCCTGGGCCGCAGCCTCACCGACAGCGAGGTGTTCGGCTTCAGCCAGGTCAACAGCGAGCACTGCCGCCACAAAATCTTCAACGGCACATTCATAATCGACGGCAAGGAGATGCCCTCTTCGCTTTTCAAACTGATCAAGAAGACCACCGCCACCAATCCCAACAGCGTGGTCTCCGCATATAAAGACAACTGCGCCTTCATCGAGGGCCCCACGGTGGAGATGTTCCACCCGCAGGACGGCTCCAAGCCCTCTCTCTTCGAGATGGACGAGGCCGAGACGGTGATCTCCCTCAAGGCCGAGACGCACAACTTCCCCACCACCGTGGAGCCCTTCAACGGCGCCGCCACCGGCACGGGCGGGGAAATCCGCGACCGCATCGCCGGCGGCAAGGGCTCGTTCCCCATTGCCGGCACGGCCGTCTATATGACCAGCTACCCCCGCTTTGAGGAGGGCCGCCGCGCCTGGGAGAAGTTCCAGGAGCGCAAGTGGCTCTATCAGACACCGCAGGAGATTCTCATCAAGGCCTCCAACGGCGCCAGCGACTTCGGCAACAAGTTTGGCCAGCCGGTAATCTGCGGCTCCCTGCTCACCTTTGAGTATGGCGACGAGCGCGGAATGTACGGCTTTGACAAAGTGATAATGCAGGCCGGCGGCGTGGGCTATGCCCGCAGGCGCGACTCCCTCAAGGAGACCCCGGGCACCGGCGACGCAGTGGTGCTGCTGGGCGGCGACAACTACCGCATCGGCATGGGCGGCGGCGCGGTGAGCAGCGTGGCCACCGGCGAATATGCCAACGCCATAGAGCTCAACGCGGTGCAGCGCTCCAACCCCGAGATGCAGAAGAGGGCCTACAACGCCATCCGCGCGATTGCCGAGGAGAAGGAGAACACCATAATTTCCGTGCACGACCACGGCGCCGGCGGCCACCTGAACTGCCTCTCGGAGCTTGTGGAGGAGGTGGGCGGCACCATCGACATATCCAAGCTGCCCGTCGGCGACCCGACTCTCTCCTACAAGGAGATTATCGGCAACGAGAGCCAGGAGCGTATGGGCTTGGTGATGAAGGACAAGGATGCCGACCATCTGCAGAAGATAGCCGAGCGCGAGCGCGCCCCCTTCTACAAGATAGGCAAAACCACCGGAGAGCACAATTTCACCCTTGTGGACAGCAAGACGGGGCAGGCCCCGATAGATCTGGCCATCGGGGATATGATGGGCTCGACCCCCAAGACCGTGATGACCGGCACCACCGTGGAAAAGAAATATCCCGACGTGAAAGGGGTGGACGCATATTCTCCCGCAGAGCTTGAGGCGGTCATAAAGGATATGCTCTCGCTGGAGTCGGTGGCCTGCAAGGACTGGCTCACCAACAAGGTGGACCGCTCCGTCACAGGGCTCATCGCCTGCCAGCAGTGCGCCGGCGAGATTCAGCTCCCCGTGAACGACGTGGCTGTGACCGCCATCGGCTATGATTCCCTCAAAGGCATCGCCACCTCCATCGGCCACGCTCCCGCGGCCGGTCTGATAGACCCCGCCGCCGGCTCGCGACTGGCGATTGCGGAGGCGCTCACCAATATGGTGTGGGCTGCAATCGAGGGGGGAATCAAGGGAGTCAGCCTCAGCGCCAACTGGATGTGGCCCACCCGCAACGAGGGGGAGGACGCCCGTCTGTACAGCGCCGTGAAGGGGGCCAGCGACTTTGCAATCGCCCTGGGCATCAACATCCCCACCGGCAAGGACTCTATGTCAATGACTCAGAAATACCCTTCGGGCGAGAAGGTTCTCTCTCCCGGCACGCTGATAATCTCCACCGTCGGCCAGGTGAGCGACATCTCCAAGACGGTGCACGCCGCCTTTGAGAAGACCCCCGCCACTGTGCTCTATATCCCCTTTGACCGCGAGGCGCGCTTTGCGCTGGGCGGCAGCGCCTATGCGCAGGTTTGCTCTGCAGTGGGCAGCGAATGCCCCGATGTGCGCGACCCCGAATACTTTGCGCGCTGCTTTGATGCCGTGCAGAGCCTCGTGGCGCAGGAGAAGGTGCTCGCGGGCCACGACATATCGGCCGGCGGCCTTGTCACGGCCCTGCTCGAGAGCCAGTTTGCCAATGCCGAGGGCGGTCTGGACATTGACCTCCGCGGCCTGGATGCCAATGTGCTGCTGAGCGAGATGCCCGGCGTGCTGCTGCAGGTGTGCGGCGGCGAGGCCCAGGCGGCGCTCAATGCGGCAGGGGTCAAATTCTATGAAATCGGCTCCACCGCGCCCGGACGCTTTGTGGACATCAAATACAGCTGCGGCGCTCTCCATCTGGACATCGACGCCCTGCGCGACGAGTGGTTCAGAACCTCTTATCTGCTGGACAAGCGCCAGACTGCAGGCGACTGCGCCGCCGAGCGCTTCGCAAACTACAAGAACCAGAAGCTGCACTACAGATTCCCCTCAGAGCGCGTCGCGCGCAGGGAGGGCGGCAAGAAGCCTGTGGCCGCAATCATCCGCGAAAAAGGCTCCAACGGCGACCGCGAAATGGCCTGGGCCCTCCATATGGCGGGCTTCGAGGTCAAGGACGTGCACACCACCGACCTTACCAGCGGCCGCGAGGATCTCAAGGAGGTGAATATGATTGTGTTTGTGGGAGGATTCTCCAATGCCGACACCCTTGGCAGCGCCAAGGGCTGGGCGGGCGCCCTTATGTATAACGAGCGGGCCCGCGCCGCAATCGATGCCTTCTATGCTCGCAAGGACACCCTGAGCCTGGGCATCTGCAACGGCTGCCAGCTGATGGCGGAGCTGGGAGTGATAACTCCCGACGACCGCGCCCACGCCCCCAAGATGGTGCACAACGATTCGCACAAGTTCGAGAGCGGGTTCGTGGGAGTCACGATAGAGGATTCGCCCGCCATAATGCTCCGCAGCCTTGCGGGCAGCAAGCTGGGCATCTGGGTGGCTCACGGAGAGGGCAAGTTCTCGTTCCCTGCCGGACGCAATGTGGAGGTGGCCCTGCGCTACAACTACGGCGGATATCCCGGCAATCCCAACGGCTCGCCCGAGGGCATTGCGGGCGTCTGCAGCAATGACGGACGCCATCTGGCGATGATGCCCCATCCCGAGCGCTGCCTGCGCCCCTGGAACTGGCCCTGCTATCCCCGCGAGATGCGCCACGACGCCGACACCCCCTGGGTGGATATGTTCGTGAATGCCTACAATTGGCTCTGCAAGTAGAGTTTAG
>CAZIUO010000008.1:12656-46737 GCA_964542575.1 uncultured Muribaculaceae bacterium
GTGATTGTTGTCCCGCTGTAGTTTTGTAAAACGGGTCGTGCTGTTTTACAGCCGCCAGCCCACGCGCAGCGCGATGGAGGGCAGCAGCCAATTGTGCTTGACGGTGGTGGCGGTGCCGGTGTATCCGTCCTCGTTCATCTCGGAAAGCTCCTTGACCACCGTGCGGTTGAACACGCAGCGCTGGAAGGTCGGGCCCAGCGTGAAATACACAGAGCGGCTCTTGTCCATCCCCTTGAGGCGGATGTTGTAGCCGATGGAAGGCTCCACATACATCCCGTGCTCCTGGCCGGTCTTGTCAAAAAGCTTGCGGTCGGTGTCAAAGCGGAACACCGCAAACTCATACCCCACATCCAGACGGGCGTAGAACTGCTTCATCTTGTTCTTGGTGAGGTAATACTGCAGCGAGCCGTAGACCGGCACAAAAAAGTTGCCCTTCTCGCGGGTGATGTCAAACTCGGTGGGGGCGTCGACATATTCGACCCTCTTGAAGTCGGTCAGGTAGCTGGTGGCCACCATACCGCTGCCGACTCCCACAAACAGCCCGGTGCCCCAGGGAATGCGGTAGCCGTTGAGGATGTTGATGCCCGCATAGCTGTTGCTGCAGCGGATAGGCCCCACGGAGCCCATCCCCTCGATGGAGAGCTCGTAGCCCTGCGCAAACGAGCAGAGCGACATTGCGGCAAGTACTGCTGTGAGCAGAAATCTCTTCATTGCAATCGTCTTTTGCGGAATTATTTCTTGAGGCTGTCGCGGATTTCGCGCAGAAGCAGGATATCCTCGGGAGTGGCGGGCTCTTCGGGTGCGGGAGCGGGCTCCTCCTTCTTCACGATGTCCTTCATCTTGTTGAGGCCCTTGACCACCATAAAGATGCTGAATGCGATGATCAGGAAGTCCACCAGAGTCTGGATAAAGTTGCCGTAGGTGAGGGTCACCGCAGGCTTGACCACAGTCTCGCCATCCATTACGGCCTGACGCAGAGTCACGCTGAGCGTGGTGAAATCGACATTGCCGATAAGAGCGCCCACCAGAGGCATTATGATGTCGTTTACAAGAGAAGAGACGATTTTGCCGAAGGCGGCGCCGATAACGACGCCGACGGCCATATCGACCACGTTCCCTTTCATTGCGAATTCCTTGAATTCTTTGAGCAATTTAGCCATAATTCTATGTTTTAGCTGTTTGTAATTGTCAGTTTTCTGTTGCGGGCGGCACCATCTGCGCCTCCAGCAGCCGCTTGTACATCACCAGGCAGACCCAGGCGTCGGTGGCGGCGTACAGCTGCTGCGAACGGGTCAGCACCCTGTTCTCCCAGTTGGAGACCTGCTCGCGCTTGGAAACCCGCCTGCCCAGGATGATTCCCGCCAGTTTTTTCACGCTCTTGTCCTTTATGCCGTAAAATTCGGCGAAGCGCTGCAAATCCATAAACCGTGCCGCTTCGAACTGCGCGTAGTGCTGCAGACCCCGCACGTCGTCGGCCACAGCAGCCCCGATTTTGGTGATGCTGTCGCTGGCAAGAATGTCGGCCAGAGGCTGGGGCAGCCCCAGGGTGTGGAGCCTGAAAAGATAGGACCTGTCCTCATTGGAGAGCTGCAGAAGCGCCGTGGCGCATCTCGGGGCGTGGGGCTGGAACACCGGCTTGGTCTCGGTGTCGAACCCTATCATACGGCTGGCGGCCAGGTCGGCCACGGCGGCGTCGAAGTCGGGCCCCTCTCCCGTAATGACTTTTATCTCTCCCGGGAACGAGATCAAATCCATCTTCTCTATCTCTTCTGGTGTTATGCTCTCTTTGAATCTCATAGTTACATCGGAAGGTCGCTGTAGTGTGTCACCTGCTGGTCGCCCAGGCGCAGGGCCAGGTTGTTGTCGCCCCTCAGGGTGCGGTAGCACTCTTTTGCGGCACACTGCGAAGGATTTATTATAATAAGTTTCTCGTCTATTGCAGAGCGGTAGGGGTAGTCGCCGCCGATTCTCTTGGAGCGGTAGCCGGCCACTGTCTCGAGCAGCGCCCCGCGCAGAGTGTCGTCTATCGCGAAGTCCGCTATCAGGGCCGATATGGGGGTGGGGCGTCCCTCGCCGTAATGCCGCTCTATTATGGCTGCGAGGGCCTTGGAAATGTCGGCGGCGGAGAGGCTGTCGGCCGCCTCGAGGCTCTGGCACACCAGGTGCGCGCTCCCCTTGAGGCCGCGCTCGGCCATAATGTCGGTGAGCGCCCGCTGATATGCCCCGGAGGCTATCGTGAGGCTGTCGGCAATCATCGCTATGGCATAATTGCTGGCGGGAGTATCCTCCAGAATGTCCAGCAGGCTGCGGACCCCTTCGTCCACCACGCCGATGATCTTGACGCCGGAGCGGCTCTCCTGCAGCATATTTGCGATGTCGCCCAGGCCGGTGCCGCGGGTGATGTTGCCCGCCGCAATCACTATTTTGGCCCGTTCCTTCTCCCCTTCCGCGCACTTGTCCCCCACAAGGAACAGGGTGTGCTTGAGGGCGGCGTCGTGCAGATCCAGCCTGCCCAGGCTGTCATATACATTGTCTTCTCCCGAGAGGGCGGTGTAGCAGATGAACCGCTCCCCGGCAAAGTCGCGGATGCGGTCGCTCTTCTCCTCCGCCGTGATGTTGTCAAAGGCGTCCAGAGTCAGCGCGCATTCCAGCGCGGGGGTGCGCCGGCCCTCCAGGAAAAAGATGCCTATCGGCAGGTCGGCGATATTCTTGGGATATTTTGAAAAATCGGTGTAATAGCTCGACGTGGTGTCGTACAGCGCTTTGCCGGCCAGCGGCGAGAGCGTCACAGTGGCCTCCGGAGTGCGTTTGCACCCCGCAAAGCAGGCCGCAGAGAGCGCCAAAAAGAGTATCGCGAGCCTGCCGTGCATTATTTGCCGTATCTGAATGTGCCGTATGCGGTGTCCAGCTCCACCTCTGCAGTCTGCGCCTGCTCCACGTGGCCGATGACCTTTGCCTCCACGCCGAAACTCTCGCTGACGGCAATCAGGTCGCCGGCAACCTCGGCGGGGACATAAAGCTCCATCCGGTGCCCCATATTGAACACCTTGTACATCTCGCTCCAGGGGGTCTGCGACTCGGCCTGGATGGCGCAAAACAGGGGCGGGGTGTCAAACAGGTTGTCCTTGACCACCTTGAGGCCGTCCACAAAGCCCAGCACCTTGGTCTGTGCGCCGCCGGTGCAGTGGATCATGCCGTGGATATGCCCCCTGCACTGCTTCAGCATCTCGCCTATGACGGGGGCGTAGGTGCGGGTGGGGGAGAGCACCAGCTTGCCGTAGGTCAGCCCTGTAGAGGGCTCGATGTCGGTGAGGCGCTTGCTGCCGCTGTAGACATACCGGCTGTCGATGCCGCTCTCATAGCTCTCCGGATATTTCTCCGCAATGTATTTTGCAAATACGTCGTGGCGGGCGCTGGTCAGGCCGTTGCTGCCCATACCGCCGTTGTAGCTGTCTTCGTAGGATGCCTGCCCGTAGGACGCCAGCCCCACAATCACGTCGCCGGGGGCGATGTTGCGGTTCTCGATAATGTCGCTGCGGCGGGCGCGGGCGCAGACGGTGCTGTCCACAATGATGGTGCGCACCAGATCGCCCACATCCGCCGTCTCGCCGCCGGTGAGGGTGATGTCGATGCCGTAGGCGCGCATCTTGTCCACAAACATCTGAGACCCCTCTATCACCGCCGCAATCACTTCGCCCGGCACGCGGGTCTTGTTGCGCCCGATTGTGGAGGAGAGCAGGATGCCGGAGGTGATGCCCACGCACAGCAGGTCGTCGGTGTTCATCACTATGGCGTCCTGCGCAATGCCGTGCCAGACGCTCATATCGCCCGTCTCTTTCCAATAGACATACGCCAGCGAACTCTTGGTGCCGGCGCCGTCGGCGTGCATCGCGATGCAGTGCTCGCTGCTGGAAAAGTCGGGGATCAGCTTGCAGAATGCGGTGGGGAACAGCCCCTTGTCCATTTTAGAAATTGCTTTGTGCACCTCCGCCTTGGAAGATGAAACGCCGCGTGCGGCATATCTGCTGGCTTCTCTTGAGTCCATCTGGTTATATTTGATTGTGAAAGGCAAAGATAGCAATATATTGATTATAGGACGATTTTTTCTCTATATTTGTGGCATTGCCATATTGCTGAGATGCGTCTTAAAACCGTTTTGCTGGTGTTTGCGGCCCTGCTCGGGGCCTTTCTGCCTGCCGCCGCTGCGGGGGGCAACATAGTGCAGCAATATGTCGACAGCACCCTCAAGACCGACTCCCGCCTGCGCAATGCCGCGGTGAGCCTGCTGGCGGTGGACAGCCGCGGCCGCACGGTGGCAGAGTGGAATCCCGACCAGCCGCTGTTGCCCGCATCGACCCTCAAGACGGTCACCACCGGGGCGGCGCTGCTGCGTCTGGGCCCCGACTTCAGGTTTGAAACCCGCCTTGCGACGGCCGGCTGCGTGGACAGCCTCGGCACCCTGCACGGCGACCTCTACATCGTCGGGGGAGGCGACCCCACCCTGGCCTCCGAAACTGCCGTGGGGCAGAGCCGCGACTCGGTTTTCGCCCTCTGGACAGAGGCGTTGCGCGGCTGCGGCATCACCGCCATAGAGGGCAGGGTAGTGGGCGACGAAAGCATATTCTCCTGCGACATAATTCCAGAAAACTGGAGCTGGAACAATATCGGCACCGATTTCGGCAGCGGTCCCTGCGGCCTCTCGTTTGCCGACAACTGCTCCCGGTTTCTGGTGCGCCCCGGCCTCTGCGAGGGGGACAGCCTCTTTATCACCGCCGTGGATTCGCTCTGCAGCGGTATGACCATAGGCAACGAGGCCCGCACCGGAGCCCCCGGCAGCGGCGACCGTCTGGCCTACTATGCCAGCGACCTCTCTCCGGCGGGGCGCTTCTGCGGCACTTATGCCGTGGACCGCAAGGCCGACACGATAGCCGTCTCCAACAAATTCCCCGCCCTGACCCTGGCCGAAACCTTCTCCAGACATCTCTGCGGCGAGGGTATCCCCTGCAGCGGGGCGGCCGCAGGCACCGCGCCCGACACGGCCGCTTACATTCTGGAAGTAAAATCCCCGCCGCTGCTTGAAATCTGCCGCGAAACCAACTTCCAGAGCAACAACTTTTATGCGGAGAGCATCTTTATGGCGCTGGGGCTGGCACTGTGCGGCGAGGCGTCGTATTCCACTGCTCCAAAGGCAGTTGAAGATTATCTCAAGTCGCTTGGCTGCGACACCCGCGGCCTCAGGCAAGACGATGGCTGCGGCCTGAGCCGGCAGAACTACCTTTCGCCCCGATTTTTCTGCAACTATTACAATTTAATGCAAAAGAGCGCTATATTTGCGCAATACCTCTCCACATTCCCGACGCCCGGGAGCGAGGGGACGCTGAAACATCTCCTCGGCAAGGAGCCCCAATCCCTCAGGCGGCGCATCCGCTGCAAGAGCGGATCCCTCTCTGCAGTACGCTGTTATGCGGGCTATGTGGAGTCGGCCGGGGGCGAGATGCTGCGGTTTGCGATAATGGTGAACAATTATGACTGCCCCACAGGCAGAATCCAGCCGGAAATCGAGGGCTTCCTCAAACGTCTGGCGCTGTATGAGTAAAGAATAATAACAAACTATAACTATCCAACTATGTTGACATTTTCCAAGAAGGCGCTTGCAATGCCTTACTCTCCAATCAGAAAACTCATTCCTCTGTCAGACGAGACCGCCAAGAAGGGCATAAAGATCTACCGTCTGAATATGGGGCAGCCTGATGTGGATTCGCCCAAGGTTGCCCTGGATGCCGTCAAGGAAAATACCCTTTCCATCATATCCTACCCCAACTCGGCCGGCGATATGGAGCTGCGCCGCGGCATGGCGGGCTACTACAAGGGCATCGGCATAGATGTGGACCCCTCCTGCATAATGGTGACCCACGGCGGCAGCGAGGCGCTGCAGATCGCCATCGAGGCCATCTGCGACCCGGAGGACGAGATTATAGTGTTCGAGCCGTTCTACACCAACTACAACACCTTCTCCATCCAGTTCGACGCCAAGCTGGTGCCCATCACCACCAGCATCGAGAACGGTTTCGCGCTGCCTCCGATGTCGGAGGTCGAGAAGGTCATCACCCCCAAGACCAAGGCGATACTCATCTGCAACCCCGCCAACCCCACCGGCAAACTCTACACCAAGGAGGATGTGCTGGAGCTGTGCCGCATCGCCAAGAAGCACAACCTGTTCATAATCGCCGACGAAGTCTACCGCGAGTTCTGCTACACCAGCGAGCCCCACTTCTCGTTTATGCAGGTGCCCGATATGGACGACAACATAATCCTGGTGGACTCGGTGTCCAAGCGCTACAGCCTCTGCGGCGTGAGGGTCGGCTTCATAGTGTCCCGCAACAAGGAGTTCATGCCGCTGGTGCTCAAGTATGCCCAGGCCCGCCTGTGCTGCTCCAAATACGGCCAGATCGCGGCCATCGCCGCCCTGGACACTCCGCAGGAATACTTCGACAATGTCAAGAAAGAATATCTCCGCCGCCGCCAGATAATGGTGGAAGGGCTCCAGAAGATTGAGGGCGTCGTGTGCCCGATGCCGATGGGAGCCTTTTATGCTGCGGTTCAGCTCCCGGTAGACGATGCCGAGAAGTTCTGCCGCTGGCTGCTGGAGGAGTTCAACTATAACAACCAGACGGTGATGTTCGCCCCTATGGCGGGCTTCTATGTCACCAAGGGGCTCGGAAAGAACCAGGCCCGCTTTGCGTATGTCCTCAAGGAGGAGGATCTGCGCAGCGCCCTCGTCTGCCTGGAAAAGGCGCTTAAAGAGTACCCCGGCCGCACAATCTAGAATGGAAAACAACTTGCTGGACGAGAATCTCGTCAAACGTGTATTTGCAGAGAGCGGCCTGCCCAAGGTGGGCAAGGCCACGATCAGAGAGATAAAGAAGCTTGCCGACACTCTCGAGGCTGAGAGCGGCGTGCATTTCATACATATGGAGATGGGCAACCCCGGCCTTCCCGCCAACAGGGTGGGCGTCGAGGCTCAGGTGGAGGCTCTTGAAAACGGGGTCGCCGCATCATACCCCGACATAGACGGCATCCCGCCGCTGCGCCGCGAGGCCTCCCGCTTCATCAAGCAGTTCATAGACATCGACGTCAGCGCAGAGAACTGCCTGGCCACGGTGGGCTCGATGCAGGCGGCGTTCGTGTCGTTTATGATAGCCAGCCGCGTGAAAAAGGAGCGCACCACGACTCTCTTCATAGACCCCTGCTTCCCGGTGCACAAGTTCCAGAACAAGGTGCTGGACATCCCGGTGGAGTCGTTTGACATATACGACTACAGGGGGGAGAAGCTGCGCGGCAAGCTGGAGGAGGTTCTCGGCAAGGGCAATATCCACAGCATACTCTATTCCAACCCCAACAACCCCTCGTGGGTCTGCCTGAGCGACGCCGAGCTGCGCATAATCGCGGAGGTCGCCGCCAAATACGACGTGATTGTGATGGAGGACCTGGCCTACTTCGGGATGGACTTCCGCAAGGACTACAGCCACCCCGGCGTGCCCCCCTTCCAGCCCTCGGTGGGCAAATATGCCAAAGACTACATACTGCTGATATCCAGCTCCAAGGCCTTCAGCTATGCCGGGGAGCGCATCGCCATCCTGGCCATAAGCGACCATCTGGCCGCCCGCAGATATCCCGACCTCAAGCGCTGGTACTCTTCCGAGGTGTTCCGCAACGCTGTGGTCTACGGCGGGCTTCACCCCCTGTCCAGCGGCACCTCGCACTCTGCGCAGCATGCCCTGGCGGCAATATTCAAGGCGGTGAACGACGGCACCTACAATTATCGCGACGACGTGATTGTATATGGCCGCAAGGCGGCGCAGATGAAGGCCGCCTTCCTCGACGCCGGCTTTGAGATAACCTACGACAAGGACCTCGACGAGGATGTGGCAGACGGCTTCTATTTCACCTACGGCTATCCCGGAATGACCGGGGCGGACCTGCTGGAGGAGATGCTCTATTACGGCATATCTGCCATCTCGCTGGACACTTGCGGCAGCACGCGCCAGGGCATCAGGGCCTGCACGTCACTCATAGCCGTGGAAGACATACCGCTGCTTGCGCAGCGGCTCAAACTCTTCCACAAAGACCACCCGGTCCGCTAGAAATATTTGATTTCCTTCCCCTCCACCGCGCTCAGCAGGTTGTTTGCCATGCGGCTTGCGCCAAAGCGGAAGAGAGATTTGCAAAGCCAGTCCTCTCCCAGCACGGTGTCCACGATGCCGTAGTAGAGAGATGCGTCCTCTGCCGTGGCGATTCCGCCGGCCGGCTTGAATCCGATTTTGATGCCGGTGGCATCGTAGTAGGCCTTGATGCACTCGCACATAACGTACGCTGCTTCCGGAGTGGCGGAAACGCCGATTTTGCCCGTTGAGGTCTTGATGAAGTCGGCTCCCGCCTCAATTGCCAGAAAGGCCGCGGTGGCGATTGTCTCGCTGCCGGCGAGCGCCCCGGTCTCGAGAATCACCTTCAGATGCACGTTGGGGTTCACCGAGATTATGGCGTTCTTGATGTCGGAGATTTCTTTGGAGGTGTCGCTGTAGCGCCCGTCGCAGAATGAGTTGTGGGGCAGCACGATGTCGATTTCGTCGGCGCCGTCCTTGACTGCGGCCACGCACTCCGCCATCTTCACCGAGAGAAATGTCTGCGAAGCGGGGAAGCCGCCGCCCACCGCCGTGATGTGCACAGAGCGGTCTTTGCGCGCGCTGTTGACGCTCTTCACGAGGTTGGGGTACACGCAGATGGACGCGGGTGCGGGGAGGTTGGGGTATATGTCGTTGAAATTGTTGACCTTCTCGGTCATTGCGGCGATTTTGGTGGGGGTGTCGCTCACCGTCAGGGAGGTCAGGTCAATCAGCCCCAGGGCGTCGCTCCATACCTTTTTGTTTTTCCAAGTGTCGATCCGGCCCTTTACGGCGGCGACTTTAGCCTCTATGTCGCGGGGGACATAAGAGTATTTTTCAGAAAATTCCATATCGAATTTATTTGGTTTCAATCTCTTTCGGGAGCGGAAGTTTGCTCTCGGAATCCTTGCTCTGCATTGTGGAATCCCGCTTCGAGGCCCCCTTCTCTATGTTTTTCAGGATTTTCTCCTTGCGCTTCTGCAGAATCTTCTCGGTTTTGTCCATCACCTCCTGCATGTCGCGGGAGTTCTGCAGGTAATAGTCGGCAGATGCGGTGTACTGCTCCGCGGTGCAGCCGTAGGAGCGCAGCAGGGCCTTGTACACGGCGCAGGTGTCTGTAAACCGGCGCATTGTGCGGTCCGATGCGGCATACTGGTCAAACAGGAACATATCCGCCTGTATCCGGGCCATCTTGTCCTTGGAGATTATCCCCTTGGGGGTGCAGGCGGCCGCGAGCACCAGCAGAGCGCATAAAATAATGGACCTGAGTTTTTTCATAAGAGCAAATGTAGTTATCTTTGTTGCAATAAACAAAGTGATATGTCGTTAAAAGTTCTTGTACTGGGCAGCGGCGGCCGCGAGCACGCCATAGCTTGGAAAATCTCTAAAAGTGATAGACTCTCAGCGCTTTACTGCCTGCCTGGCAATCCCGGCACGGCGTCTTTCGCCACCAACATAGATGCCGGCGTCAAGGACTTCGATGCCATTGCAGATGCAGTGTCGTCGCACGGGATAGATATGGTGGTCGTGGGTCCGGAAGACCCTCTGGTGGCGGGAGTTGCAGATTTCCTGCACGAGAAGTTCCCCTCCCTTATGGTCATCGGCCCCGGAGCTTCGGGCGCCCGTCTGGAGGGCAGCAAGGAGTTCGCCAAGGATTTCATGGCGCGCCACTCGATTCCCACCGCGGCATACCGCGCCTTCACCGGCGAGACGCTCTCCGATGCCAAGGCTTTCCTGAGAACACTGCAGCCCCCCTACGTGCTCAAGGCCGACGGCCTGGCGGCGGGCAAGGGGGTCGTGATAGTGGACGATCTGGCGGCGGCCGACGCCGAGCTGGAGGAGATGTTCTCCGGCAAGTTCGGCGCCGCATCGGCAAAAGTGGTCATCGAGCAGTATCTGAGCGGCATAGAGCTCTCCGTGTTCGTGCTCACCGACGGCCGCGACTATATGATCCTGCCCGAGGCCAAGGACTACAAGCGCATCGGCGAGGGCGACACCGGCCTCAACACCGGCGGAATGGGTTCCGTATCCCCCGTCCCCTTTGCGGGCGAGGCCTTTATGCGCAAGGTTGAGGAGCGCATCGTGCGCCCCACCATCGAGGGGCTGCAGAGCGACGGAATCCCCTACACCGGCTTCATATTCATAGGTCTTATGAATTGCGGCGGCGACCCGTACGTGATTGAATACAACGTGCGTATGGGCGACCCCGAGACCGAGTCGGTGATGACCAGGATCGACAGCGACCTGCTCGCGCATCTGGAGGCGGCCGCGCGCGGCACTCTCAGCGGCGAGCGTCTGGAGGTCAGCAGCCAGGCTGCCGTCACCGTGGTGATGGTCTCCGGCGGCTATCCCGGCCACTACAAGTCGCTCTATCCCATCCGCGGCATCGAGGATGCGCAGAGCCGCAAGGTGAATGTGTTCCAGATGGGCACCAAGCTCTCCGGCGGGGAGGTGGTCACCGGCGGCGGCCGCGTGCTCTGCGTCACCGCCAACGCCTCCGACATGCAGCGCGCTGCGGAGAAGGCCTACAAGGCCCTCGCGGACATCGAGTTCAAGGATGCCTACCACCGCGGCGACATCACGGCCGACCTTCTGAAGTACCTCTAATTCCTGCTTGTGAAACGGCATTTTGACATACGCAGGTACCTGTACGTTCTGGTGATTTTCACCGTCGTGCTCTATCTGCTCTCCACATTCCTGCCGGGCGGAAGCCTGTCTGCGGCGGATGCGGTGTTCGGGGTGCTGTTTCTGGCCGCCTGCGCCGGTGTGGTCTATCTCACGGTGGATTTCTTTGCCGTCACAATCAACTATGCGGCGCCGCTGGTGTTCGCCTGCCTGGCGCTCAGCTTCCCCTCCGTGGCGGTGTACAGCCCGCTGCTGTGGGCCGCGGCCGCCCAGAGCCTGGCATTCTACCTTGCCGCCCGCTACTACGGAGGCGACGTCAACGACGACCACGCCTTTCTGTTCTGCGCCCTCGCCGTCACCGCCTCGCTGATATTCCCCCCGCTGGCCTGGACGCTGCTTTTCCTGATAATAATGAACATATCCACGGCGGCCGACAAACCCCGGTTTCTGGTCTCCTGCATCGCAGGCTGCCTGCTGCCGCCCGTCGTGTATCTCTCATACCGCTATTTCTGCGCCGATATGCGCGAGGTCACCCCGCTGCTGGGGCAGTATTTCGACTCGCTGCTCTCCCCGGCGATGGACCTGGGGGCCAACAGCGCGGCGCGGGTCATCAAGGTGGTGACCCTGGTTGTCTGCTGCGCGGTGTCGCTGGTATCCTTTCTGCGCCGCAACGCGGAATACAGCGTCTCCCACTCGCGGGTGATGACCTTCATCTTTGCCTATTCCGCGGTGATTGTGCTGCTGCTGGCGCTGTTCCCGTCCGGCTGCCTGCCGATGAACGTTATGCTGGCGATGGTGCCGGTGTCGCTGGTTGTCTACGACTATCTGGTGTGGGGGGCCGCCGACCGCGGCTGCCGCATCGCGGTGGCCTTTCTGTCGCTGTCGCTGCTGCTTGAATCGGCGTTTCTGGTGCTCAAGTAGAGCCGCAGCAGGGCGGGGTAGCGCTCCGCCATCACTTCCGGACAATATTTCACGAGAAAGTGCAGCTCCACGGCATCGAACGGGCGCGCCTCCAGCATATGCCACATCAGCCCCCCGAAGTCGCTCAAATGGGGCGGCTCGGCGGCCACGCGGGCTGTGAGCGCCTTCATCCGGGTGCGCACCACGCGGCGGAACGTCACATTTTCTCCGCACAGAATCAGCTTGTCATAAAGCTTTTTGGGCGACATGAAGCGCCGCTTGTAATAGAGGTTCACAAGCGAGCGGCTCACCAGATCCTTGCAGGAGTTTATGTCAATGCCGTAACGCTCCTTGTAGAAGTTTCTGATTTCCTCTTCCGTTGCGAGTCCGAGTTCTGTGGTGCAGAGTGTGTCCATGACTGCAAGTTAATAAAAAAAACGCCCCGCGAAAAGGCGGGGCGCTGTACAATCGGTGAGCGGGCTGCTACAGTTCGTCGAAGTTGACCTCCTGATAGCCGTTCTCGCCTTTGCCGGCGGGAGCCTCTGCCCTGGAGTAGCCGTCGCTGTAGGGGCGGGCCTCAGTCACGGGGCAACGCTCTTTGATATAGTCGATAACTTCCTTCAGACCTTCGGAGAATTTTTCAAAATCTTCCTTGTAAAGGAAAATTTTGTGCTTGTCGTAAACATACTTGCCATCATTCTCAATCTTACGCTTGCTCTCCGTGATGGTCAGATAGTAATCGTTGCCTTTCGTGGCCTTTACGTCAAAGAAATAAGTACGTTTGCCAGCCCTCACAGGCTTGGAAAAAACGTCATCGCTGCCGCGCTCCTGACTCTTTGCATTTTCATAATCTTCAAAATACATAGCGATCTTTTTTAAAATTCTCTTAACAAAGATAAATTTTTTATCCATAAAACCTATCTTTGTGAAAATAAATCTTTCATATGCTTAATCGCCGGTTAATCCGTATCAAGGTTTTCAAAGTTCTTTATGCGGCCGAATCTTGCGGCACCGCGCTCCTCTCTGCGGCAGAAAAAGAGCTTCTGCTCTCCTGCGAGAGGACGCTGGACCTCTATTACTTCCTTCTGAACCTCTGCCCCGCAATCTGCCGCCTTGCCGGCAGCAAGGTCGAGGCGGGCAAAAACAAATTCAATCCCACCGAGAGCGAACTCAACGCCAGCACCCGTCTGGTGGACAACCGCTTTGCAGCGATGCTCTCCGAGGATGAGGATTTCCAGAAAATGTGCTCCAAGAAGGGCTTCCTCTGGGACGAATACGATGTCCTGGTCAAGAAGCTCTATTCAAGCGCCGTGGCTTCTGAATATTATCAGGAGTATATGGCGGCTGAAGAGGATTCGATGGGAAACGACTGCCGTTTCTTCATCAACTTCTTCACGGAAGAGCTGGAAGACAACGAGATGCTCTGGGATATGCTGGAAGAGAAGTCGGTCTATTGGGCCGACGACCTGGGCTTCGTGCTCAATGTAATCATCAGGGATCTCGAGGCGGTCTCCGCCGGCGGCTCGCTGCCGACCCACAGGGTGTTCCTCAAAGACGACGACCGCACCTTCGCCCTGCAGCTGCTCTCCGCCTCGATGGGGCATTTCGACGAGTATCTCAAGATAATGCAGTCCAATGTCCCCAACTGGGACCCCGACCGCATCGTGCGTGTGGATTCGATGCTGGTGGTGATGGGCATCGCGGAGGCTGTGGCCTTCCCCAGCATCCCCATAAAGGTCACCATCAACGAATATGTGGATATCTCCAAGTTCTACAGCACCCCCAACAGCCACACATTCGTGAACGGGCTGCTGGATGTGATTCTGCGCAAGATGCAGGAGAGCGGCGAGATTGTCAAGAGCGGCCGCGGCCTCTACACCGGCGCTCCCAAAAACGAATAATCAATAAAAAACTGTAATATGAAACTCCTTACAATTTTCCTGCAGGCAGGTTCTGCAGCTCCCGCGCAGCAGAGCGGCAACTGGTCTTTCTTCATTATGATTGTGCTGCTCTTCCTGGTAATGTGGCTCTTTATGATCCGTCCCCAGCAGAAGAAGCAGAAAGAGATGGAGAAGTTCCGCAAAGAGCTCCAGAAGGGCGACAAGGTGGTCACCATCGGCGGCATCTACGGCAAGGTGGAGGCCATCAGTGAGAACACCGTCACCATCGAGGTGGACAAGGGCGTCCTTCTCAAGGTGGACAAGGCATCCCTCGTAAAGGACTTCAGCGACACTCAGCAGTAGGCGGTGCACCGCAGCAAGATATTCGGGTCTGGAAAAGAGTGGGCGGTTTTTCTGCTCTCTCTTTTTCTGGCTTGTGCCGTGTGGTTCATCCACAGTATGTCGCTGCGCTACACCGTGCCCGTCAAATTCCGGGTCAGCATAGTCACCGACCTGGAGGGTTATGCGCCCGAGGCGGTGAGCGGCGATGTGCTGGTGGCGGGAGTCACCGGCACTGGGTTCACAATCGTGGGCCTGCGGCACTCGGCCTCCAGCGTGCGGGGCGTCAATCTCAAGGTGTCGGGCAGCAAGCTCACCGCTGTGGCGGGGCAGCCCAACCTTTTCGAAGCCTCCCCCCGAGAGCTCGGGGAGGAGCTATACCAGGCGCTCGGGGCCAAAGTCACCATCAACAGCTATGACACCGACCGCCTCACCTTCAAGCTGACCCCCAGGCGGCACAGAAAGGTGCCCGTGGTGCTGCAGAGCGAAATCTACTGCAAGAGCCAGTATATGACCGCCTCCGACGTTCGCCTCACCCCCGATTCGGTGGCGGTGTACGGCGACGCCGCAATCATAGACAATGTGGCCTATGTGGAGAGCGAGCCGGTGTCGGAGTTCAATGTCGACGCCCCCATCACCGGCAAGGTGCGCCTCAAGCCGATAAACGGGGTGGAAATGTCGGCCTCGCAGGTGGAATACCATATAGATATAGTGCGGTATGTGGAGCTCTCCGCCGAGGTGGAGTTCTCTCCGCTGGGCGGTCCCGAGGGGGAGCATATGCTCATCAACCCCTCTTCCGGCACCGTGCGCTACCGCATCCCCTACAATCTGGCCTCCGGGGAGGTGAATCCCCCCGCATTCGTGGTCTATTACAGCGATTTTGCCGCATCGCGCTCCGGCGCGGTGGTCCCGGCCCTCTACAGCGCCCCCGAGGGGATGCTCTCCTATGAGCTGGACCCCCCGGCCGTGGAGTGTATGGCGCTGGAATTATGACGGACATCATGAAAAAGACTGTCATCGGCTGCACCGGCGGAATCGGGAGCGGCAAGTCGGCCATCGTGGGGGCATTCGCCGCTCTCGGCATCCCCTCGTATGACTGTGACAGCGCCGCCAAGGCACTCTACCGCACCGACCGCGCCCTCTGCCGGGCGGTGGCCTCCGTGCTGGGGCCGCAGGTGCTGCAGGGCGACGGCACCCTCTCCACGCGGGAGATGGCCGCCAGAATCTTTTCTGATCGCGGCCTGCTGGAGAAGGTGGAGGCCATTGTGCACCCGGCGGTGGGGGAGGACTTCAGAAAATGGGCTGCGCGCCAGAAGTCGGACATCGTGATAATGGAGTCGGCCATTTTGCTTGAAAAGCCTTTTTTTGATACTTTTGCGGATTGTACAATCACCGTTTCGGCCCCCGAAGAGGTGCGCATCGCCCGCGTGATGGCGCGCGACGGCGCCACCCGCGCCCAGGTGGAGGCCCGGCTGGCAAACCAGTGGAGCGACAGCCGGCGGGAGCAGAAGGCCGACATAGTGATCGTGACCGACGACCGCACTCCGGTGCTGCCGCGCATTTTGGAAATTATTGAAACTTTAAAACAGACAACTTATAACTATGGCAATCGATCTTAAGAAAATACTTGCGATATCGGGCAAGCCCGGTTTGTATGAATATGTGGCTGCGGCCAAGAACGGTTTTATCGTGGAGGCTGTGGAGAGCAAGCAGCGCAGCGCTGTGCCCGCCACCGCAAAGGTCACGACGCTGGCCGATGTCTCCATCTATACCGACGAGGGCGAGGCAACTCTCAAGCAGGTGCTGGAGAGTATGCGCGATGAGCTCGGCGGCGAGGTTGCAATGAGCAGCAAGTCCGACCCCGAGCAGATCAAGGCCTTCTTTGCAAAGGTTCTCCCCACCTACGACCGCGACCGCTTCTATGTCTCCCATATGAAGAAGGTTCTGGACTGGTATAACAATCTCGCCAAGTTCGCATCCCTCGATTTTGAAAAGGACGAAGAGCCCGCAGGCGAAGAGCCTGCAGAAAGCGCAGAATAAGTCTTGAAAGTCCAAC
The DNA here is from genome assembly GCA_964542575.1 of uncultured Muribaculaceae bacterium. Classification (GTDB taxonomy): domain Bacteria; phylum Bacteroidota; class Bacteroidia; order Bacteroidales; family UBA932; genus Equibacterium. The sequence goes on from CAZIUO010000008.1 coordinate 28,619, forward strand.
TTATCACACTCGGCTGTTCCAAGAACAGGGTCGATTCGGAGCATCTGCTCTCGCAACTGGCCGCCGCGGGCATTGAGATATGCCCGGAGGACGCCCCGCTGGACGGCGGCGCGGATGTGGTGATTCTGAACACTTGCGGCTTCATAGCCGACGCCAAGCAGGAGTCGGTGGAGGCCATAATGCGCGCGGTAAAGGCCAAGAACGACGGCCTTGTGGGCAAAATCTATGTGTTCGGATGCCTCTCCCAGCGCTATCCCGACGAACTCCGGAGCGAAATTCCGGAGGTGGACGGCTTTTTCGGCGCCAACGACCCGGAGGCGCTGCTCTCTGCCCTTGGGGTCAAGTATTCCGCAGCGCTGCAGACGCGCCGCCACCTGACCACACCGCACCACTACGCATATCTCAAGATTTCGGAGGGGTGCGACCGCCGCTGCTCTTACTGCGCCATCCCCGGCATCCGCGGGCCCCACGTTTCCGTGGATATGGACACCCTCGTGAGCGAGGCTTCCGCTTTGGCGGAGCAGGGGGTGCGGGAGCTGATTGTGGTGGCCCAGGACACAACCTACTACGGGCTGGACCTCTACCGCAAGCGGATGATAGCCCCCCTGCTGGAGCGCCTGTCGGCCGTGGAGGGGATAGAGTGGATAAGGCTTCACTACAGCTACCCCGAGGCCTTCCCCGACGATCTGCTGGATCTGATGGCCTCGAATCCCAAGATTTGCAAATATATAGACATACCGCTGCAGCACTGCTCGCAAAAGGTGCTGGAGGCGATGCGCCGCCCCAGCGACGAGAAGCAGATGCGCGCCCTGGTGGAGAAATTCCGCACCAGAGTGCCCGGCGTGGCCCTGCGCACCACTATGATTGTGGGGCATCCCGGCGAGGGGGAGCGGGAGTTCAAGCAGCTCCTGGGCTTTGTGGAGGATATGCGCTTCGAGCGGCTCGGCGCCTTCACCTACAGCGAGGAGGAGGGGACCTACGGCGCCCTCAACTATAAGGATTCGGTCTCCGCGCGCGTCAAGCAGGAGCGCTACGACCGCCTGATGGAGCTGCAGAGCGGCATCTCCCTGGACTACAACCTCTCCCGCATCGGCAGCACCGAGCGCGTGATGGTGGATTCGTTTGAGAACGGCAGCCTGCTCTGCCGCACGCAGAAGGAGTCCCCCGATGTCGACGGCCAGGTGCTGGTGGATGTCAAGTCGGCCCCCGCATCGCTCAGAGGCAGTTTTATTAATGTGAAAATCACCGGAGCGGACTATTACGACCTCTCCGCAGAACTCGTATAATTTATGATGCTTAAAGGTCAGACGGCCCTGGTCACCGGGGCCACCCGCGGGATAGGCAAGGCCATAGCGCTCAAATTCGCCGCGGAAGGGGCGGACGTGGCATTCTGCTACATATCCTCCGACGAGGCGGCGGCCCGCACCAAGGCGGAGCTGGAACAATACGGCGTCAGGGCTCTGCCCCTGCACTGCGACGTGTCCGACACCGCGGCGGCACAGGCTGCGGTGAAGGAGACTCTGGAGGCCTTCGGACACCTGGACATCCTGGTGAACAATGCCGGCATCACCCGCGACGGCCTGCTGGTGCGAATGGACGAGCAGGCGTGGGACGACGTGCTGCGCGTCAACCTCAAGAGCGTGTACAACTTCTGCCACGCCGCGGTGCCGGCGATGATGCGGGCGCGCAAAGGCTGCATAGTGAACGTGAGCAGCGTGGCGGGCCTGCACGGGAATGCCGGGCAGTGCAACTACTCCGCCTCCAAGGGGGCGATAGTGGCCTTTACCCGCACTCTGGCAAAGGAGGTCGGCCCCAGAGGCATCCGCGTGAATGCGGTGGCCCCCGGCTTCATACTCACCGATATGACGGCGAAACTGCCCCAGGAGGTGCTCTCCAAGTGGGTCGACAGCATCCCGCTGCGCCGCGGAGGCACTCCGGAAGATGTGGCGGACGTCTGCTGCTTTCTCTGCAGCGATATGTCCTCGTATGTCTCGGGGCAGGTGATCACGATAGACGGTGCGATGTTCGCCTGATGGGCGGATATGCCATTTTGTCGCAAAACGGGCTTTGGCAGATAATTTGCCTTGCCGTCGTGCAAAAGAATTAAAATAGTATGGCACAAGAAAATAACATAAAAGACAAACCTACGGCAGAACCCGAGGTTGAAAAGGGCGCAGAGGGCGCTGCAGAGGCGCCGGCAGCGGAAGAGGCTGCCAAGGAGGCTTCGCAGGAGACTGCGAAAGAGGGCAAGGCCGCTGCAGGCGATGCTGCAGAGGAGATGGCCAGGAAGCTGGCAGAGGCGCAGGACAAATACGTGCGTATGGCAGCGGAGTTCGAGAATTTCCGCCGCCGCACCGCAAAAGAGAAGCTCGACCTGGTGAAGTCCGCCGGAGAGAACATTCTCAAGGGGATGCTCCCCGTGCTGGACGACTGCGAGCGCGCCATCGCGCAGCTGGCGGCCACCGAGGCCAGCACCTTCGAGAAAGAGGGCACCGGCCTGATATACAGCAAGCTGCTCTCATATATGAAATCCTGCGGCCTGGAGGAGATTCAGGTGCTCGGAATGGAATATGACGCCGACAGCGCCGAGGCCGTGGCGATGCTTCCGGTGCAGGAGCCCGAGAAGAAGGGCATCGTGCTGGAGGTCGTGGTCAAGGGCTACACTCTGGGCGGCAAGGTAATCAGGTTCCCCAAGGTTGTCGTGGGACAATAAAGGCATAGCAATATGGCAGAAAAAAGAGATTATTATGAGGTGCTGGGGGTAGACCGCAACGCCACCGCCGACGAGATAAAGAAGGCTTACCGCAAGAAGGCTATCCAGTACCATCCCGACAAGAATCCGGGAGATAAAGAGGCGGAGGAGAAATTCAAGGAGGCGGCCGAGGCATACGATGTCCTCAGCAACCCCGACAAGCGCGCCCGCTACGACCGCTATGGCCACGAAGGTGTTGGCGGCAGTGCCGCAGGCGGTGCCCAGGGCTTCTCTATGGAGGATATCTTCTCCCAGTTCGGCGACATATTCGGCGGGGCGTTCTCCGGCTTCAACTTCAGCGGGGCGCGTTCCGGCGGCCGCAGGGTATCCCGCGGCACAGACATCCGCATCCGCGTGAAACTCTCGCTCAAGGAGATTGTGCACGGGGTGGAAAAGACGGTCAAAATCAACAAGCTGGTGCAGTGTCCCGATTGCGCGGGACGCGGCGCGGCCAGCGAGGCGGACATCAAGACCTGCCCCGACTGCAAGGGCAGCGGCGTGGTGACCCGCATACAGCAGACGATTCTGGGCACAATGCAGAGCTCGTCTCCCTGCCCCCGCTGTGGCGGCGAGGGTAAAATCGTGTCCAACCCCTGCAAGAAATGCAACGGCAGCGGCCTGGTAAAGAAGGCCGAGGAGATTTCGTTCAAGATACCTGCGGGCGTCACCGACGGAATGCAGCTCACTGTGCAGGGCAAGGGCAACGCCGCCAAGTCGGGCGGAGTGCCCGGCAACCTGCTGGTTGTGATAGAGGAGGAGAAGGACCCTCTGCTGGAGCGCGACGGCAACGACCTCATCTATTCGCTGTTCATCTCGGTGCCCGATGCAATCAACGGTTGCGAGGCGCAGATACCCTCTGTGGACGGGATGCTCAAGATCAAGATAGAGCCCGGCACGCAGCCCGGCAAGACGCTGCGCCTGCGCGGCAAGGGCATTCCCGATGTGGACGGCTACGGCGCCGGCGACCTGCTGGTGGCAGTGCAGGTATGGATTCCCAAGAAGATTTCAAAGGACGAGAAGGCGATGATCGAGAAGCTCTCCAAGAGCGACAACTTCAAGGCCGACCCCTCTTCTACGGAGCGGAGTTTCTTCACCCGCATCAGAAATATGTTCAAGTAGGCCGATGAAGCGGTTTTTCCTCTCTCTGGCGGTGCTCTTCGGCGCGTTTGCGGCCGTCGCCGCCCAGGACAAGGGCTACGGCTGGCCGATGGACTTCAGGCCCGTGTCGTTTGCCAGCACCTACGGCGAACTGCGTCACAACCACTTCCACGCCGGGCTGGACTGGCGCACCGGCGGCCACACCGGAGAGAAGCTCTATTCGATAATGGACGGCTATGTCTGCCGCCTGTCGGTGTCCCCCACCGGATACGGCAATGCGGTTTACATTGCCCATCCCAACGGCACGATGTCGGTCTACGGCCATATGGAGAGCTTCCGCGGCGATTTGGCGCAGCGCGTGCGCAGCGAGCAATACTCCCGCCAAAGCTACCGCGTCACCATTGAGCTGCCCGAGGGGGAGTTCCCCGTCAAGAAGGGGGATTTCATAGGCCTCGCCGGCAACAGCGGCTTCTCCGGCGGCCCGCATCTGCATATGGAGATCCGCCGCGACTGGGACAACCTCCCCGTGAACTATCTCTCCGACGGCACTTACAGCATCGTCGACACCAAGGCTCCCGTGATAAACAGGGTGGCCTTTTATGCGTTCGAGGACTCCACAGGCATCCCTATGGTGCGCCGCCTGCAGATGATTTCCAACCCCAAGGGGTACAAGGGCACCGTCGCCGTCAGCGATAAATTCTATGTTGCGGTGGATGCCGTGGACTATATGGAGGGGACCGGCGGCCGCCTGGCGGTGGAGAACTATCAGGTCTGGCTCGATTCGGAGAAGATTTTCGATTTCAAGGTGGGGGACGTCCCCTACAGCGAGGGACGCTACTTCGCCTGCCTCGTGCAGCAGGGAGAGAAGGGGCACGACCTGCTCAAGAGCTGGTGCCCGCCCAACAACGGCCTCTCATACAAGATTCAGTCGGTGAACGACGGCATAATCTCCCTGGAAGATGACGCCGCCCACACCATTAAGGTAGTGGCTGCGGACTGCTTCGGCAACAGCACTTCGTGCTCGTTCAGCGTGCGCCGCGGCAGCGGCATCCGGGTGATGGACCCTGCCGACACCGTGGGGCTCTTTGCGGCGCTGTGGTATGTGCCGCAGGTCTTCACCGGAGACGGCGTGTCAATGTCCATCGAGCCGGCGTCGCTCAATGCCTCCGCATATCTGGACTGCCGCAAAGTCGGCTCCGCGAACCCCTCGGAAGGGATTTATTCCGACATCTGGCGCTTCGGCAGCGAGGACATCCATCTGCAGAAGCCCGTCCACATAAAGTTTGACATCTCGTCCCTGCCGGAAGATCTGCAGCCCAAGGCCTACATCGCCCGCCGTAGCGGCGGCAGCCTCTCCTATGCCGGAAACACCCTTTCCGGGACGGCGCTGGAGGCGACCTGCAAGTTCGGGACCTTCTTTGTGGCGGTGGACACCGACGCCCCGCGCCTCAAGAGCCGCGTGGCCCAGGGGGCGGCGCTGCCTGCTTCGGGCCGTTTTTCGATTGATGCCGGCGACGACGGCAGCGGCATTGCCGAATATGACATAAAATGGGACGGGGAGTGGATTCTCTCGCAGTATTACGGCGGACGCATCCAGGTCTATCCCGACAGCAGCCACCGCAGCGGCGGCCGGCACCATATAGAGGTCACCGCCACCGACCATTGCGGCAACAGCTCCAGCGCGGAGTTCGATGTAATTTATTAGGACAAAAAATTTTGCGCAAGAATTGTTGCATAATTAAAAATATTTCTATCTTTGCAGTCCCAAAACTAAAAGCAACCTCTTGCCACAGGGGCCTTCGAGCAGCAATGTTGCGTAAATGATTTAAAGAAATGGATTTACTTCAAGTAGCAAAAGACGCGATGGCACAGGAGCCCAAGAAGTTCCCTAACTTCAAGGCCGGTGACACTATCACAGTCACTTACGTCATCAAAGAGGAAAACAAAGAGCGTCAGCAGAAATTCCGTGGCGTAGTTATTCAGCGCCGTGGTGCTGGCAATACACAGACTTTCACTGTCCGCAAGATATCCAACGGCATCGGCGTTGAGAGAATTTTCCCTCTCGCTTCTCCGTTCATCGATTCCATCGAGCTCAACAAGGTCGGCAAGGTTCGTCGCGCACGCATCTTCTACCTTCGCAGCCTCACCGGCAAGAAAGCCCGCATCAAAGAGAAAAAGTACAGCGTTGCTTCTCAGGAGGAGTAATCTGCATCTTATATCGGCCGCGTAGCTCAACTGAATAGAGCACTTGACTACGGATCAAGAGGTTCTGGGTTTGAACCCCAGCGTGGTCACAAAAGCCTTCCCTAACCGGAAGGCTTTTTTGTTTCCCGCCCCTGCGCCTCAAACTCGCCGAGGCCACTCTCAACTCTCAACTCCTCTAAACACTAAACTCTCCACTCTAAACTAGAAAAAGCCAGGCTCAAGAGCCTGGCTTTTTCTAGTACCCCCGTGGGGAATCGAACCCCAACCGGAAGAACCGGAATCTTCAATTCTATCCATTAAACTACGGAGGCGGATACATCTGCAAAAGTACAATAAAATCTTATCTTTGCGACAGAAAAATTGAATTACCTATGAAAGCATACGTTTTTCCCGGTCAGGGCTCGCAGTTTCCCGGAATGGGCAAGGAGCTCTATGAAAGCAATCCCAAGGCCCGCGCCCTCTTTGACAAGGCCGACGAAATCCTCGGCTTCTCCATCACCAAGGTGATGTTCGAGGGTGACGCGGAGGCGTTGCGCGCCACGGCTGTGACCCAGCCCGCGGTGTTCCTGCACTCGGTGATAACCGCCCTGTGTATGGATGATTTCAAGCCCGATATGACTGCCGGCCACTCGCTGGGAGAATTCTCTGCAATGGTGGCGGCCGGAGCCCTCGGCTTCGAGGATGCCCTCCGCCTGGTTGCAGTGCGCGCCGATGCTATGCAGAAGGCCTGTGAGGCCAATCCCGGAGCGATGGCGGCCATCATCGCTCTCGATTTCGCAACCATAGAGGATGTATGCGCAAAAAGCGCCGGAATCGTGGTTCCCGCCAACTACAACAGCCCCGCGCAGCTTGTGATTTCCGGTGAAGAGGCGGCTGTGGACGCCGCCTGCGAGGCCCTCAAGGCCGCCGGCGCCAAGCGCGCCCTCAAGCTGGCGGTGGGCGGAGCCTTCCACTCCCCGCTGATGGCCCCCGCCGCAGAGCGTTTGGCCGCCGCCATAGAGGCAACCCCCTTCCACAAGCCTGCCTGCCCCGTCTATCAGAATGTAGACGCGCAGCCTGCCACCGACCCCGCCAAAATCCGCGAAAACCTGCTGCGCCAGCTCACCAGCCCCGTCAGATGGAGCCAGACCGTGCAGAATATGATTGCCGACGGCGCAACCTCGTTCACCGAGGTGGGTCCCGGCACCACTCTTGCCGGACTGATAAAAAAAACAGCGCCCGCAGGCGCTGTAGAAATTCAGTCGGTGGGCTAGACAGCCGCTATTTCATAAGTTCGTTGTAGAGTTCCTGCGCCTGCTCCTGGCTGTAGGTGTCTACATCGTGGCTTGCAAAGTAGGCCTTCACAATCGCGGACTTCTTCTTGAAGGTCTTGCACAGCTGCTTCTCGTTGAAGTAGGCCACCTTCTTGTTGCTGAGGTTGATGAACACCGGACGCTTCTCAAACGAGTAGCGCATGTCGGTGTTGCCCGTCAGGGACTCCACTGTGCCGCCGTTGCTCGCCAGTGACGATATGTTGGTGGTGGAGGAGAGCTGCGAAGATGTGCCGTAGATGTCCTTCTTGCCCATATCGGTGGCGTTGAGCTTCTCCATTACCGCCAGCACGATCTCGTTGTATTCCACGACCTTGTAGTACTGCCCCTTGATCTTGAGGTACATATACTTGTCGGCAGTGACCTGGGTCACATAATTCTCGTAGAGCAGGGGGATTGTGTCATTGTCGGCGATCATCATCACGCACTGGTTGAGGTTGTCGATGTTGATGACGCCCTGGGAGCGGTGCAGGGTGATGGGGATGCCGTTGTCGTCGTAAACAGCCGCATCCTGGTCGAACATCACCATCCCCTTGGAAAATTCGGGGAGCTGGTAGAGGTGCTCCTGGCGGAATATCTCGTTCTTCTCCTGATCGAGCCCTGAAGACTCCGATTGCGCAAAAGCAGCCGTGCATATTGCGGCCGCCGCCGCTGTCAATAATAACTTTTTCATCAATTTGGGTTTATTTGTCATCAAAGGTAGAACTTTTTTTGTTAATTTTACGCCCTAATTTGTGCTGAAAGATATTTAGTGATTTCTACCAGAATAAATCCAACGTAAAACTATACGAAATGGCAAAAAAATTCATTACGTGTGACGGTAATTACGCAGCGGCTCATGCAGCATATATGTTCAGCGAGCACGCCGCCATTTACCCTATCACACCCTCTTCTACAATGGCCGAGCTGTTCGACGAGTGGGCAGCCTATGGCAAGAAAAACATGTTCGGCAATCCTGTCACGGTAACTGAGATGCAGAGTGAGGCCGGTGCGGCGGGTGCCGTGCACGGTTCGCTCCAGGCAGGTGCGCTCACATCCACATTCACCGCATCTCAGGGCCTGCTGCTCATGATACCGAATATGTACAAGATTGCCGGCGAAATGCTTCCCGCTGTCTTCCACGTATCGGCCCGCGCGCTTGCAACCCACGCCCTCAGCATCTTCGGCGACCACCAGGATGTGATGGCGGCCCGCGCCACAGGCTTCAACTTCCTGGCTTCCAACAACCCTCAGGAGGCGATGGACCTCGGTGCGGTAGCGCACCTTGCGGCCATCAAGTCCAGCCTGCCGTTCGTCCACTTCTTCGACGGTTTCCGCACTTCCCACGAAATCCAGAAGATCGAGCTTCTTGACGGCGAAGACCTCCGTCCGCTGGTGAGCGAGAAGTCGCTCGAGGCATTCCGCGCCCGCGCCCTCAACCCGGTGAAGCCGGTGACCCGCGGTACAGCGCAGAACTCCGACGTCTATTTCCAGGCAAGAGAGGCTGCCAACCAGTATTACGAGGCTGTCCCCGACATCGTTGCCCGCTATATGGGCGAGATCGCAGAGCTCACAGGTCGTCATTATTTGCCATTTGATTACTATGGCGACCCCGAGGCGGAAGACATCATCGTTGCAATGGGCTCCGTTTGCGACACCATCAAGGAGACCATCGACTATCTCGCAGAGAAAGAAGGCCGCAAGCTGGGCGTGATAAGCGTTCACCTGTACCGTCCCTTCTCCCTCAAATATTTCAAGAGAGCCCTGCCCAAGAGCGCCAAGCGCGTGGCAGTGCTTGACCGCACCAAAGAGTGCGGCGCAGGCGGCGAGCCTCTGGCTCAGGACGTGCGCAACGCCCTCTACGGCAGCCGCGGCATCCGCGTATACGGCGGCCGCTACGGTCTCTCCAGCAAGGACACCACTCCCGCCCAGATCATTGCCGTTTACGACAACCTGGCCCTCAAGGAGCCCAAGAACGACTTCACCATCGGCATCGTGGACGATGTCACCTACAAGTCGCTCCCTGTCAAGGGCGAGATTTCGCTCTCCAAGAAGGGTACCTACGAGTGCCGCTTCTACGGCCTCGGCAGCGACGGTACAGTGGGCGCCAACAAGAATACAATCAAGATCATCGGCGACCACACCGACAAATACGCCCAGGCATACTTCGACTATGACAGCAAGAAGTCCGGCGGCTTCACCTGCTCTCACCTGCGCTTCGGCGACCAGCCCATCCGCGCGCCTTATCTGGTGACCACCCCCGACTTCGTGGCTTGCCACGTGCCTTCTTACCTGAGCAAATACGACGTGCTCAAGGGCATCAAGCAGGGCGGTACCCTGCTGCTCAACAGTATGTGGAGCGTGGAGGAGACCCTGGAGCGCATCCCCGACTTCGTAAAGAAGGAGATCGCCACCAAGAAGGTCAACCTCTATATAATCAACGCCACCAAGATTGCCGCAGAGATCGGCCTCGGCGGCCGCACCAACACCATCCTGCAGTCCGCATTCTTCAAGATCACCAACATCATCCCCTACGAGGATGCAGTGATGTATATGAAGAAGGCCATCGACAAGTCCTACGGCAAGAAGGGCGAGAATGTCGTGGCAATGAACTATGCTGCAGTCGACCGCGGCGGCGAATACCAGAAGGTCGATGTGCCCGAGTCCTGGAGCAAGGTCAGCGGCCGTTTCGTGAACCCCGGCAGCAAGCGTATGGCTCCCGAGTGGATCCACGAGGTTGCCGACATCGTCAATGCCCAGGAGGGCAACAACCTCCCCGTGAGCGTGTTCGCATCCAAGGAGTTCGTTGACGGCACCATCCCCGCCGGCACATCTGCCTACGAGAAGCGCGGCGTGGCTGTCAAGGTGCCCGAGTGGAACCCCGACAACTGCATCCAGTGCAACCAGTGCGCATATGTCTGCCCTCACGCAGCCATCCGCCCGTTCCTGATGACTGCCGATGAGGCTGCCGCAGCGCCCGAAGGCATCAAGAAGGCTGCCGGCAAGGCCCAGCTCAAGGATTACACATTCACAATGCAGCTCAGCCCTGCAGACTGCACCGGCTGCGGCAACTGCGTGGATGTCTGCCCCGGCTTCAAGGGCGCCAAGGCTCTCGAGATGGTTGCATCCGATGGCCAGATGAAAGAGCAGGCCAACTACACCTACCTCAACAGCAGAATCGGCTACAAAGACAATATCCTCCCCAAGGAGCAGAGCGTCAAGAACCTCGAGTTCGCACAGCCTCTGTTCGAGTTCAGCGGCGCCTGCGCAGGCTGCGGCGAGACTCCCTACATCAAGACCATCACTCAGCTCTTTGGCGAGAGCATGATGATTGCCAACGCCACCGGCTGCTCCTCCATCTACGGAGCATCCTTCCCCTCATCTCCTTACTGCACCAACCAGAAGGGTTACGGCCCCGCCTGGAACAACTCCCTGTTCGAGGATTGCGCAGAGTTCGGTCTGGGTATGAGACTCGGAAGCGAGAAGATACGCAACAATGTGGCCGCCCTTATGACCAAGGCCCTCGACTGCGACAAGTGCTCTGACGAGATCAAGGCCCTCTTCAAGGAGTGGCTCGAGAACCGCGACAGCCGCAAGGTTACCCTGGACATCTACGAGAAACTCCTCCCGCTGCTGCCCGAGAGCCAGTGCGAGGCTTGCAAGGAGCTCAATGGCCTGTCCAAGTTCATCCCTGCCCGCAGCCAGTGGATCATCGGCGGTGACGGCTGGGGCTACGACATCGGTTACGGCGGTCTGGACCACGTCCTGGCCAGCGGCAACAATGTCAACTGCCTGGTAATCGACACCGAGGTTTACTCCAACACCGGCGGCCAGTCTTCCAAGGCTACCCCCGTGGGCGCAGTGGCCAAGTTTGCCACCAGCGGCAAGAAGGTGCGCAAGAAAGACCTTGGTATGATGGCAATGAGCTACGGCTATGTATACGTCGCACAGGTTGCGATGGGCGCATCTCAGGCTCAGCTGCTCAAGGCTCTCAAAGAGGCCGAGGCATACGACGGTCCTTCGCTCATCATCGCTTATGCACCTTGCATCAACCACGGCCTCAAGGCCGGTATGGGTCACTCCCAGCTGGAAGAGCAGAAGGCAGTCGAGTGCGGCTACTGGCAGCTCTACCGCTATAACCCCGCTCTGGAGGCCAATGGCGAGAATCCTTTCACCCTCGACAGCAAAGAGCCCGACTGGAGCAAGTTCCAGGAGTTCCTGCGCGGCGAGGTCCGCTACGCTTCTCTGCTCAAGTCCTTCCCCGAGGAGGCAACCGAGCTCTTCGAGAAGACAGAGCAGTTCGCAAAGGTTCGTCTGAATTCCTACAAGCGTCTGGCAGGCAAAGAGTAAGCCGGTCGCATACAAATAAGAGAAGCGCCGTCTGGAAGAATCCGGGCGGCGCTTTCTTGTTAACCAAAAAATACTATGAAAAAATCATCTTCGGCCACATAAATACAAAGGGTGTGCCAAAGATGATTTTCTCTGTTTTAGCGGTTGATTTCCCTGATCGAAATGATTTTTACGGGGTAGTAGGGCAGGCCTCTGGGGTTTGTCTCCACCCCGGCGATGTCGTCTATTACATTGAGACCGTCGATTACCTCACCGAACACCGTGTATTCGCCGTTGAGGTGGGAGCATCCGTCCTCGCTCTGCACAATGTAAAACTGCGAGCCGGAAGACGCCTTCTCGGGGTTGACGCTGTCGCCCCTGCGGGCTGCAGCTATCGCCCCCTTCTTGTGCACCAGACCCGGCACAATCTCGGCGGGGATGGTGTAGTTGGGGCCGCCGCTGCCATAGAGGTCGGTCTTGGTGGTGTCGCGGGTAAAGGGGTCGCCCGCCTGAATCATGAAGTCCTTGATCACGCGGTGGAAGAGCAGGCCGTTGTAGTAGCCCTTGCGCACCAGTTTCACAAAGTTGTCGCGGTGGGCGGGGGTCTCTTTGTAGAGCTTGATCTTCATCGAGCCCATACTGGTGACCATTTCCAGAACCGGCTCTTCTGCAATCGGCTCCTCTTTCACTGCCGCTGCCGCAGGGGCGGCGGAGTCTGCTGCGGATGCGTTGTCTGCAGATGCGTCAATTGTCTGCTCTGTGGCGGTGGAATCCTGGCTGTCTGCGGCCGCATTCTTTGCGCCGCGATTGTGGCAGCCCGTAAGTGTTATTCCCATAACTAAAAGTGTGATTAATAATTTGTGTTTCATATCTCTATAATTCACGTTTCTTAATATATGTGAGCACATCCCTGAAAGTCTGCGTGCGGCAGGTCAGGGCAATGTAGAGCCCTCCCGTCACGGCCAGCTGCAGCACGAGGCGCAGCAGGTCGCCGTGCAGGCGCAGCAAGGCAAAGTGCGCTGCGGCGGTACACAGCGCCGCGAGCAGGAAAAACGGCAGTATGTCCGCCATCAGCTGCCCGTAATTCGCCCCGATGGCCTTGTGCAGCAGGCAGTACCAGATGCTCACCGCAATGTAGTTGACCGCGGTGAGGCTGGCCGCCATTGCAATCAGCCCGTAGCGGTAGGTGACAAGCGCCGCGGCAATCTGCAGCGCGGCATTGCACAGGGTGAACACCAGATAGCGGCCGCTGCGGCCGTAGGACATCGCCGCCTGATTGAACATCGTGTGCGCCAGAGTCGCCAGATAGTAGAGGCAGTAGATGCGCAGGATGGGCACCGACTGCGAGAATTCGGGGTTGATTATGTTTATGAACTCGGGGGCCACCAGCGCCAGGGCCAGCATCGAGGGGCAGGCGACATAGGCCATGAAGCGGGTCAGCTTGCGCAGTATCGCAGTGCGCCGCTGCGGCTCTTCGCTGGCGGAGGAGAGCACCGGCTGCTCCACGCTGGTGAGCATCCCGCAGAACACCTGATTGGCCATCGATGCCCATTTGCTGCCCTGCGAGTAGAATCCCACCTCGGCTTTGGTGTAGGCGCGGCCCAGAATCACCGAGAATATGTTGGTGTGCACCTGTGTCACGAAAGAAGAAATCACCAGCTTGAACCCGAAGGGGAACATCTCCCACACGGGGCGCAGATTTATCTTGAACGACGGCTTCCATGGGCTGAAGACGAGCTTGAGCAGCGACGTCACGGCCGACTGCACCACCGAGTGGGCCACCAGAGCCCAGTAGCCGCAGCCGCGGACGGCCATCAGAATGGCCACGATGCCCGCCACCACGGCCCCGGCAATGTCCATCGCCGCCCGCTGGCGTATCATCATCTTGCGCAGCAGCAGCGCGTCGGAAGAGATGGAGACGCTCACGAACACAAACGACAGGAACAGCACGCGGGAGACCCTGACCAGCTCCGGCTGGTTGTAAAAGCGGGCGATGGCCCCCGCACAGGCAAACAGCACAAGGTAGATGGCGCAGCTCAGCGCCGTGGAAAACCAGAACACCGCGTTGTGGTCTTCTGCGCGGATCTCCCCCCGGTTGATGAGGGCCGCCTTGAAGCCTCCCTCCTGCAGGGTGGCGGCTATGGCGGTGAATATGGCCAGCATTGCGGTGATGCCGTAGTCGCCCGGGGTGAGGCGGCTGAGCAGCACAAGCCCCACAACCGCCCCCACAAGCTGCTGGAGGCCGTTGTTCATCGCCCCCCAGAAGAGTCCGGAGGCGGTCTTGGTCTTGAGATTGCTGCCGCTCATCGTGGCAAATGTAAGAAGAAATATGGTATCTTTGCCGAATAAGCGATATGTCCAGAATAAAGATATACACCCGTTCGTTCTCCCCCGAACTCTACAAATACTCCAAAGGGCTCTATCCCGCCGGGGTGGAGGCGGTGCGCCTCACCGACCGCAGCGCCGACGGCTATTTCTACAAGATGCTGCAGGACTCCGAGTGCGACATCGCCATCAACATAGACGAGGACGCCTACGTCTGCGATCCGGAGGCGGTGATGGAGCTGGCCCGCAGGGTGGAGAAGGAGGGCTGGGCCAACGCCGGCTGCCCCGACTGCGGCCCCGGCGCCCCGCGCAGCCACAACCCGATAGTCACCAACCCCTTCTTCAACATACTCAACCTCAAGCTCATCAGGGAGAAATACCAGTCGCCGGCGCAGATCCGCTCCTTTGACTATGCAGCGGTGAAAAGCGAGATGGTGAGCGACTTCAAGAGCCGGGTCCAGATGCCTCTCAACGGCAGTTTTGACATATACGACTTCGAGCCCTACTACAGCTTCTATCTGTGGCTGGCATACAACTTCAAGACGCTCTACCTGCCCGCCGAGAGACATTCCGACGGCCTTTCCACAATCCTCTACGACGGCAGCGGCCGCGAACTGTGCCGCCACTCCTGGATGGCCCGCAAATACAAGGTGGAAGCCTCCCAGACAGAGCGCATCACCTCCCTGATAGACGAGGTGTATGCCGCGCGCAATATGGCCAAGCCGGCGATAACCCGCCGTGAGCGGGCCGGTTTTGTGGTGGAGCTGGCGTTCGCCTATGTCAAGAAGGCTTTTATCCGCATAGTCCGCTGGCCCGGCAAGCTGATGCGCAAGCTGCGGCACCTCAGAGAGAGAGGCTGATTGCGGCAATCCGTGCGGTGCGGGGGCCGATTCTGTAGCGGTCGTCCACCCTGTAAGGGGCCACGGCCACTATGTGCTCCCCCTGCGTATCCTCAAAATATACGATTCTGGCCCGGTCCTTCTGCTCCAGGTCCAGCTTGAGGTCGGTGAAAAAGTCGCTCACCAGCCGGCTCCCCTTCATCCCGAGGGGGCGGAAGCGGTCGCCGTGGCGCCACGGGCGGCTCTTGAGCGGCATCTGCAGAGCATCGGCATCGGCCCAGAGGCAGCCGGCGGGACAGCTTTTGGCGTCGAAGCCGGCAGGGCGGGGGAATGTGTCCACCTTGAGGGCCGGCTCTGCAATGCGCAGCGGGTAAACCTTCAGGCATCCGCGGCCTGTCAGCAGACGGAAGCCCTTGCCGGTGAATTCTTTGCCGCTCTGGCCGCCGGAGGCGGCGAGTATGTCGGCAATTTGGGCCGGGGAGAACCCGTAGGGCTCCAGCAGCCGGTAGAGCCAGTAGTCTGCGTGCTTTGTCTGCAGCAGCTCCAGAGAAATGCACTCGGCGTCCCCCTCCCTGTGGCAAAGGGTTCTGCGCTTTTCAATCAGCAGGTCGTCCAGCACATCCTCTGCCTGGCGGAAGCGCTCCATATCCCGCGACAGGGTCTCCAGATATGAGGGGTTGATTTTTTCAAATTCCGGAAACACGCAGTGCCTGATGCGGTTGCGGGCAATCGAGGGGTCGGCGTTGGTGTAGTCTTCGCGGTATTCGATCCCCTGCTGCGCGGCATAGCGCTCGATTTCCGGGCGGGAAAATATCAGCATCGGGCGCAGAACATTGCCGCTCGCCTCGCGGATGCCCCCCAGGCCCCTGAGCCCGGTGCCCCGCAGCAGATTCAGCATCAGGGTCTCGGCGTTGTCGCCCTTGTTGTGGGCCACCAGCAGGCGGCTGTAGCCGCAATCCTGCATCAGCTCTTCAAAGAATGAGTAGCGCAGCTCGCGGGCCGCCATCTCTATGGAGATGCCGCGCTGCGAGGCGTAAGTGCGGGTGTCGAACTTTCTGGTGTGGAACTGTATGCCGTGCCTGCCGCACACTGCGCGGACAAGCTGCTCGTCGGCGTCGCAATCCCCCTCGCGCAGGGAGAAATTGACGTGCGCCACGGCAAAGGAGGGCTTCAGAGCGCTGTGCAGCGCCAGATGCAGCATAGTCATGGAATCCGCGCCGCCGCTCACCGCCAGCAGCAGAGTCCCGCCGCGGCCGTCAAGCAGCCTGCCCAGCTCTCTGTCAAAGGCCTCCTGCACTATTTGAATGTGTAAGAGAATGTAAGCCCGGCCACCTCCTGGAACTGCAGTGCGGGGAAGAGCTGCACATTGCCGTCTCCGTCCAGAATGGGGTTGCCGTCGGCGTCGTTGACGCTCTTGAACTTGACCTTGTCATCGTAGATGGCGCGGCAGTTGAGGGTGAACGATATGAATTTGGTGAGCGGCGCAGAGATGTTCAGCGTCCAGTCCACCGTCATATTGAGCGGATTCTTGAGGTAGTTGGAGAAGGTATCGAAGGCGGTGCTCACCTTGAGCCCCTGCGCCTCAGCGGAGGCCGACAGGCGCAGCCTTGCACCCAGCTCCCAGCGGGAGAACTGGTCCTCCTCGTTGCCGTAACGGGTGCGCAGCAGCGGGTCGGAAACGAACTGCACGTTGCCCGTGAGGGGGGTGAGGGTCACCGACAGGGCCTTGGTACTCCAGGTGGCACCGGCACCGAGGGTCATCGATGCAGGGGCAAAGAAGCGCGACACGACATCCGAGCCGATGTTGCTGGCATAGCCGGGGCTTATCTGCGATTTGAACGAATATCCCAGCGTCCCCTTGAACCGGTGGCTCAGGGCATATCCGAGCTCGTCGTTGAGGATAATGTAGTCGGCGCTCTTCTGGAAGCCCACCCCGAAGGTCTGGGTAAACCCGTAGGCCATCTGCAGATGGTTCTTGAAGGTTATCTTCTCCTTGGCATAGTTGGCTTTGGCGTCGATGGTGGAGCCGAAGGTCGCGCTGCCGTTGCCGCCGGCCGCCCAGTCCATCAGAGAAGTCTGCTTGAACGACAGGGTGGTGGTGGCTTCGCCCGTCCAGTATTTGGGCTTGGGCTCCTTTTTCGCCTCCTGCGCCGAAAGCGGCAGCAGAGAGAGCAACACGCCGGCTATAATCAAAATGCCCTTTTTCATCCTCATATTCATTTATAGGGGCGGGGCAGTCCGCATTCCGGAGATGCGCCCGCTGTTAATAAGCTTTGGCAAAAACAACCCTGCGGTGAGAAGGCTTGCCGCTGTAGACGCACTTGCCCTCCTCTTCGCACACGAAACTGTCGATGGGGATGCAGCGGATAGTGGCTTTTGTCTCCTCCTGGATCCTGGCCTCGGTTTCTGCGGTGCCGTCCCAGTGGCAGAGAAGGAAGTAGCCCTGCTCGATTTTCTCCTTGAAGTCGTCCCAGGTATCCACCTTGATGGTGCGCTCCTGGCGGAAATCGTAAGCTTTCTTGTAGATGCTGGTCTGGATTTCGTCCATCATAGCCTTCAGGCGTGCTGCAAGGCCCTCCTCGGGGAGGCTCTCCTTGGTGAGGGTGTCGCGGCGGGCGACTTCTGCCACACCTGCGGCGAGGTCGCGCGGCCCGATGGCAACCCTCGCGGGAACTCCCTTGAGCTCCCACTCAGCAAATTTGAAGCCAGGGCGGAGGTTGTCGCGGTCGTCAATCTTCACCGAAAGCCCCTCGCGGACGCATTCCGCCTTGATCTGGTCCATCTTCTCGAGGATGGCGGCGCGCTCTTCGGGGGTCTTGTAGATGGGCACCATCACCACGTGGATGGGAGCCAGCTTGGGAGGCAGCACCAGACCGTTGTCGTCGCTGTGGCACATAATCAGGGCGCCCATCAGACGGGTGGACACGCCCCAGGATGTTGCCCACACATATTCGAGGTTGCCCTCGCGGTTGTTGAACTGCACGTCGAACGCCTTGGCAAAGTTCTGCCCCAGGAAGTGGGAGGTGCCGGCCTGCAGCGCCTTGCCGTCCTGCATCATAGCCTCGATGCAGAGGGTGTCCACCGCGCCGGCGAAGCGCTCGCTGTCGCTCTTGTGGCCCACGATCACGGGCATCGACATATATTCGCGGGCAAACTTGGCATACACGTTCACCATCTTCTCGGTTTCTGCGATGGCCTCGGCGCTGGTGGCGTGGGCGGTGTGCCCCTCCTGCCAGAGGAATTCGGCCGTGCGCAGGAACAGACGGGTGCGCATCTCCCAGC
>CAZIUO010000009.1:0-46048 GCA_964542575.1 uncultured Muribaculaceae bacterium
CAGAAAGCAGAACCCTCTCATCGAAGTCAATGTCATTGTCCGAACACATTATGCTACCGAACATTTCGCACAAAATGTCCTTATCCTCTTCATTTACCCCTTTCAAAGCCTCAATCGCTATCTGCATCGTGCAGTAGTGAATTATGTCCAGTTGCTCCTGCCCGAGTGCAAGTGACTCCTGTAATCTTTTCAGCGCTTCCACCTCCTGACTGTGTATCCGCTTGTCAGCCTTCACAAGCTCCACCGCAAGCTTGAAAACAGCCTGCTTCTGTGTTACAGAAAGCTTTAGTGACGAGAGCGCGCGAAACATATTATAACAGAGACCCATTTCAAACATCAAGGTAGTTATTCTTTCCTTGACTTACAAGTTAGCCTTCATTGATGTACGATACCACCACGAAGTGCCCCCACGGTCTGCTTCGAGTCTAAGTACAAAGAATCCGGCCCCAAGTGACCGGATTCCTCGATTAATACTTTCTTGACTTGAATGTCTTTCTGAAGTGTGCGTCTATTTCTTCGTCAGACAATCTCCAGCCGGAAGCCTGTATCTTGTCGTAATTGTCATAATAGAACGACTTCTCCTGGAAATATAAAGTAACGGGGGCAATTTCTTGCGGGAGTGCCCTGATTCTATCATAGTGAAGGACAGCACTGGACCCGTATGCCAGGTCCATATGTTCCGAATCAATGCCCTTTATGACAAGTTCGGAGCTGGAAGGAAGAGGCGTACCCAAGCCTTCATATTCAAACCACTCGTACCCCGTAACAGCTATACTTGGGAACGGAACGCCAAGGGATGCACATAACGCCTTAAACTGTGCAGACCATTTCGTATTGTCCTTCTTATAATCATCATAAGATGACTTAAGGGCAGGTACCAGATCCGCTAGAATTGAGAACTCATTCGTGACATTATTCTGCCACAAATCAATTGCGTAATCCGGATCGTCAAGAGGCAGGAAACTCAGGACAGCATTCTCCGTAAAGGAGTAATAATAGGAAGCATTGCCATAATATGGCAAGTTATCCATTATGTCAGTTATCAGAGTATACCGTCCATTCTCAACCGAATCCACCATAGTGACGATATCCCGGAGTTCCCAATAAGCGCCCTCAACCGGAGTGGCACGAGGAGAATTCATCTTCTCGGCCTCATAAGTCACACTTTTGACCTTATTTAAATCCTTCTCCGCCGATATGGCAACTCCCGCCGTGACAACACCACAAGCCGCCACGATGCCGACGATGGACAAGATTACCTTGGAGAATGATGATAATGTATTTTCTAACATAATTATCGAATTTGAGATTTTACTTCTTTGGCGTTTTCTTCACTCTCCGTCTCTTTCCAAACTGGGGCATCCAGATTGTACAAGTCAAGACATTCATCCATAGGAAGTCTCCTCATCTGGAGGAAAGATAACTTGAACGGTGACATAATATCTATATGGAACACAGGCACAGAGAAATCCTTTTGAAAATCACTATTCCAAGTATTGATGTCGGTGTTGATATCTGAGCTCATCAACACTGTCGTAGTCGAATTTATACTATCAGGCGTAACTGGAGAAGCCCCGATTCTGATGAATACTTCCGACTTTTCTTCAAGACTTCTCAACATCTCATGAATATCAAATTCGCGCGCTTTGGCAAACTCGAATTTTGTCTTGCCAGTAAGATATTTGTACACCGAAAAACCTTCCAAGCTCCTTTCAAGGACTTCTATTATTTTGTTTTTCAGTTTGTTCTGAAACTTAGTTATAGCCCCTTTACTAATAGAATAGCCATCCTTGAACAGAGAAGAAAGCTTGACATCCTTTGTGATCTCTTCTGAATGCCTGTGATAATATTTGTCAAGTGTCTCATTTGAAAGAAGAGAAATAAATGGCTCACGGGTATCCGGGCACATCATACCGACCTTTGCCTTTTCTGTCTCATACCATTCGCGCAGATTCTTGGTATAATTGACCATAACCTGATACTTTTGCTCCAGCAATCTATTCTGTTCAGAGAGTTTCCTGATAACAAGCCACGACATAAACATTCTAATTCCGAGAGCTTTGGAATATAATCCAAGATTTCCCCCATTACCATTAGTACGTTCATTCGCCATAACTTCGAGATCTTCATCAATCGCATTATGCTCTTTATGGATAGATTTCCTTTTGCTTAGATATGTTATCCACCAGATAATCATCGCGATAATACCAAGGCCACAGACTCCGATAAATATCTTGGTCATAGGAATGACAGTAAGTATAAGCCTGTAGACTGAATTCCTGGCAAGAAAAACACAGATCGCAAGCAGAACAATGGCAGAAATTAAAAATGATATGTTCACCTTCTTATTTTGCTTGTCAAGGGCACAGATTCTTTCATCTTCACTTTCTCTATTCACGATCTTCTGCTTATCAATCTCCTGAATCTCCCATTTCAAGCGTTCTGATGTTCCGGTATAAAGAGTTGAACGAACTTCTGAGTTAACAAGACGTTTTTCAATAAGAGTATAAGATGAGTAAACTTCTGCTCTATGGCGAATTAAGTTATCTTTTTCACGACGAGCTTCCCCTATAAGAACCTTGATTATAGCTGCATTGATCTCAGGATTCAGTTTATCAAATGGCACGACCTCTCGAGAGCCTAAATCCCTTATCTGATCTGCTGCGACAATATTAGTCCCAATAATTATACATGCTTGTGCTGTAAGGTGAGCATCGGTTATATAAGAGTACGGCATAAAACAATAGCCTTTCTCTGCAAACGATACTCCCCAAGAGTTTCGGACCACAAAGACTTTATTCTCGTCACTATAGCCGCAGATGACCATCGCGTGGTGATTTTCAATCCCATCCTCATCAGCCTGTTTGACCTCATCCTCATCGGGAAGAGAAATAAAGCCATGGTCCGGCTCGCCGAATGAATTGAAAAGACGTACAGAAACTGCAACGGGATAGCCATCATTTAAAGCCGACTTTATATCATTCTCATTGAGATTAACATTAAGGGCCTCTGTTACCAAACGAGTACATCCATCCTCATATGCTTCATCAGACGGCTTTTCATTGATAGTAGCTTTGTCATCGTATTGACAGAGAGACTCTTTACAGATTCCAGTAGTCTGTAATGCTTTTACAGTATCGAAAAATGAGGTACCACTATCTTCTATAGGCTCATCAGGATGCCCCTCTCTTTTAAGAGCTTCCAATCTAGTGTTGTAATAAAGGAAGCGTTCACTGAGTGCAGAATCAAATTTATGCCCTTTGTTAAGGATATACTCAAAGATACTTGCGAGAGCAAAAGCCGTGCAGGAGCCCGCATTACCTTGATCTTTGACATATGTAAAACACTTGCGAAGATCCACACTCTTGGGGAGATTGCCCCTTCCTGGAGAGTACGTCTTCTCCAGGGGGATGCTCTCGATTTTATGGATTCTATAAATCTTCTCCCCATACCGAAACCCGTCCTTAGTCAGTATAGTATTTTTCTCTTTGCTCTGAATCTTTTGAACGTCACACTCACTGAGGTCCTTTTCCAATGTTCGGATATACTCAGTCTGTCTGCGTATTTTCACTTCATCAGACTTGAGCTCCTTAGACATTTGATCGAAGTTAATCTCGTCTTCTCCAAGAGCGGCGAAAGATTTAAAAGTCTCGGGATAGTCCTGGCGTTTAACATCTTGAGACGACGGAATGTCGACATATAAATTATCTGGAGATTGCTTGTTCAATATATTATTTGCCTTTACAAACATTGAAATGCAATCTGCATAAGAGTCTCTGAAGAGGAGCTGCTCAGGATTGAACATATCTCCAGTCATCAGTTCATCATCCATGCCCAGAAGTTGCGCCAGTGTGACCCTTTTTGCCGGAAGAGACAACGACTCGTCATTGAGGAATGCAGTGATGTTGCTTATAAGTTTTTCAATATCACCATCTATGTCCTTCGTTGCCTGAGCATTGATTTCCTCCTCGCTTCTACCGTCTGCGATATACCCTTTTACCCGATGTTCATAAAATTTATCGTAAAATCTGTAACGGTCGGCATCTCCAGTAAGGGACTTCTGCACTATCTGCGAAGGTTCATTAACATCGATATTGTCTTGATTAACGCCCTCACGTTCCAAGATTGTGACGTAAGCGCGGCTTAACAGATACTTCACATAATAATATTTATCGAGATTTAGCACGCAAAGCCCGAAGGAATGTATTGGACGTCCTTCAATTTCGGCATTGGGTTGATAAATATCATTATATGAGTTCATCGTAGCAATAGCGAACTCGCCTATTACTCTGACAAATGAATTCCAGTCCAAATCAAGAGACAAGCCTGATGCATTGCAATTCTGCATCACAATAATGTGACCGAGATTCTTTGCATCCTGTGACTTTTCCTTGAAATTCACTGCGTCTTTGATTATGGACTGTCCAAGTTTCTGATATTCTATCAGTTTAGTTGGGAGTTCAGCTTGACCTTCTGCTGGAGTAAAGAGATATGCCAAATCAGAGGAGAACATAAAAATATCAACATTGATGTTTCTGCTCTGATTGCTGATAGCTTTCACTAGAAATTTAGCTAATGGCCAATATTTCTCATCGTACATTGGGAGATAAATGCAGATATTCAGAGAGGCGTCACGATTCTTGCTATTTATAGTGGCCCTTTTGTCAAATAATTTGCTGAAATAACTCTGCAGATATTCTAGCCGATTCTCTTCATCGACGACATAATCTTCTTGCAGTTCCACCTTAAACGGATCATCGGGTTCTGAGTTGAACTGCAAAGAATCGCAGTCTTTTTCTATGCGGCGTGTCGTTTTAAAGACAATTTTGCCGTCCTCTTCACGGGTACACAACATACCCGTGAAGCAGTCCGACAAATTCTTGTCCTCATAACTGAGGACATATCCCATTAAATTCCGGATGGCATCCTCGAAGATGCTTCCTAGCATTAAATGAATCATATGCCGATAGCGCATAGAGTTAAATTACCTGTTATCTAGACTGGAGACAAGTTTGCTTCTTCTATAGGAATCCTCATCTTTGATTAAAGCCATTGTCTTGGCATAACCGGCACCATCCAGGGTCGAAACATTCGCCACGCTTACCTGTGAGTACTTTTCCACATAGGTTGCAAAATCGCAGTCCGCAATCTTAGAGTACAATTCCTTGGCGGCTGCTTTACCCATATCATCTTCTTTTTTATGGATTTGTGAAAGCAAATCACCCTTACTCTTCAATAGTCTCTTATTGGTCTTAAAGTCGTCATATGCATACCAACGCGCTTCTGCGCCCTTACCTTCCTCCGGTGCGCGAAGTTTATACATGAAATCGTGAGAGCCATCTCCCTTGCAAAGAGCCGGGCTGTATACTGTATATCTGGTGCCATCTCTCTTTATGAGACCAAGGATAAGTCCCTTAACCCACATTTCAAGGACATCATCTTCTTTCTGCTGATTAGGAGTGAACCCATAATGAAGGTCTTCGAGCTTTGACTGAAGATTGGCATCGAAACTGAAACATTTTCTCTCACTGTATCTCTCGTAATCTCTGCGCTGGCGTTCGATTGTCGCGATTTGGAATACAGGGAATACGCCTGTCTGTCGGAAAATCATAATACTTTTATCCGTAGGAGCAACAGCAAACGTCGGCTTAGTTGATCCAGTCACAGCCTCAAGAATAGGGTTAATAACATCGTCATGAGCTATATCGCCATCTTTGCCACCTGCGACAGATATGTAAAGGGCATTCCTGAGAGATCCAGCATTTGTATAACCATTTGCTTTGACATCAAGAACAATCTCAGCTTTTCTAAGTGCTTTCTCAAACAAATCCTTCTTCTGTTCTTCGTCCATTTGCAGTATGTAATTAGAAACAGACATATCTTCAAAATTAGCACCGGCTAAACTCATTGTAAAATCACTGATTTTCTTCGTTATCTCTTCAGTGGTCATATCCTTCATCGAGAGTATGTCTTCATTATCCAGGCACTTTGCAAATTGACTTACTGTACAATCTGCATCTTTATCGCCATCAATAGTGAAAGAGGATGCAAGATCTATTTGGAAAGGATTTACATCATTCCCAGAAACTTCAATATTGGAAAGAGTCTCGCGAAGAGTTTTTCCAACACCTTCAAGACGTTCTATGGTTTCGTCTATAGGCGACTTGAACGAATTGACATATTCCTTAAGCTCAGTAAAAAACTGCGATGCCTTATTATGACGATTAATTTCAATCAAACATTTCACATAATCCAATTGAGCAACACTTAAATCGCCAGCAAAATCAGTTTTTGAAAACAGTTTCTTATGTTTCCACTCCTCTATGACATCGCCTACGGACGACTTCTTCACGGGTATCTCCTGATTCAACTTTTTAAGTTCGTCATTCATCTCCGTAAGATAGATATTCAGGTAATCTGTGATCTTATCTATGAATGCAGATGATGCTGTCAAGCCGCCGTCACTTTTAGACAATTCGGAAAGTTTTTCAAAGAATTTTGATTTTACCGAATCAAGCTTAGGCCCATAATTCTTTAATATTATTTTCTTTGCCTCTTCTTCAGAATCATTAATATAGGTATTACTTTCAACTTCTGCTTGATCTGCCTTCTTAGAATTAATGTCAGAATCCGGAATCTTCGAAAAATCGTAAAGCGAGTTAAGAAGCTGATCGTCTTCGTGTTCCCTGATATTGTTTACATTCACCCAAGAAAGTGCAATTTCATCGATAGCATTAAGATCCGCGTGCCCAATCATGTTGGAAACCAACTTCTGGGATGCCTTGATACTATACTTTCGGGATAGTTTCTTAGTATTTA
Source organism: uncultured Muribaculaceae bacterium (assembly GCA_964542575.1). Classification (GTDB taxonomy): domain Bacteria; phylum Bacteroidota; class Bacteroidia; order Bacteroidales; family UBA932; genus Equibacterium. The sequence continues at coordinate 6,820 of CAZIUO010000009.1, forward strand.
CAAGAATTTCACAAAGGCCAAAACCACTTATCCAAGCTTTTTTGTCTTCGATATCCAGCGAACCATCAATCATGAGTTGCTTAAAATTATCCATATCTTGGGCGCTGGCAGAGCCTATGGACCCTGAAATAGCGAGCAATGCCTGACCAATCATCGTATAAAGTTGATTCGCGTCATTGTATTTATCGCCATTCTTGTTCATATTGTCTACCAAATAAACCAAATCAAATGGTTGACAAATAGTCGATCTATCCTCCTCAAAAAGCGCATATTCAAAAGGATGGTTAGCATCCGTTTTAGACATAAGATAGTCAGCATCCAGAAGTGCACCGTATGCATTGGCTCCAACAAATTGGCCACATCCCTGGAACGCATTCGGAAGTACTGCATATGCCTGAAGAACACAACGGTCACCGTATAAATCTTTGATCAGGAATGCAGTATTAAGGAACGTTCCGCACCCCGTGCCACCGCTAAGGGAGAATACGAGATAAATTTGAATCTTATCATCAACAAGTTCCCATTTACCTCTACCATCATTATTTGCATTTGAAACTCTATCTACAACATTTCTGATTCCATTCTCAATCTTAGAATAATTGATTGTGAAAGAGAACCTTCCATTGGTTCTAATTTGGCCTGCACCGTTTGCAGAGAGTCCGGTAAGCGCCTGAACATTATATTTATGAACCCAACTAAAACGATCCCTATGCGCATTATAATAGTCAAGGGGACCTGTCATGGTAATCTTTACCTGCTCATTGGAATCAAGTTTAACGTTGTCTCCATTACTACTTTTCGTATTCTTAGCAAACTCTTCATTGCTTGTATCAATGCCCAAAAATCCGATTATTTCAGGAACTTTACCAAATGCATCAATATAGAGTTGTTTTGTCTTTAGTATAGACTTCATACCCGTACCACCGAGCCCAATAAATACTGATCTTTTTAGTTTCGTAGCCATAATACAATTAAGTTATTAGTTTTGGTTAGTTATTTTTTCGCATAAAATTCAAGGGCAAAATTGTCATCTCCATTAATCGTAATTCGTTTAAGTTCTTGCTTTTCTCCAGAAACATTGACTTCAAATTTCTCTCTATGCTCAATACTCGCCTTTGTTTGGAATCTCCCGACACCTGGAGTCAATGATATATTTCCAGGTAGTCCTTTGATATACACATAAACAACTTTTCCCAGGAAGAGTCGCGCAATAAACTTCTGAGACTTCTTTTCACTGGTAAGGATTATTTCCTTTGCTCCAATAACAGACTGGCCGTACCCCAAGATACTCTTTCTCCTATCGTCTATCTCTACAAATATCTTCGAAATCTGTGTTTTTTTGAACTTCGGAATAAGCACCAACTGAACCAGAAGGATCCAAACGACCATTATGGCAAGGATGGCGGTTAAAGAGAGGTCTGTGCCAACTCTCAGAGGATTTGCAACGTGCTTGTTCTGCCAATTCATCTGGGTGTCAGTAATCCAAGGATCCTTGCCGGGAGCACGGTCATTGATTTTCGTCAGACCGGGATTGTCCACTACTTGAAGATTCCAGGTGAAAGTACGGGTCTCCTGTTCCTGGGATTCATTGAGGACTATTTTAATCTCAGTCTCATCTACATCTGACTTCGGATCAATCCTGATGGTATTGTCTTCGGACTTCTCGCCATTGACATATAACTGAGCTACCGTTGTAGGTATTGCCTTGGCGTCATCATCACAGAGCTGGAGGACAAGGGGTTCGATAAGATTTTCGCACTCGTCAAACTGAGTGTTTATGACAGCCTCGATGGTCGCAGGGTCGTGCTTCTTCCAAAGAAAGTCTTTAAATGTCTGTGTCTGGAAATTGGACGCGTTAGTAACATCAAATTTCTCTTTGCATGAAGAGAAAGAAAGAATGGCGAGAACTGTCACCAGTATACTTGCTACAATATTATTTCTCATAACCTACCCTCTTATTGCTTCTTGGACCAACTTATAGAAACGCGTGGTTCTGACTTGAGAACAAGCGAAATATCCACGGCGTTGCTGCCGGTAATAGTGATATTCTCATTGCTACCTGGGTCTTTATCGCAAACAATTCTCACGACAAAATTGTGATCCTGAGGAAGTTCCGCAAGATTTTCCTCAAGACTTTTCTTGAGGATGAAAGATACTGTGAACTTTCCGTCAACAGGTCTGACAGGGACAGATGGATCGACAGACAAGAAGTCATTCTCCTCCACAGAGAAATGGAAGACAGAGTTGTCCGGGATAGAAACTCCGGTCACATAAGTGTATGGTACTTCAAATGTCCCCTTACCATCCCTTGAAACCTTTCCGTCGAAGTAATTGCGAACATAAACAGACGCAGAATGGCCAATAGACAGCCAAACAGGCTCTTCGAAATCAGTGACAACCACGATATCTCCACCGCTTGCCTTTCCTATCGAGTCGATTTCCTCATTATACGCTTCATCGGTAAGCATCACATAGACCAAATAGCTGTTTGAGCCTTTGGTTTCCTTGATGCCTTTCCAATTGTTCAGATAATCCAGCAGCTGTGCCCCCTCATTACCTGACGGTTCACCATCGGTGAGAAGGAACAGGCGGTTGATTCTATCTTTTGTGAAATAATCATTGACAGCGTCTTTCAAGCAGGTCGCAGTAAAAGTACCGCCGGCCTGAAGATCGTTCCATCCCATTATCTGAGCTTTCAGCTGGTCCTTTCCTGAAGCAGTGGCATTTGCCTTGAACTCGCCGACGATTCCGTTACGGAACGGGAGAACGATTATTTCCGTTGATTCATTCGGAATTTCATAAATCATCTTTATGAGTTTTTCACGAGTGGTGTCGAAAATATCCTTGTCTTTATTGTAATTTGAATATCCTTGATTATACGCGTAATCCGGTTTAGATCTTTTCTGAGCTTGTGGGCAGGAACTGTTCTGGGTTGCTCCAACCATCGAAATCGTCACATCCCACAGGAAAATGCGGCGTTCTTTCTTGAATGTTTCCTCCAATTCATCGTCCTGTTGAACCTGCACAGAAGTGGCTGACAGTCGCAAAGACGCAGTCCCGCAAAGTAGTAATGCGGCGACACTTAGCAATATGCGTTTCATATTATGCAATATGGTTAATTCTCGTCAGAATCAGAAAGTCCAAGGTCTTCTCCGAGATCTTTAAAGAATGACTTTGCACCCTCTAACAGACCAGGGACCTGAGACGCAATCTCATCAAGCGCATCCATTACATCACCGACTCCAGACTTAGCCAAAACCGAAGCGTAACGAACAATGGCATCGTTGATTTCTTCCTTTTCTTCAGGGCTATATGAAGCTCTGTTCTCACTATACTCGGTGAAAAGTTTCTTAAACTTAAACTCAACCTTGTCCCAATCTTCTTCCGAATAAGATTCGTAATGCTTCTCGACGGATGAAACAAAGGCATCAAAGCGTAAAGGTAAAGTGGACTTGCACGAAGATACAGCAATAGTCATTGCAATCAACGCAACAATCAGGAGAATGTATTTTTTCATATTTCTAAAGGTTATGCTAAGTCTCTACTGGACGTGAGCTGGTCACGCGCGCATATTAAGCGTAAAGTTGACATATTTTTCTCAGACTTTCAAGTGATGATTAGCAGGCCCCTGAAGCTTTTTGATTTCTTCTGTAAGGGAATCTATCTTGCTGTTGAGCAATTTTACCTCAGATTCCAATTCGTCATTGTTGTCGCTAACCATGGCATCAACGAAAATGGAATTTACCAATGAAAGACCAATGATGCCGCCTATAATCAGTATTAAAATAAAATAAATTCGAACCCAGGCGATCTGTGCGACAGATAGAGACTCAGATAGCGAATCCGGTATCTCATACCATCCTTCAACAGTACATAATCTGAAAGTAGAATAGATCGCATTCAGGGGTGTTCCGAAATATTCCGGAGACACATCTTTAAACATCGCACAACTGAATAGGGAGAATATTATAATCAATATAAAAAAACCGATGAATATCGGCAGCGAATCTTTCAAGGCTTTCCACAAATTCTGTATGATTATGCCAAAATTAGGGAATATGTGGATGACTCTGAAAAACCTGAACACTCTTAATATTCTCAATATGAGAATGATGGAGATATTGAGATAGGGAGCTGGCAGGAAATAGGAAATGAGAGAAGGTATTGATAGTATCACAAGAGTACCATCAAGCTTATTCCACCCAGACGACCAATATCCCTTGATCCCTAACTGACGATGCTTGGCAATCATCTCAATAATAAAGATGATTGTACATATTGCGTCAACTGTATTTACGAAGATGTTTGATACACCGCTCTCTTGAAGGAATATGATTATTGAGTTGATCAATATGATCAATAATATAAACCGTTCAGAGGTAAATATATTCTTATTGTGAGAGACCATACAGTTTACGTAATATACAACCTTTTGCGTATAACTACTAAGGTAGTTCTTCTTTCGTTATCATCCAAAATTCGTGACATAAACCACGTCTGAAGGCCTTGAGGCGTGGCAGAATCCGTAGCGGCACACAAATAAAAAGAGACCGGGCGATTCACCTGCCCGGCCTCTTTTATATGTAGTTCCTCTCCTCTACACTCTCCCCCTCTAAACTCTAAACTCTAAACTCTAAACTCTAAACTCTCATTAGAGCCTCTTGCGCAGCTCCTCGCCCAGGGCCTCGTAGCCGGGCTTGCCCAGCAGCGCAAACATATTCTTCTTGTAGGCCTCGACACCGGGCTGGTTAAAGGGATTCACGCCCAGCACATAGCCGCTGATGCCGCAGGCCTTCTCAAAGAAATAGAACAGCCAGCCGAGGTTGAACTCGTCGATCTTCTCGAAATTGATTTTGATCTGGGGCACGCCGCCGTCGATGTGCGCCATTATGGTGGCGGTCATCGCGCTCTCGTTGCACTCCTCCACGCGGCGTCCTGCCAGATAGTTGAGGCTGTCGAGATTCTCCTTGTCGCTGGGGATGCGCACCTCGCGGCTGCAGGATGCAGCGTGCAGCACCGTCTCGAACAGGGTGCGCTCGCCCTCCTGGATATACTGGCCCATAGAGTGCAGGTCGGTGGTGTTGCTCACGCTTGCAGGGAAGATGCCCTTGCCGTCCTTGCCCTCGCTCTCGCCGTAGAGCTGCTTCCACCACTCGGAGAGATAGAGCAGCTTGGGGTTGTAATTCACCAGGATTTCAGTCTTGTAGCCGGCGCTGTAGAGCATATTGCGCAGGGCGGCATACTGCACTGCGGGGTTGCTTACGCTGCGCTCGCCGCACACCTTCTCGGCCTCCTGCGCACCGCGCACCATCGCGTCGATGTCGTAGCCTGCAAGGGCGATTGCCAGCAGGCCCACCGGAGTCAGCACGGAGAAACGGCCGCCGATGTTGTCCTCAATCACGAAAGAGGTGTAGCCCTCTGCTGTGGCCAGGGTCTTGAGCGCGCCGCGGCTGCGGTCGGTCACGGCCACTATGCGCTGCGAAGCCTCGCTGCCGTAGGTCTCCTCTATATACTGCTTGACGATGCGGAAGGCCACTGCAGGCTCGGTGGTTGTGCCGGACTTGGAGATGACCACGCAGGCCACGTTCTTGCCCTTTGCAAGGTCCATCAGCTCTGCGAGATAATCCTCGCTGAGGCTGTTGCCGGCAAACACAACCTGCATCCCGCATCCGGGCAGGAAGCTGTGGCTGAGGGCGTGCAGAGCAGCCTTGGCGCCGAGGTAGCTGCCGCCGATGCCGATCACTACCACCAGGTCCACGTTCATCTTTTTCCAGCGTGCCACAACCTCTTTGTATTCATCGAGGGTAGCGCTTGTGATGCTGGAGGGGAGATGGTTCCAGCCGATAAAGTCGTTGCCGGCGCCTTTTCCGCCCTCGAGAGTGTCAAAACCTTCCAGAGCTTTCTGCAGATAGGCGTCCATCTGCTGCTTGTTTGCGAATGTGCTGCATCCGCTGTTGTCAATCTTAATCATTTTGTGTATATTATTGATAGTTTTTTCTCGGGAGGCCAAAGATAAACTTTGAGGGGCGAAAATGAAAATATTTGAAAATATCTTTGGTTAATTAAAAAATTAGCATACCTTTGCTGTCCCCAAAGGGATACCTGCCCAGATGGTGAAATTGGTAGACACGCTACTTTGAGGGGGTAGTGCCTGTTTTTATGGCGTGCAAGTTCAAATCTTGTTCTGGGCACCAAAAAAGAGACGACCGATTGCGGTCGCCTCTTTTTTTATGATTTCTGTCGCTCATTTTCGCCCCCGCGATTTTAATGCGCCACTCTAAACTCTAAACTCTACACTCTAAACTCTCAACTAACTCAGAAAGTACCTCGCCCGGTTTTTTGCCGGCGGTGTCGATGATGATGTCGGCGGCGGCGGTGTAGGCGGGGATGCGGGAGCGGTAGAGGGCCTCGGTGCGCACGCGGTCGCCCAGCAGCGGCCTTTGAGATGTCAGATGGGCCCACTCGGGATTGAACACCGACTCCTCCAGCGGCGCCTTGAGCCAGACTGTGCGGCAGTGGCGGCGCAGCAGCGCGCGGTTCTCTTCGCGCACCACGGTGCCCCCGCCGAGGGCCAGGATGCAGTCGCCTCCCCCCTCCAGCACCCGCCTCAGGGCCGCAGTCTCCTCCTGGCGGAAAACCTCCTCCCCCTTGGTGCGGATGATTTCGCCGGCGCCGACCCCCTCCTCTATCACGTCGTCAAGGTCTATGAATTTGCGCGAGGTGATGCGGGCAAGCTCGCGCCCGTAGGTGCTCTTGCCGCTCATCATAAAGCCTGTCAGCGCTATTATCACGGGATATTAGAATAATGTGAGTTCGATGGGGCCGTCCTCGTCGGGATTCTCCTCTTCCGCAGCCTCGGCGGCGGCCGAGTTCTCGTCGAGAATGCGGCGTGCCTCCTCCTCGCTCACCATCTCTGCAGCAGGAGCCTCGTCGCCGTCCAGCAGGGTGATTACATCCTCCTCCGGCTCCTCCTCGGGCACTATCTCGGGCTCGGGGAACGGCTCCACAAACACCGCCTTCTCCACCTCCTTGGTGCTCACGCGGCGCCCTTTGGCCTTGTAGCCCTTCTTGCCGATGAACTGCGCCACGTCCACAATCTCGGGCTCGCGCTCGGCATTCTTGCCGGCGAAGGTGAGTTCCATACGGGGATAGGTGTCGCGGCAGATGTCGCCCAGGCGGGAGCCGGGAGCCTCGCTTATGAAGCACTGCTCCTTGTTGTCGCTCGCCTCAAAGCTGAAGCGCTTGACATACCAGCACTTGGTCTCCTTGTCGAAATATGTTACAGAATAGACCGCAGCGGGGTCGAGCTTCTCTATGCGGATGATCTCCCCCTGATAGCGGTTGCTGAGGTCGAACGATGTGGTGTAGTAGTTGCCGCTGCGCAGCACCACCAGAATCTTCTCGTCCTGCTGGAATTCGCCCAGCGAAATGCCGCGGCCGGCATCGTTGAGCCGCTGGATGTCCTCGTCGTACCAGATTTCCTTGCCGCCGATGGTGGACACGCCCTGACTCTTGAGCTGGATGCGCTGTATGGGGTTGCGGGTGAGCAGGTTGCCGCGGCTGGCGCGCCCCTTGATGGCAAGGGTGGCGAAGTCGTAGGTGTCCGAAGTCTTGCGGATGCCGGGGCGGTTGCGGAAATAGACCCGCACCGTCTCCGCCTCGCCGTTGCCGTTGGCGGTGAACCACTCCACGCGGCTGCCGCTCTTGCCCTGCGCAAGGTTGTACATCTTGCCGCGGGTGATGCCCTTCACGGCAAAACGCTTGACATAGTAGGGGCCCGTCTTGCCGTCGCGGTATATTACATTATAGGTGGTGCGTTCGTCCCCCTTCTTGAACACCCCGGCATAGATGATGTCGGCCCCCACAAAGTCCTTGTCCTTGACGGTGTTGACTATGTAGTCGCCGTTGCGCATAAACACGATTATGTCGTCTATGTCGGAGCAGTCGCACATATATTCGGGGTTGCCCATCTTCTTGGGGTCGGTGCCCACGAAACCCTCCTCGCGGCTGCAGTAGAGCTTGGAGTTGGCCACCACGACGGTCTGCGCCTGGATGGCCTCGAACTCCTCCAGACGGGTGCGGCGCGGGAATGCGGCCCCGTATTTCTTCTTGAGATTCTTGAAATACTCTATCGTATAGTCGGTCAGATGGTCCAGGTCGTAGAGAATCTGCTGCATCTGGCTCTCTATGCCGCGCAGCTTCTCGTCGGCCGCCTTTATGTCGAACTTGGAGATTTTGCGCACCGGCTTCTCCACCAGCATCAGGATGTCGTCGGAGGTTATGGTGCGCTTCACCAGGTTCTCGTATTTCTTCATCGCAGCGGTGACGTCGGCCACCTGCGCCTCCCAGGTGATGGCGTCGTTTTCCAGCACCCGGTAGATTTTCTTCTCGAAGAATATCTTCTCCAGAGATATCTTGTGCCAGTCATCCTCCAGTTCGCCCAGATTCACGCGCAGCTCCTTTTCAAAGAGGTCGCGGGTGTGGAAGGCGCTGTATTTGAGAATGTCGTTCACGCTCATGAACTCCGGGCGCCCGTCCTTGATCACCACAGCATTGGGGGAGAGCGACACGGAGCACTTGGTGCAGACGTAGAGGGCGTCGATGGTCTTGTCGGGCGAGATGTCGGGAGCCAGCTGTATCACTATCTCCACCTTCTCGGCGGTGTAGTCGTCCACCTTCTTTATCTTGATCTTGCCGCGGTCGTTGGCCGCCACGATGGAGGCTATCACGCTGCCGGTGGTCTCGCCGTAGGGGATGTCCTCTATCACCAGGGTGCGCTTGTCGCGCTTGGTGATGGTGGCGCGTACCCTCACGCGGCCGCCCCGCTGCCCGCCGTTGTATTTGGAGCAGTCGGCCACGCCGCCCGTCTGGAAGTCGGGGTAAATGTCCACCTCCTTGCCGCGCAGGGCCGCTATGGAGGCGTCTATGAGTTCGTTGAAGTTATGCGGGAGAATCTCCACGCGCAGACCCACGCCGATGCCCATTGTGCCCTGGGCCAGCAGCAGCGGGAACTTGACCGGCAGGCACACCGGCTCCAGATTGTTGCGGTCGTAGGAATACTCCCACTCGGTGATTTTCTTGTTGTAGACGACCTCCAGGGCGAATTTGCTGAGCTTGGCCTCGATGTATCGCATCGCGGCCGCCTTGTCGCCGGTGAGTATGTTGCCCCAGTTTCCCTGCCCGTCTATGAGCAGTTCTTTCTGCTGTATGGAGACCAGCGCGTCGTAGATGGAGGCGTCGCCGTGGGGGTGATATTTCATTGTGTCGCCCACGATTCCCGCCACCTTGTGGTACTTGCCGTCCTCGTTGAGCTTGAGGGTGTGCAGAATGCGGCGCTGCACCGGCTTGAGGCCGTCCTCGATGTAGGGCACGGCCCTCTCCAGCATCACATAGGAGGCATAGTCCAGAAACCAGTCCTTGAACATTCCGGGCAGCTTGTAGCGGTTCTCCCCGGCGTTTATCACCCGGTTGAACTTATGCTCCTTGCGCGAAGGCTGGCTTTCGGCCCCCTTCTGCTCCTGCTCCACGGGGGCTGCTTCCTCCTCCATATCCAGTCTGATGTCGTCTTTATCTTCGCTCATAAATCTCTAATCCTGTATATATCCGAAGCGGCGCAGCATACGCTTGTCGTCGCGCCAGTTCTCCTCTACCTTTACAAATACCGTGAGGAACACCTTTTTCTGGAAAAAGTGCTCCATCTCCATCCGGGCCGCGGTGGCCGTCTTCTTGAGCGCCGCCCCCTTCTTGCCTATTATTATCCCCTTCTGGGATTCGCGCATCACATTTATCACGGCGCGGATGTCATAGCGCTCCGCCCCCTCCTTGAACTCCTCTATCACCACCTCGGTGCAGTAGGGAATCTCCTTGTCGTAGTTCTCCAATATCCGCTCGCGGATGATTTCGGAGGCGAAGAAGCGCAGGCTACGGTCGGTGAAGACATCCTTGTCGTACCAGGCGGGGCTCTCGGGCAGCAGCTCCACTATGCGGGAGAAAATCTGCTGCACGTTGAACTGCTCCAGCGCCGAGGCGGCAAAAATTTCCGCCTTGGGCAGACGGGCGTGCCACCACTCGGCCAGAGTGTTCACGCTCTCCTGGTCGCTCTTGTCTATCTTGTTGATGACCAGTACCACCGGGCAGGCGACGCCGGCCAGGCGGGTGATGTACTCCTCGTTCTTGTCGGGCTTCTCCACCACGTCGGTGACATACAGAATGACGTCGGCATCGCCGATGGCGGCGTCCACAAAGTCCATCATACTCTGCTGCAGCCCGTATTTGGGGTGCAGGATGCCGGGGGTGTCGCAATAAACTATCTGATAGTCATCGCCGTTCACGATGCCCATTATGCGGTGGCGGGTCGTCTGCGCCTTGGCGGTGACAATGGAGAGCCTCTCCCCCACCAGGGCGTTCATAAGGGTGGACTTGCCCACGTTGGGGTTGCCCACTATGTTCACGAAGCCCGACCTGTGTGCTGTCTCTGCCATACTACCGCTCGCCCCCCATCATCAGGAAGTTGACCTCGTCCTGGGTGAGGAAGCGCCACTGCCCCCTCTTGAGGTTCTTTTTGGTGAGGCCTGCGAAATAGACGCGGTCCAGCTTCTTTACCTTGTAGCCGAAATGCTCGAATATGCGGCGCACGATGCGGTTGCGGCCGCTGTGGATTTCGATGCCCACGCGGCTGCGGCACTCCTCGAGGTACGAGAGGGCGTCGGCGTGGATTTCGCCGTCCTCAAGGGTCACGCCCTCCAGGATGGCGTTGAAGTCGCCGGTCTTGAGATTCTTGTCAAGATCGACCTGATATATCTTCTTGGTCTCGAATGCGGGGTGCATAAGCCTCTCTGCCAGAGGGCCGTCGTTGGTGAAGAGCAGCACGCCCGTGGTGGCCTTGTCCAGCCGTCCCACGGGGAAGACCCTCTGCGGGCACTTCTCCTTGGTGATGAGCTCCATCACCGTGTGCTCGGCGTGGGGGTCGCTCATCGTGGTGACATAGTTCTTGGGCTTGTTCATCACCAGATAGACCTTCTGCTCCCCCTTGAGGCGCTCGCCGTTGAAGCGGACGTCGTCGCCCGGCTTCACCTTGGTGCCGAGCTCGGTCACGACGGTGCCGTTCACGCTCACCACTCCTGCCTGGATATAAGTGTCGGCCTCGCGGCGGGAGCATACCCCGGAGTTGGCGATGAACTTGTTCAGGCGGATTTCGTCGTCCTCTCCCTTGCGGGGGATGGGCTTGTTTTTAATAGGGGTGTAATATTTGCCCCTCGCGGGGCTCTTGGCATACACGCGGTGCTTGACTTCCACTGCGGAATTGCTCTCGGCAGCCTTGCCGCGAGATGCGTCGGGCCTGCCGGCGCCGAATTTGCGGCCGCCCGCATTTTTGCCGGCAGAAGCGCCGTAGCCGCCTCTGCCCGAGTCGTGGCCATAACTGCGGACGCCCGGTTTGCGGTCGCCCTGACTTGCGCCTCCGCGGGGGGCGCCGTAGCCACCTTCGCGGCTCTTGTAGCCGCCATTGCCGCCGCGGCCGCTACCGCAATCGCGGGATTTGTCGTATGTGCGGCTTCTGTCGTAAGTGCGGCCTGCGCCGCCGAATTTGTGTTCAGAGCCCTCGCCCTCTTCCGAGCGGCGGTGGCCGTAAGATTTGCCGCGGCTCTCGCCGCCTTCGCTGCGCCGCCCGTAGGTGCGCTCTCCGTCTGAATAACGTCTCCCTTGGGCTGCATTTCTCTTAGGGGCAGACGCATCACTGCGGTTTGTTTTTCCCTTGTACATTTTTTGTCTGTTTTATGAGTTTTAAGGCGCAAATTTACAGAATTAAAATTGAAAAAATATTATTTTTGCCCCGTCAAAAACTGCATTTACCTATGCGCACACTCATCAAGGATTGCAACATTGCCTCCCCCGGCTTTGAAATCAAGCACGGAAGCATCCTTTTTCAAGACAGCACCATCCACAGCATTCTGACCCCCGGCGAAAGCCTGCCTGCCGCCGACCTGGTCATCAAGGGCGAAGGCCTCACCGCCATCCCCGGTATGATTGACATCCACTGCCACGGCCGCAACAACTGCGACTTCACCGACGGCATTGCAGAAGGGGTCGACACCATCGGCATCAACAAGCTCAAGGAGGGCGTCACTATGATGCTCCCCACCACCCTGACCCAGTCGGAGGAGGTGCTGAGCGACGCCTTCGCCTCCTTTGCCAAATACAACGGCAAGGGTGTCAAGATGCCCGGCGTGCATCTTGAAGGTCCCTTTGTGAACCCCAGCGAAGTGGGGGCGCAGAATCCCGCCTTTGTGCGGATGCCCGACATCCATCTGGTGGAGCGTCTGAATGCGATATACCCCATCCACAAGGTCTCCTTCGCCCCGGAGCTGCCGGGCGGAGACAGTTTCGTGACCGACCTGCTCACTATGGGCATCGTGCCCAGCGCGGCGCACAGCGCGGCCAAGTATGCCGAATTCTACCGCTGCTACGCCAAGGGGCTGCGCAACCTGACCCACTTCTGCAATCAGATGAGCCCGCTGCACCACCGCGAAATCGGCCTCGTGGGGGCCGGCCTGCTGCACAGCAACGTGTTTGCCGAGATGATCTGCGACCTGCTGCACAGCGGCTCCGATATGGTCAAGTTGGCGTTCAAGGTCAAGGGCATCGACCATATGATTCTGATTACCGATGCAATGCGCGCCGCAGGTATGCCCGACGGCGAGTATGACCTCGGCGGACTGCCCGTGCTGGTGTCCAACGGCGCCGCGCGGCTCAAAGAGAACGCCGCCCTTGCCGGCAGCGTGCTGCGTATGAACATCGCCCTCAAGAATGTGGTGGAGGTCACCGGCCTGCCGCTGAGCGAGGCGGTGCGCGCCGGGAGCCTGAATGCCGCCCACAGCCTCGGCTACCGCAATGTAGGCCGCATCGAGACCGGCTTCACAGCCGATGTGGCGCTGATAGACGACAACTTCATCGTGCACGACACATTCGTGGACGGCGAGCTGCGCTACGCGCTGGACTAGAAAATTTTACCTGACATATTGCTGACCGCCGATTTTATTCTTAACTTCGGTGGTCAGTTTTTTTGTGCGGCCGATAATGTTTCGCCTCGCGCCGCACTTGTGCAAAATGCTTCCAAGCACAGGCGAAACATCAGGGAAAGATTATGAAGGGGAGATTTTCTTACATTTCCGACAACATTCACATTGCAAAGAGGGCCGCATCCGGCAGCAGGCTGCGCTCTTCGCTCACCGTGGCCATAGTGGCGCTGGGCATCACCTGCCTGGTGGGCTCCCAGACCGCCGTCGACTGCCTGGGCAGCCTGCTCCAGGAGACCTTCGGCACCCGGGCGGAGAGGGTGACATTCAGCTCGCTGCACAGCCGCCTGAAGGACGCCCCGCCGCTCACCTGCGCCCAGGCGGCCGAATTCGCCGCCCGCTACGGCGGGGAGTGCGCCGTCACCGCCTATCTGCCGCTCACCACCCCCGTCGGCTTTGCCGCAGGGAGATTCTCCCCGCAGACCACGGTGATGGCCGCCTCGGGTGACTATCTGGCGGCGGGCGGACTCGACATCGGGGAAGGGCGTATGCCGCGCGCCGCAGAGTGCCTGCTGGGCAAGAGCGCCGCCGCGGCTCTGGAGAAAAAGAGCGGCCGGGGCGCGGTGGGCCAGAGCGTCAGCATCGGCACCCGCTCTTTTGCCGTGGCCGGCATCGCCGCAAAGCAGGCGTCGCTGCTGGGGGCCCTGGCCGACAACACAATCTACATTCCGCTGGAGGCGGCGGTCCCGGCGCTGATGCCGGAGAGAAGCGCCTGCGCCATAGAGCTGACACTGCCGCCGGGGGAGGCGTCGGAGAGCGCCCTGCTGCAGGCCGAAGCCCTTCTGCGGCGCATCCGCAATGTCCCCGACGGGGAGAAGACTGACTTCGAGATTGTGGAGGGGAGCGCCGCCGTGCGCGAAATAGAGAACCTCGGGGGCAGCCTCTCGATGATTGCGCTGCTCATAGGGGTGCTGACCCTATGCGGCGCGGCGGTGGCGCTGGCCAACATTATGCTGGTGTGCGTGGCGGAGCGGACCCGCGAAGTGGGGCTGCGCCGGGCCGTGGGAGGCTCCCGGCGGGACATCCGCGTCTCGTTCATAATGGAGGCGGTGCTCATCTGCGAGGCGGGCTGCGCCATCGGCACTCTGCTGGGGATTCTGTGCGGCAACGCCGTGTCGGCGCTGGCCCATACCCGCTTCAGCATACCGTGGGACTGGATACTTCTCTCGCAGGGAATCAGCATTGCGGTGGGCGTGGCGGCCTGCGCTCTGCCGGCAAAGCGGGCGGCGGCGCTGAATGTGGTGGACGCCCTGCGCTGCAGCTAGCGCCCCGGCTCTGCGGCAGGAATCGGTCTATCCCAGGATTATCCGCTTGAGCCTACTGCCCAGCGCCTTGGACAGCAGCGCCACAAAGGCCCAGGAGCAGAGCAGAATCAGCACTGCGGCCGCGGGAATTCGCAGCGGCAGGGGCACATTCAGGGCGGTGGTCACCCAATAGGCGGGCCCCACGAAAAAGTAGTGCACCATATAGATGCCGAACCCGCAGAAGGTGAAGTTCTTGAGCAGGGCGCAGACCCTCCTGCCGCTCACTTTCACCGGTCGCAGAAGCAGCATCAGGCAGGCCGACATCGCAATGACGTTGGGGGTGCAGTAGGTCCAGAAGAGCTCGGTCTGCTCGGGGGTGTGGCCTTCGATCGACTGGGTGTATCTGAAGCCGAAGAAGGTCACCGCATAGCCGGCAATGAACACCGCCGCCAGGGCCAGGGTGCGCCAGAGGCTCCTGCGCGGCCTGACATATGTGCAGATGTAATGCCCCAGCAGCAGATAGCCGTTGAAGCCGGCAAAATAGTAGAACAGGCCGAAGGCGTTCCACTCGCAGGTGCCGTAGTTGTAGCGGCTCACGAATTCCCCCAGATAGGGCAGGCACGACGCCAGAAGCCACATCGCCAGGAAAAACTCCTTCTGGCGCCTTGTGGCGGTGCGCACCCAGGCGGAGAATATCGGCAGGTAGAGATAGAGCCCCACCAGCATATAGATATACCACATATGCCCCGCTATGAAGTTGAATGTGTAGGGGATGCGGCAGATGCGCCCCAGCGCGGCGGAGAATGTCTGCGGCTCGTCGGTGGCGTAGGGGAAGAAGAGCAGCACCCCTTCCTGCCCGTAGCCCAGCAGCCCTATTATCCACGGTGTGATGTAGTAGACGGCCGACCATATCAGAAATGGCCAGAGCACGCGGGGGATGCGGCGGCTGTAGAAGCGCTTCATGTCCATAATTTCAGAAGTCTCGCCGCGCGGCAGCAGCAGCGCCCCGGAGAGCATCACGAACAGCGGCACGCAGGGCCTCACAAGCGAGCCCCAGATTGCGCCCCAGCGGGCAAAGTCGGGATTGGGGATTCCGCCGCCGTAGGTGGCCGCCGCGTTGAACGGGTCGGCGGCGTGGCAGCACATCAGCAGCAGAAACGCCACTATGCGCACAAAGTCGAGATTGGTGTCTCTCTCGCGTGTTTCCGTCATATTTCAAGAGTTGAAGAGCGGCAATTTATGCCATTTAAATTCATTCTCAAAATTTTTGTTTATCAACTATTAGCAGTAACTTCGCGGTCTTGTAAAAACAAATACTCTATGAAACTTGACGTGGTACTGGGCCTGCAATGGGGCGACGAAGGCAAGGGCAAGATAGTTGATGTCCTTGCAGAAACCTATCCTATTATAGCAAGATTCCAAGGAGGGCCCAATGCCGGCCACTCCATCCATTTTGACGGGAAGAAGTTCATTCTGCGCAGCGTCCCCAGCGGCGTGCTCAGAAAGGGCACCCTCAACATCGTGGGCAGCGGCGTGGTGCTGGATCCCATCACCTTCCGCAGCGAGTGCGAGGCCATCGAGGCGGCTGGAGTCCCTCTGCGCGAGCGGCTCTACATCTCCAAGAAGGCGCACCTGATTCTCCCCACCCACAAGATCATAGACGCGGCCCAGGAGGCATCCAAGGGCAAGGCCAAGATCGGCTCCACCCTCAAGGGCATCGGCCCCACCTACACCGACAAGGTGAGCCGCGTGGGCCTCAGAGTGGGCGACATTCTGGCCGCCAACTTCAAGGAGCGCTTCGAGGCCCTCAAGGCCAAGCACATAGACTATCTCAAGCAGTTCGATTTCCAGTACGACGCCGCCGAGCACGAGGCCGAGTGGCTGGAGGCTGTGGAATACCTCAAGAACTTCAAGATCATCGACGGCGAATACTTTGCCAACGAATGCCTGGAGAGCAACAAGAAGATCCTGGCCGAGGGGGCGCAGGGCAGTATGCTGGACATCGACTTCGGCTCCTACCCCTTCGTAACCTCGTCCAACACCATCTGCCCCGGCGCCTGCGTGGGGCTGGGCGTGGCCCCCAAGAACGTGGGGCGCGTGTACGGCATCTTCAAGGCATACTGCACCCGCGTGGGCAGCGGCCCCTTCCCCACTGAGCTCAATGACGAGACGGGAGAGCAGCTGCGCATCGGCGGCGCCGAGTTCGGCTCCGTCACCGGGCGTCCCCGCCGCTGCGGCTGGCTGGACCTCGTGGCCCTCAAATATGCCGTAATGCTCAACGGCGTCACCGACCTGGTGATGATGAAGGCCGACGTGATGGACGAGTTCGACACCATCAAGGTGGCCACCAGCTACATTGTAGACGGCGAGCCCTGCAAGATATTCCCCTTCGACACCCAGGCCGACATCCAGCCGGTCTACAAGGAGTTCAAGGGGTGGCACAAACCCCTGAGCGCAGTGCGCAGCGAGAGCGACTTCCCCTACGAATTCAGGATTTTCATCAAATATCTGGAGGATGAGCTCAAGCTCCCCATCAAGATAATTTCCGTGGGCCCCGACAGAGACCAGACCATCGTGCGCGAGGAGCCCTACACTTCATCTTACCGTCCTCAGTAATTGGATAGAATCTTAGACAGCATAAACTCTCCCGCAGATCTCAAGAATCTGAATCTGGAGCAGCTCAAGCAGCTCTGCCAGGAACTCAGGGACTACATCATAGAGAGTTGCGCAAAGAATCCCGGCCACCTGGCTTCCAGCCTGGGGGCGGTGGAGATTGCCGTGGCCCTGCACAAGGTGATGGACACCCCCGACGACAAGGTCGTGTGGGATGTCGGCCATCAGGCATACGCCCACAAAATCCTCACCGGCCGGCGCGAGGCGTTTCTGCAGAACCGCCGCAAAGGGGGGCTGAGCGGCTTCCCCAAGCGGGACGAGAGCCCCTACGACTGCTTTGGCGCGGGGCACGCCTCCACCTCCATTTCCGCCGCGCTGGGATTTGCAGTGGCCGACGAGCTGCGGGGCGTCAAGGCCCGCCACGTGGCCGTCATCGGCGACGGAGCAATGTCGGGCGGCCTCGCCTTCGAGGGGCTCAACAACGCCGGCAGCAGCAAGAGCGACCTGCTGGTGATACTCAACGACAACCGTATTTCGATTGACATATCCAACGATGCGCTGCACCGCCATCTGACCCGCATCACCACGGGCGCCGGCTACAACCGCATCAAGAACAACATCTGGCACCTGCTGGGCGAGGGCAAGATCCGCAGCTTTCTGCAGGCGCTCACCCGCAGCACCAAAAAGTTCCTGCTGCACAACAGCGAGACCGTCTCGATGTTCGACTCCCTGGGCTTCAGATACTTCGGCCCCGTGGACGGCAACAACCTGGAGGAGGTCATCTCAATGCTGGAGCGGCTGCGCAACATCAAGGGGCCCAAAATCCTGCACCTTGTCACCGTCAAGGGCAAGGGCTACAAGCCGGCGGAGGAGAACCCCTCCTTCTGGCACGCCCCGGGGGCATACGACCCCGAATCGGGCGAGCCGGTGCACCGCAGCGGCGGCAGCGACCGCTATCAGACAGTGTTCGGCGAGACCGTCACCGCCCTTGCCGAGAGCAACAGCCGCATAGTGGGCATCACCCCCGCAATGCTGCGCGGCAGCAGCCTGGACATAATGAAGGAGCGCTTCCCGGAGCGTGTGTTCGACGTCGGCATCGCAGAAGGGCACGCCGTGACCTTCTCGGCCGGCCTGGCCGCGGGCGATATGCTGCCGGTGTGCAACATCTACTCCACCTTCTCCCAGAGGGCCGTGGACAACATAATCCACGACGTGGCGCTGCAGCACCTCAAGGTGATCTTCTGCCTTGACCGCGCCGGGCTGGTGGGAGAAGACGGCGCCACCCACCAGGGGGTGTTCGATATGTCCCTGCTGCGCAGCGTCCCCAACCTGGCCATCGCCTCTCCCTACGACGAGAAGGACCTGCACGACCTGCTCTACAGCGCCACCCTGCCCCACTATCCCGCCATTATAATAAGGTATCCGCGCGGATGCGGCGAGGGGGTCCAGTGGCGCGGCACGGGGTTCAAGTCGCTGCCGCTGGGGCGTGCGGTGCTGCGCAGCGAGGGGTCGCAGGTCGCCCTGCTCTCCATCGGCCCCATCGGGAACAAGTGCGCCAAGGCGGCCGCAGAGGCCAAAAAGCGGTTCGGATGCGGCATTCTGCACTATGATATGCGCTTTCTCAAGCCCATCGACACCGAGGCGCTGGAGAAGGCCTGCAGCACCTGCCGCCGCATAATCACAGTGGAGGACGGCGTCACAATCGGCGGGCTCTACGGCGCGGTGAGCGAGTATGTTGCATCGCGGGGGGCCGATGTGCAGGTGGTTCCGGTGGGAGTGCCCGACAAATTCATCGACCAGGCAAGCGTGGCGGAGCAATACGCCGAGTGCGGAATGACCTGGGAGAATATCTTGGAAAAAATTGCCGATTATTTTGGCAATTAAAAAAATCCGCCTATATTTGCAATCCCAAAATAAGGGAAGCTATAAGCCGATATAGCTCAGTCGGTAGAGCAGCTGTTTTGTAAACAGCAGGTCGGGGGTTCGAATCCGTCTATCGGCTCACCTTAAGGGAAGATACCAGAGTGGCCAAATGGGGCAGACTGTAAATCTGCTGGCTTACGCCTACGGTGGTTCGAATCCATCTCTTCCCACGACAAAAAGAGGCGGCAATGTTGTAGAGACATACCTTAAGCAGCATTACCGCTTGTTTTTTAAGTCTGCAAAAAGCGGAAGTAGCTCAGTTGGTAGAGCATCAGCCTTCCAAGCTGAGGGTCGCGGGTTCGAACCTCGTCTTCCGCTCGAGTATTTAAATTGCTAGTGTAGCTCAGGGGTAGAGCGCTTCCTTGGTAAGGAAGAGGTCGTGAGTTCAATTCTCACCACCAGCTCAACGATAAAACACGTAAAATATTAACTATGGCAAAAGAAACATTCCAGAGGACCAAACCTCACGTCAACATCGGCACCATCGGCCACGTTGACCACGGTAAAACCACTCTTACCGCTGCTATTACCAAAGTTCTTGCAGAAAAGGGACTTTCCGAAGTCCGTTCATTCGACTCCATCGATAACGCTCCTGAGGAGAAAGAGCGCGGTATCACAATCAACACCGCACACATCGAGTACGAAACCGCTACCCGCCACTATGCACACGTTGACTGCCCTGGCCACGCCGACTATGTGAAGAACATGGTAACCGGTGCTGCCCAGATGGATGGTGCAATCCTCGTGGTTGCCGCTACCGACGGTCCTATGCCCCAGACTCGTGAGCACGTGCTTCTCGCCCGCCAGGTGAACGTTCCCCGCATCGTTGTCTTCCTGAACAAGGTTGATATCGTGGACGACCCTGAGATGGTAGAGCTCGTAGAAATGGAGGTTCGCGAACTTCTCAACTTCTACAACTTCGACGGCGACAACGCTCCCGTGATCCGCGGCTCCGCTCTCGGCGCACTCAACGGCGATCCCAAGTGGGAGGAGAAGGTTATGGAACTCATGGATGCTGTCGACACATACATCGAGCTGCCTCCCCGTCTTACCGACAAGCCCTTCCTTATGCCTGTCGAGGACGTCTTCTCAATCACAGGTCGCGGTACCGTTGCTACCGGCCGTATCGAGCAGGGTAAGGTTAAGGTCGGTGACGAAGTTCAGATCATCGGTCTTGGCGACGAGCCCAAGAAGTCAGTCGTTACCGGTGTCGAGATGTTCCGCAAGCTCCTCGACGAGGGCGAGGCAGGTGACAACGTAGGTCTGCTGCTCCGCGGTATCGACAAGAAGGAGATCAAGCGCGGTCAGGTTATCGCACACCCCAACACCATCACTCCTCACCACGAGTTCACCGGTCAGATTTACGTTCTGAAGAAAGACGAGGGCGGCCGTCACACACCGTTCCACAACAAATATCGTCCTCAGTTCTTCATCCGCACCCTTGACATCACAGGTGAGATCACTCTCCCCGAGGGAACCGAGATGGTTATGCCTGGTGACAACGTAGAGATCAAGGTCAGCCTCATCTACCCTGTTGCCCTCAACGTAGGTCTTCGTTTCGCGATCCGCGAAGGTGGCCGTACAGTAGGTGCAGGTCAGGTTATCGCAGTAGCTGACTAATTAAGGATAATCGCGATTCCGGCTGCTTTCCACAGTAGCCGGAATTGTGATATAGGGGAATAGAACAATGGTAGTTCAGCGGTCTCCAAAACCGTCGATGTGGGTTCGATTCCTGCTTCCCCTGCAAAAATATCGGATGGTTACGAATCCGGTGCGTTATTAAAAGGCCGCTTCAGGACCGCTTCCAATCTGTGTGGCCGACAATAGAATAACAATGAGCAAAATAGGTACTTACTTTAAGGAGTCTTACAAAGAACTCACCACCAAAGTGACTTGGCCGACCTGGAGCAAGCTCCAGAGCTCTGCCGTTCTCGTTATGGTGGCTTCTCTGATATGTGCCGTGGTCGTTTGGGTCATTGACTTCGTGTTCAAGACCATAATGACCGGTATCTACCAACTGTAATTATGAGCGAAGTTGCCAAAAAATGGTATGTGGTCCGTACCGCAGGCGGTAAAGAGAAAAAAGCCAAAGAGTATATCGAAAAGGAGATAGAGAATCATGGTCTTCAGGACCATATTTCTCAGGTTCTCATTCCGACTGAAAAATATTACCAGATCAAAAATGGTAAGAGAGTCAGCGCCGAGAGAGTTCTTTTCCCGGGGTATATTTATATGGAGGCGAATCTTACCGGTGAGATTGAACACATCATCAAGGACATTACCTTCGTTGCAGGCTTCCTCTCCGAGAACGTAGAAGTGATCGAGGAGAAGCACATCGACGGTAAGGACAAGAAGGTGAAGACAATCAAGCGCGTACCCGTCCCCTTGCGTCAGAGCGAGATCGCCCGCATTCTGGGGGCTATCGACACTATGGCCGACCAGGACGAGGAGACCGTCACACCGTTTACCGTGGGCGAGCCCATCAAGATCAACGATGGCCCGTTCAACGGCTTCGAAGGCACCGTCGAGAAGATTATGGACGACAAGCGCAAGCTTGCCGTAACGGTCAAGATATTCGGCCGCAAGACTCTTGTAGAGCTTAATTTTGCACAAGTAACCAAAGTTTAACAATTATGGCAAAAGAAATTGCAGGGTTTATCAAGCTGCAGATCAAGGCCGGTGCGGCCAATCCGTCACCGCCCGTAGGACCGGCTCTCGGTTCAAAGGGTGTGAACATTATGGATTTCTGCAAGCAGTATAATGCCCGCACTCAGGACAAGGCGGGTAAGGTATTGCCCGTAGTCATCACTGTTTATAGTGATAAATCTTTCACCTTTGAGGTCAAAGAACCTCCTATGGCAAACCTGATCAAGGAGGCTGCCAAAGTTCAGAAGGGCAGCGACGAGCCTAACAGAAAGAAAGTAGCCACTCTCACCTGGGACCAGGTCCGCAAGATTGCAAGCGAGAAAATGCCCGACCTCAACTGCTTTACAGAGTCTTCTGCAATGAAGCTGGTGGCTGGTACCGCACGCAGTATGGGTATCTATGTAGAAGGTGAGTTTCCTGCCGACGTTAAATAAGAAATTCACACGCAATGAGCAAGTTGACTAAGAAACAAAAAGTAGCTGCCGCAAAATACGACAGCAAGCAGACCTACAAGCTGAGCGAGGCTTGCGGCATAGTAAAAGAGATTAACTATGCTTCCTTTGACGCTTCCGTAGACCTGGCCGTTCGTCTTGGTGTGGACCCTCGTAAAGCGAACCAGATGGTCCGCGGCGTTGTGACTCTTCCCCACGGAACAGGCAAGGTGACCCGCGTTCTGGCTCTCTGCACTCCCGACAAGGAGAACGAGGCCAAAGAGGCCGGTGCCGACTATGTCGGTCTGGACGAATACATCGAGAAGATCAAAGGCGGCTGGACAGATGTGGACGTCATCGTCTGCACCCCTTCAGTGATGGGCAAGATCGGCCCTATCGGCCGTATCCTCGGTCCCCGCGGCCTCATGCCTAACCCCAAGACCGGTACCGTTACAATGGAGATCGGCAAGGCAGTCAAAGAGGTCAAGGCCGGCAAGATCGACTTCAGGGTTGACAAGACCGGTATCATCCACACTGCCATCGGCAAGGTTTCGTTCACTGCAGAGCAGCTTAACGACAACGCCGTAGAGCTGATGAACACTATCGTAAAACTCAAACCGCAAGCACTCAAAGGCACCTATATCAAGAGCATCTCGATCTCATCCACAATGAGCCCGGGTGTCAATATCGATGTCAAGTCAGTGGGCGCCGCAGAATAATTAATTATCACGATTATGAGAAAAGAACTTAAATCACAAATAATTGATCAGATTGCGGCACGCATAGAGCAGAATCCCAACTTCTATATCACCGATATCGAAGGTCTCAATGCAGAACAGACTTCTGCCCTGCGCCGCGCCTGCTTCAACAACAACATCCAGCTTGTAGTGGTTAAGAACACCCTCCTTGCCAAGGTTTTGGAAAAGGGCGGTGACGAGATGAAATCACTCTGCTCTTCCCTCAAGGGATCTACCGCACTGATGTTCACCGAAACTCCCAATGCTCCCGCCAAACTCATCAAAGAGCAGGCGGCTC
Source organism: uncultured Muribaculaceae bacterium (assembly GCA_964542575.1). Taxonomy (GTDB): domain Bacteria; phylum Bacteroidota; class Bacteroidia; order Bacteroidales; family UBA932; genus Equibacterium. The sequence goes on from CAZIUO010000009.1 coordinate 29,785, forward strand.
AGATGGGCAAGCCGGCACTTAAGGCTGCATACGTCCAGGAGTGCGCTTATGTTGGCGCATCCAACCTCGAGACTCTCTGCAACATCAAGTCCCGCGAAGAACTCATCGGCGACATCATCACTCTCCTCCAGTCTCCCGCCAAGAATGTCATCAGCGCACTGCAGTCCAATGCAGGCGGCTGCGTAGCAGGTCTGGTGAAGGCTCTCGAAGAAAGAAACAATTAATTATTTATCAAGCAAACAAAACAATTAATAACTATAAACAATTATGGCAGATATCAAAAAACTTGCAGAAGAGTTGGTAAACCTTACTGTTAAGGACGTGCAGGAACTTGCACAGATTCTCAAAGACGAATATGGCATCGAGCCCGCAGCTGCTGCTGTTGCTGTTGCCGCTCCCGCTGCTGCTGGTGAAGCAGCTGCTGCAGAGCAGACCGAATTCGATGTAATCCTTACCTCCGCAGGCCAGGCTAAGCTCGGCGTCATCAAGGTCGTTAAGGAGATCACCGGTCTTGACCTCAAGGGTGCTAAAGACCTCGTTGACGGTGCTCCCAAGGCTATCAAGGAAAAAGTTTCCAAAGCTGAGGCTGAGCAGATCAAGGAGACCCTCGAAGGTGCAGGTGCAGAAGTTGAAATTAAGTAATTCCAACCCAAATAAGGGATTAACAATCTCAGGTTTAGAGCCACCCAAGGCTCTAAACCTTTTTGTCGTATAATAATCCTACCTTTTTTTAATATTTTCATAAATGTCTCAAAACGTTAAAAGCTCGCGAATTTCATTCGCAACTTCTAAGGTTCATCTGGACTACCCCGACTTTCTGGAGGTGCAGCTGAAGTCATTCAAGGACTTCTTCCAGCTTGACACCACCGCTGAAAACCGGCGTAACGAAGGGTTGTTCAAAGTATTCCAGGAGATATTTCCAATAACCGACACACGAAACAATTTCGTGCTTGAGTTCATCGACTACTTCGTCGATCCTCCGCGTTATTCGATTGAGGAATGCCTTGACAGAGGTCTCACCTACAGCGTGCCCTTGAAGGCCAAGCTGAAGCTGTACTGCACAGACCCCGAACACGAAGATTTCGACACCACGATTCAGGATGTCTATCTGGGTTCCATCCCCTATATGACTCCCAGAGGCACTTTCGTCATCAACGGAAGTGAGCGCATCGTGGTATCACAGCTGCACCGTTCTCCGGGTGTATTCTTTGGACAGAGCCTGCACGCAAACAACACCAAGCTCTACTCCGCACGCATCATCCCCTTCAAGGGAAGCTGGATCGAATTTGCAACAGACATCAACAACGTGATGTATGCATATATCGACCGCAAAAAGAAATTGCCTGTCACCACACTTCTGCGCGCCATCGGTTTCGAGACCGACAAGGACATCCTGGACATCTTCGGTCTGGCCAACGAGGTCAAGGTCAACAAGGCGACCCTCAAGAAGCACATCGGAAGCAAGCTGGCTTCCCGCGTGCTCAAGACCTGGGTCGAGGACTTTGTGGACGAGGACACAGGCGAAGTAGTATCAATCGAGCGTAACGAGGTCATCGTGGAGCGCAACGCCGAACTCACAGAGGAGAACATCGATGAAATCATCGAGAGCGGCGTGTCCACAATCCTGCTGCACAAAGAGGATCCCGGCCTGAGCGATTACGCCATCATTCACAATACGCTGGAAAAAGACCAGTGCAACTCCGAGCTGGAGGCGATTCTCTACACCTATCGCCAGCTGCGCAACTCCGAACCGCCGGATGAGGCTACCGCCCGCGACGTGATAGAGAAGCTCTTCTTCTCCGACAAGCGCTACGACCTGGGCGATGTGGGCCGCTACCGCATCAACCGCAAACTCGGCCTCAAGATTCCCGCCGACGTCCGCGTGCTCACCAAGGAGGACATCATCGAGATCATCAAGTATCTCATCCAGCTCATAGTATCCAAGGCCAATGTCGACGATATCGACCACTTGAGCAACCGTCGCATCCGCACCGTGGGCGAACAGCTCGCCAACCAGTTCAGCGTCGGCCTGAGCCGCATCGCCCGCACCATCCGCGAGCGTATGAACGTGCGCGACAACGAGGTGTTCACCCCCAGCGACCTGATCAACGCCAAGACTCTCTCGAGCGTAATCAATTCGTTCTTCGGCACCAGCCAGCTCTCGCAGTTCATGGACCAGATCAACCCTCTGGCCGAGATGACTCACAAGAGACGTCTCTCCGCCCTGGGTCCCGGCGGTCTGTCACGCGACCGCGCAGGTTTCGAGGTTCGAGACGTACACTATACACACTACGGCCGTCTCTGCCCTATCGAGACGCCTGAAGGCCCCAACATCGGCCTTATCTCCTCTCTCTGCGTTTATGCGCGCATCAACAGCCTCGGCTTCATCGAGACCCCCTACCGCAAGGTAGTGAACGGCAAGGTGGATATGAGCGACGAGGGTTGCGTATATCTCAGCGCCGAGGACGAGGAGGGCAAGCTGGTGGCACAGGCAAACGTGCATATGACCGACGACGGTGAAATCACCGACGAGCGCATCAGCTGCCGTCTGCAGGCCGACTTCCCCGTAGTAAGCAAAAACGAGGTGCATCTGATAGACGTCGCTCCCAACCAGATTTCGTCTATCGCGGCTTCGCTGATTCCCTTCCTGGAGCACGACGACGCCAACCGCGCCCTGATGGGCAGCAACATGATGCGCCAGGCGGTGCCTATCATCAAGCCCGAGGCTCCTATCGTGGGCACCGGCCTTGAGGGTCCCGTGATGCGCGACTCCCGCACCCAGATTGCCGCAGAAGGCAACGGTGAGGTGGTGTTCGTGGATGCCCGTGAAATTCACGTCAAGTACGACCGCACCGAGGACGAGAAGTTCGTAAGCTTCTCCCCCGAGGTCACCGTATATACCCTCCCCCACTTCCGCAAGACCAACCAGAGCACTACCGTGAACCTCGTGCCCATCGTGCACAAGGGCGACCGCGTGGTTCCCGGCCAGATAATGACCGAGGGCTACTCCAGCCGCAACGGCGAGCTTGCCCTGGGCCGCAACCTCAAGGTGGCGTTCATGCCCTGGAAGGGTTACAACTTCGAGGATGCCATCGTGCTCTCCGAGAGAATGGTGCGTGAGGATATCCTCACTTCCATCCACGTGGACGAGTACATAATGGAGGTGCGCGACACCAAGCGCGGCCAGGAGGAACTCACCAATGATATCCCCAACGTGAGCGAGGACGCCACCAAGGACCTCGACGAGAACGGTATCATCCGCGTGGGCGCCCACATCGAGCCGGGCGACATTATGGTGGGCAAGATCACTCCCAAGGGCGAGAGCGACCCTTCTCCCGAGGAGAAGCTGCTGCGCGCCATCTTCGGCGACAAGGCCGGCGACGTCAAGGATGCCTCTCTCAAGGCCAACCCTTCCCTCTCCGGCACAGTGATCGAGACCCGTCTCTTCTCCCGCATCACCAAGGAGAACAGCAAGAAGGAGCGTGCACAGATCAAGGCACAGCTTGCCGCTGCCACCGAAGAGAAGGACAGCAAGCAGGCAGAGCTGCACAAGACCTTCATCGAAAAGATGCTGACCCTCCTCAAGGGGAAGAAGAGCTGCGGCGTGACCGACACCTTCGGCCTCGTGCGCATCGCCAAGGGCGAGGACTTCACCCGCGCCAACCTCGAATCAATCGAGAAGTACGAGGAGATCAACCCCGTGAAGTGGACAAGCGACAAGCACACCAACGATATGGTCCGCTCGCTCATCAACAACTACATCATTGCCTACAAGAATGTCGAGGCTGAGTTCAAGAGAGTCTCCTACGCACTCTCCATCGGCGACGAGCTGCCCAACGGCATCCTGCAGCTGGCAAAGGTTTATGTTGCCAAGAAGCGCAAGATCAGAGTCGGCGACAAGATGGCGGGCCGCCACGGCAACAAGGGTATCGTGGCCAAGATCGTCAAGGACGAGGATATGCCCTTCCTTGATGACGGAACCCCTATGGACATCGTGCTCAACCCTCTGGGCGTGCCGAGCCGTATGAACCTCGGTCAGATTTACGAGACCGTGCTGGGCTGGGCCGGCCGCGAGCTGGGAGTCAACTTTGCGACCCCCATCTTCGACGGTGCCACTCTGGAGAACATCTGCGAATACACCGACAAGGCGGGCGTTCCCCGCTTCGGAAAGACATATCTGCGCAACGGCGAGACAGGCGAGCAGTTTGACCAGCCCGCGACCGTCGGCGTGATCTATATGATCAAGCTGGGCCATATGGTCGACGACAAGATGCACGCCCGTTCCATCGGTCCCTACTCTCTCATCACCCAGCAGCCCCTCGGCGGTAAAGCCCAGTTCGGCGGCCAGCGTTTCGGTGAGATGGAGGTCTGGGCCCTGGAGGCATTCGGCGCATCCAACATCCTGCAGGAGGTCCTCACCATCAAGAGTGATGACGTCACAGGACGTTCCCGCGCATACGAGGCCATCGTCAAGGGCGACACCATGCCGACACCCGGCATTCCGGAATCCCTCAATGTGCTCCTGCACGAACTCAGGGGCCTTGCGCTGAATGTGAAACTGGAATAATTTATTGCTCACACGAATCAATTAACAGTAAACAAATATGTCTTTTAAAAAGGATACAAAAGATAAGAGCAACTTCACCAGGATTTCCATCAGCCTGGCCTCTCCCGAAGCCATCCTGGACCAGTCCCACGGAGAGGTGCTCAAGCCTGAGACTGTAAACTACCGCACCTACAAGCCCGAACGCGACGGCCTGTTCTGCGAGAGGATCTTCGGTCCGTCAAAAGACTATGAATGCCACTGCGGCAAGTACAAGAGGATACGCTACAAGGGTATCGTCTGCGACCGCTGCGGTGTGGAGGTCACCGAAAAGAAGGTGCGCCGCGAGCGTATGGGTCACATCACCCTCACCGTTCCCGTGGCTCACATCTGGTATTTCCGCTCCACCCCCAACAAGATCGGCTACCTGCTGGGCATTCCGGGCAAGAAACTCGAGGCTGTAATCTATTACGAGAAATATCTGGTGCGCCAGGCCGGTTGTGCAGAGCAGTTCAACATCAGCCGCGGCGACCTTCTCTCCGAGGACGAGTATCTTGACCTCGTGGCCAAGCTCCCCAAGGAGAACGATATGCTGGAGGACAACGATCCCAACAAGTTCATTGCCGGGATGGGTGCCGAGGTCATCTACGATATGCTCAAGGAGCTTGACCTCGACTCTCTCTCCTACGACCTGCGCCACAAGAGCGAGACCGAGACTTCGCAGCAGCGCAAGGCCGAGGCCCTCAAGCGCCTGAGCGTGATCGAGGCCTTCAGGGAGTCCAAGGAGGTCAACCGCCCCGAGTGGATGATTCTGAAGGTGATCCCCGTGATTCCCCCGGATCTGCGCCCTCTGGTGCCCCTGGACGGCGGCCGTTTTGCCACCAGCGACATCAACGAGCTCTACCGCCGCGTGATCATCCGCAACAACCGCCTCAAGAGGCTCATCAGCATCAAGGCGCCCGAAGTGATCCTGCGCAACGAGAAGCGTATGCTGCAGGAGGCCGTGGACTCGCTGTTCGACAACTCCCGCAAGTCCAACGCCGTGAAGTCAGAAGCCAACCGCACCCTCAAGTCTCTCTCAGACAGCCTTAAGGGCAAGCAGGGCCGCTTCCGCCAGAACTTGTTGGGCAAGCGCGTGGACTACTCCGCACGTTCCGTGATCGTGGTAGGCCCCGAGCTCAAGATGCACGAGTGCGGTCTGCCCAAATATATGGCGGCCGAGCTTTACAAGCCGTTCATCATCCGCAAGCTCATCGAGCGCGGCATAGTGAAGACCGTCAAGTCCGCAAAGAAGGTTGTGGACAAGCAGGGTCCCGAAATCTGGGACATCCTGGAGAATGTGATGAAGGGTCACCCCGTTCTGCTGAACCGTGCCCCCACACTGCACAGACTCGGTATCCAGGCCTTCCAGCCCAAGCTCATCGAGGGCAAGGCTATCCAGCTGCACCCTCTGGCCTGCACCGCGTTCAACGCCGACTTCGACGGTGACCAGATGGCAGTCCACCTCCCGCTGGGCAATGCCGCAGTGCTGGAGGCCCAGCTGCTGATGCTTGGCAGCCACAACATTCTGAACCCCGCCAACGGCGCCCCCATCACCGTGCCTTCGCAGGATATGGTCCTTGGTCTGTACTACATCACCAAGGAGAAGGACGGCGCCAAGGGAGAAGGCCTCACCTTCTACGGCCCCGAAGAGTCCACAATCGCCCTCAATGAGGGTCGCGTGACTCTGCAGAGCAAGATCAAGGTGCGCCTGCCCATAGACAAGACCGACCTGAGCAAGGGCTACCATCTGGTAGACACCACTCCCGGCCGCCTGATGTTCAACCAGGTGGTTCCCGACGAGGTGCCCTACATCAACACCCTGCTCAAGAAGAAGAACCTGCGCGACATCATCGGCGACGTGCTCAAGCACACCGGCGTGGCAAGGACTTCCCAGTTCCTGGACGACATCAAGAACCTCGGCTACAAGATGGCATACCTCGGCGGTCTGTCGTTCAACCTGGCCGACGTGCTCGTCCCTGAAGAGAAGAGCACCCTTATCCAGAACGGCTACAAAGAGGTCGCTGCCATCCAGCAGAGCTTCGATATGGGTCTTATCACCAACAACGAGCGTTACAACCAGGTCATCGACATCTGGTCAAAGGTCAACAACGAACTCACCAACATTCTGGTAAAGCAGATCCAGGCCGACAAGCAGGGCTTCAACCCTGTATATATGATGCTTGATTCCGGTGCCCGAGGCAGCAAGGACCAGATCCGCCAGCTTTGCGGTATGCGCGGTCTGATGGCCAAGCCGCAGAAGTCCGGCGCATCCGGAGCCGAGATCATCGAGAACCCGATCCTCGCCAACTTCAAGGAGGGTCTGAGCGTGCTGGAGTACTTCATCTCCACCCACGGTGCCCGCAAGGGTCTTGCCGATACCGCGCTTAAGACTGCCGATGCAGGTTACCTGACCCGCCGTCTGGTGGACGTCTCCCACGATGTCATCATCAACGAGGAGGACTGCGGCACTCTCCGCGGCCTTGTGGCAACCGCCATCAAGGACAAGGACGAGATTGTGGAGACTCTGGGCGAGCGCATCCTGGGCCGTACATCAGTGCACAACATCTACAACCCTCTCACCGGAGAGCTCATTCTGGAGGCCGGCGAGCAGATCACCGAGGCCATTGTGGAGCAGATAGAGAAGCTCCCCATCGAGCAGATAGAGATCCGCTCCGTGCTCACCTGCGAGTCCCGCAAGGGCGTCTGCGCAAAATGCTACGGACGCAACCTTGCCACCGGCCGTATGGTGGAGAAGGGCGAGGTTGTGGGCGTCATCGCGGCGCAGTCGATCGGCGAGCCCGGTACACAGCTTACCCTGCGTACGTTCCACGTCGGCGGTACCGCTTCCAATGTGGTGTCCGACAGTGAGATCAGGGCCAAGTACGACGGCCGCCTCGAGTTTGAGGAGCTGCGCACCATCACCAAGGTCGACGAGGCCGGCGAGCACACCATCGTGGTGGGCCGCACCGCTGAGATGACCATCAAGGACGCCACCACAGGCATCACCCTGAGCCAGTACAATATCCCTTACGGCACCGAGCTGTTCTTCGGCAACGGAGACGAGGTGCACAAGGGCGACCTGATCTGCAACTGGGATGCTTACAACGCCCTTGCAATCTGCGAATTCTCCGGTACAGTGCGTTACGACAACCTCATCGACGGTGTAACTTACCGCGAGGAGGCTGCCGACGAATTCTCCGTTCACCGCGAGAAAGTCACAATCGAGAGCCGCGACAAGAACCTTACATCGTCCATCCACATCATCGACGACGAGGGCAACGACATTATGCAGTACAACCTGCCTGTCGGCGCCCACATCAATGTGGAGAACGGCGAGAAGATTTCTGTCGGTGCCATCATATTCAAGATTCCGCGCGCAACCGGCAAGGCCGGCGATATCACCGGCGGTCTGCCGCGCGTCACCGAGCTCTTCGAGGCCCGCAACCCTTCCAACCCCGCTATCGTTTCCGAAATCAACGGCGAGGTATCGATGGGCCGTGCCCGCAGGGGTAACCGCGAAATCATCGTCACCAGCCGCAGCGGAGAGAAGCGCACTTATCTCGTGCCTCTGTCCAAGCAGATCATGGTGCAGGAAAACGACTACGTGCGTGCCGGAATGCCGCTGTCAGACGGTGCCGTATCGCCCAGCGACATCCTCTCGATACTCGGTCCCGTGAAGGTTCAGGAGTATATCGTGAACGATGTGCAGAGCGTCTACCGTATGCAGGGTGTGAAGATCAACGACAAGCACTTTGAGGTTATCGTCCGCCAGATGATGCGCAAGGTGCAGATTGTGGATCCCGGCGACACCAAGTTCCTCACCAAGCAGCTTGTGGACAAGTGGGAGTTTGTGGACGAGAACGACAGCATCTTTGACAAGAAGGTCGTGACCGACGCAGGCGATTCCACCGAGATGAAGCCCGGTCAGATCGTTACCGTGCGCGCTCTGCGCGACGAGAACTCGATTCTCCGCCGTCAGGACAAGAAGCTTGTTGTGGCACGCGACGCCTGCCCCGCAACCGCCAACCAGGTGCTGCAGGGTATCACCCGCGCCGCATTGCGCACCAACAGCTTTATGTCGGCCGCCTCTTTCCAGGAGACCACCAAGGTTCTGGGCGATGCCGCGATCCGCGGCCGCGTGGATACTCTGGAGGGCCTGAAGGAGAATGTGATCTGCGGTCACCTGATTCCTGCAGGTACCGGTCAGCGCGAGTACGAGAAACTCATCGTGACAAGCGCCGAGGATTACGAGCGTATGACTCAGCAGTAAACCGATCATCTCTCATAAATAGAAAAGGCTGGCCCCCAGGTCAGCCTTTTTTTTGTAAACTCTCAACTCTCAACCCCTCCAAAACCCTCTTAACTCCTCTACACTCCTCTACACTTTCAACTCTCAACCCCTCTAAACTCTCAACACTAAACTCTAAACTTATAATTGCTATATTTGTGGATTATGCGCAATTGGACAATGATATTGCTGGCGGCCTTGCTGCTGGCGGGCTGCAGCAAGGCGGGCCGCCAGGAGGTCATCGAAGACAGCACCCCGCTCCCGACTGAAAATCTGCAGAGCGGGCGGATGCGGATCTTTGTGAGCGAGGAGATGGCCGCCGCCCTGGAGGCGGATCCCGACGCATTTGCGCGGGAGAACCCCTGGCTGCAGGTCATCGCCATAGAGCGCACATTCCCAGAAGCGGGGGAATTTGAAGAGCGCACCCGCCGCTGCGGGATGCACCGCTGGTACGATGTGCTCTTCTGCAGCGATGTGCCGCTGACCAAGGCGGGCGAAGGGCTCGGCTCCCTGGAAGGGGTCCTCTCCACCGACTATCTGCCCAAGCTGCGCAGGCCGCAGTATCGCAATGTCACCGCATCGCACCGCTCGGAAGCGGCCGCAACGCCCACGGCTACAGTGGCGCTCCCCTTCGACGACCCCGGCCTCGGCGACCAGTGGAACTATCTGAACTCCATCACCGGCACAGAGAGCAAAAGCGGCTGCGACGTAAACGTAGTTCCGGTGTGGAAGAATCTCAAAAGCGGCTCGGAAGATGTGATTGTGGCGGTAGTGGACGGCGGCATCGACTTTGAGCACGAAGACCTCGCCGGCAATATGTGGCACAACCCCGACCAGGCGTCGGGCGGCTCGTGCGGCTATAACTTCCTCTACGACAGCTACGGCGTCACCGCAGAAGAGCACGGCACCCACATCGCCGGCACCATCGCCGCCGTGAACAACAACGGCACGGGAGTCTGCGGCATTGCCGGGGGCGACGCGGCGGCCGGCATAAGCGGCGTGCGGCTAATGTCCTGCCAGATTTTTGAGGCGGACAGCGAGGAGAGCGGCGACGACGTGCGCGCCATCAAATGGGCGGCGGACCACGGCGCCGTCATCTGCCAGTGCAGCTGGGACTACGACGGAGTCTCCTATATGCCCGAATCCACCAAGCGGGTCATCGACTATTTCACGCAATACGCCGGATGCGACGCGGGCGGCAACCAGACCGGCCCGATGAAGGGGGGCCTGGTGGTGTTTGCCGCCGGCAACGACGGCTCGCCGGCGGAGCTCTACCCCGCGGCATACGAAAAAGTGCTGGCGGTGAGCGCCCTCAAGGCCGACTTCCGCCTCGCCTCATATTCTGACTACGGCAGCTGGGTGGACATCGCCGCCCCCGGCGGAGCGGGAGAAATGGAGATTCTGAGCACGGTGCCGGGCGACGGCTATGCCTGGTTCAGCGGCACATCTATGGCGGCGCCCCACGTCAGCGCGGTGGCGGCCCTCGCGGTGGCCAACCTGGGGGGCGAAGGGTTCACCTCGGAGATGCTGCGCGACATACTGCTGAGCCACACCACCGACATCAGCGGCTACAACACGGTGCGCTACCCCGGCAAGGGGCTGGTGAACGCCTACGACGCCATCGCCTCCAACCCCGGCAGCGCGCAGTTCTCTGCAGACTGCAAGTGCACCGCCGACGGGCGCAGGATTGCCGCAACGGCCACCCTCACCCCCTTGCGCGAGGGGGCCGACCCGATGGTCGCCTCCGGGCGCATCTACTTTGCAAAGGAGCCCTTCACCTCAACCGAAGGGATAGAATATGCCGCCTGCAGCATAATGGAGCGCTGCAGCGCGTCGCCATTTGCCCTGACCACCGGGGCGCTGGACTACTCCACGACCTACTGGACCGCCGTGCAGTTCTTTGACGAATACGGCAACGAGAGCCCTCTCTCGGATGTGACCGCAGTGCAGACCGCCGAAGACCTGCCGCCGACAATTGGACCGGCGCAGCCGGTGTCGGATGTGACTGTGCTTGAATCCGAGACAGGGGAGCTGGACTTCACGCTGAGCGACCCTGCGGGAGACGAGGTCACCGCCGGCATCAGCGGCGACGAGCCCGCCGCCCTCTACTGCAAGCAGAGCGGCAGCCGGGTGCAGGTATTCATCTTCGGCTATGTATCGACCCCCGGCAGCCACTCCTTCACCCTCACAGCCACCGACGCCACCGGGCTCGTCTGCAGCATTGAAGTGCCCTACACCGTGCTGGAGAACTCCGCGCCCGTGGTGCTCACCCCCCTGCGCGACACAATTATAGACAAGAACGCCCCCTGCACCATAGACCTGGGCGAGGTGTTTTACGACGCCGACGGGGAGAGCCTCCGATACGAAATCACAGCAAGCGACACTTCCCTGCTGAAGCAGTCCATTTCCGGCACGGCAGTCACCTTCACCGCAGTGCAGTACGGCTGCTCGGACATCACCATTACGGCGTATGACTCAATGCAGGAGAATGCCGCGGCGCACTTCCGCCTGCTGGCGCGGGACACCTCCCGCGATCTTGAGATTTACCCCAACCCGGTGAGCGGCGGAGTGCTCTATCTGCGCAGCGCCGCAAAAACTGACATCAAAATAACCCTGCGCAGCGCCGCCGGGGGCGTTGTATTCTCTGCAAGCTGCACCGCAGAGCCGTTCTGCCCCGCAGAGGTGGACATTTCCGGCCTCACCGCCGGCACCTACACCCTCACCGCAGAGAGCGACGGGCAGAGTCTGACCCAAATGATAGTGAAACTGTGATGAAAAGGCTGCTCACCATACTTGCATCAGTAATGACCGCCCTCTGCCTGCAGGCGCAGCCCGCATCATACCTGAGCATCCCCAACTCCGCCGAGAGGCTCGCGCTGGGGGGCTACGACAACGCCCTGCCCGAGTTGCAGAGCGGCGAACTGCTGGAAGCCGGCTTTACCAAGACCCTCTGGCAGACAAAGGGGATAGACTGGAACATCAGCGGCCTGCGGGCCACGGTCCGCCCCCTCTCCTTTCTGGCGGCGGGGCTGGAATTCTCCGGCAACCAGATGGCCGAATACGACAGCTACGACGAGCGCGGCAACCCCACGGGCAGCTACCAGCCCTACGAAATGAGCGCCAGGGCGGAAGTGCGCATCTATCCCTTCCGGAGCCTGACCCTCTCCCTGGCGGGCAGGATCCTGCACTCCTCGCTGGGCAGCAACTGCGACGCGCAGAGCTTCTCTGCCGACTTCGGCTGCAGCTACACCTTTTCCGGCATCGTCACGGTAGGGTTGCAGGGCAAGAACATCGGCGGCAAACTGGACTACGGCAGCGGCAGCAGCCTTCTGCCCGCCATCTACAGCGCCGGGGCCTACGCCAGCATACCACTCTCGCAGCTGCTGCATCTGGAGGGGGCGCTGAGCGCGGGCAGCGTGAGCAACTATTCCGCACCTTTTGCCACCGCCGGCGCCGGCCTTGTGATAAAGGAGGCCGTGGCGGTGCGCCTGGGCGGACATTTCTCCGGCAACACGGGGGTGATGCCCTCCTATTTTTCCGCCGGCGCATTTTATGTGAGCCGTCATTTTGAGATCGGCGGGGCATATCTTACCGCCGCAAACACTTTTTCAATCTCTGCAAAACTTACATTATGATAGGAGTTTATGATTCTGGCCTGGGAGGCCTCTCCGTGTGGCGGGAAATTATAAAGCTGCTGCCCGACGAGGATTATCTCTACTTTGCCGACAGCCGCTACTGCCCCTACGGCACGCGCAGCCACGAATTCCTCTGCAGCCGCGCCACCGAGGTGACAAATTTTCTTGCCGGCAAGGGGGCCGAGATGGTAGTGGTGGCCTGCAACACCGCCACCGCAGCGGCGATAGAGCATCTGCGCAGCACCTTCCCCATCCCGTTTGTGGGGATGGAGCCCGCCATCAAGCCCGCCATACTCAACACCCGCAGCGGCGTGGTGGGGGTGCTGGCCACTGCGGTGACATTCAGCGGTGAGCTCTACCACCGCACTCTGGAGCACTATGCGCAGGCCTCGGAAGGGGTCCGAGTCATAGAGCAGGTGGGCTACGGGCTGGTGGAGGCGGTGGAGAGCGGCGCCATCCACTCTCCGGAGACCATTGCCCTGCTGGAGAGCTACATAAATCCGATGCTGGAGGCTGGGGCCGACCACATAGTGCTGGGCTGCACCCACTACCCCTTCCTCTCGGAAGAAATCGAGAAAATCGCCCGCGGCAGGGCCCGGATAGTGAACCCCGCCCCGGCGGTGGCCCGTCAGGCGCAGCGCCTCTACGGCGGCCAGGTAAAGGAGAACAAGCCCTGGCAGTTCTTCTCCTCCGCGGAGTTCAACCCCGCCGCCCGCAATCTGATAGACTCGCTCTGCGGCGGCCGCGAATATTGCCTTCACAACAATATTTTGTAATTTTGACATTTGTGAAACGATTTCTGAATATAGCGCTGATTCTGTGCGCGCTGGTTTTTGCCACCGGCTGCCCCGACGACCGCAAGCCCGGAGAAAAGCGGATGGTGCTGCTGTATGTCGCCGCCACCGACGGCTCCCTCTCCGGCTATGCCGAGAGCAATGTGCTGGATTTGATCAAGGGGCACGTCCCCGCCAAGAACTCAAGCACAGAAGAGCTGCTGGTATTCTTCCAGGACCGCGACAGCGAAACCGCGACCAAACGCAGCGACGCCACCCTCTCGCGCTACTACACCAACAAGTCGGGCAAGGTGGTGCGCGAGGAGCTGCTCAACTACGGCAGCGACTTCAACGCCTGCAGCGCCAAGTCGTTCGAGCGCGTGCTGGCGGCTGCAGAGTCGCAGTGCAACCCCACCTACAGGGTGCTGATGTTCTCCTCCCACGGCACGGGCTGGCTCCCCTCGGGCTACTACCGCACCGGCGAGAGCGCCCGCTCCACTGAGGAAGGCGTCTCCGCAGCATCGCCCGGCGCGGTGCGCGAGAGCATCGGCTACGACAGCCCCACCAAAGACGAGCTGGACATCTGCGACTTCGCCTCCATAATGGGCAAGTACCACTGGGAGGCGCTCATTATGGACTGCTGCCTGATGAGCTCGGTGGAGGCGCTCTACCAGCTGCGCACCTGCTGCGACTGGATCGTGGCCTCCCCTATGGAGATAATGATAGACGGCTTCCCCTACTCCGAACTGCTGGATCCGCTGTTTCTGGATCCGGGGCAGAGCGGGCTGGAGACCATCTGCCAGAAATACTACGACTACTACGCGAGCCGTGACGGCATCTACCGGTCGGCCACCATCGCTCTTGTAAATTGCAGTGAGTTGGACAATGTGGCCTCTGTCGCCGCCGACATAGTGGCGCTGCGCCGCGCCGAGATGGAGAGCGTGAACCGCAGCGGCGTGCAGCAGTATTACACCGGCTCCCACGACTGGTTCTTCGACTTCGCCCACTATTTCGAGCAGTTCTCCACCGAGGCCCAGTACGAGGTCCTCTCAGCCGCCCTGGAGAGCGCGGTCCCCTTCAAGAAGGCCACCGAGAAGGCCTACAGCATCGCCATCGACCACTACAGCGGCCTGAGCGTCTACATCCCCAAGGCCTCCTACACCACCCTCAACGCTTACTACAAGCAACTTGAGTGGAATCAGCTCGTAAAGATTATCGAATAAGAGAAAAATTTGTATCTTTGCCACCCCGTTAAAAGTGCCATCGGGCATTTTGGTGCAATGGGGCTTGGAGGGGGCACCCCTTTAAGCTGAGTAACACATTTTAAACTTTTACAAATGAAACATTTGGCAATTTCCGGCTCCAAGAGAGCCGCAGGCAGCAAGTCAGACCTGCGCGCCATCCGCAAAGAGGGCAAAGTCCCCTGCGTGGTTTATGGCAACGGCATCGAGAACATCAATTTCTCCGTTGACGAGAAGGAACTCAAGAATTTCACCGACACTCCCTACTGCCACATCGTGGATCTGGACGTTGACGGCCAGAAGTTCACCGCTCTGCTGCACGCAGTTCAGTATCACCCTGTAACCGACCGCGCACTGCACGCTGACTTCCTGGTTGTAGGCAGCGAGAAGCCCGTCACCGTGGAGGTCCCCATCATCATCAGCGGCAACTCCGTGGGCGTAAAGGCCGGCGGCAAGCTTCAGGTGAACCGTCGCAAGCTGCGCATCAGCGGCCTGGTAGAGAATCTGCCCGACAGCCTCACCGTGGATGTGACTCCCCTTGCTATCGGCAAGCGCATCACTGCAGGTGACCTCAAGTTTGACAACATCAACATCGTCAACCCCAAGGCTACCATCATCTGCACCTGCCTCTCCACCCGCAACGCAGTCGCTGCAGCAGAGGAGACCGCAGAGTAGTCTGACGCATAACAGTTTTGTGCAATGGCTCAGACGTACCTTATCGTGGGGCTCGGGAACATCGGCCCGGAGTACGCTCAGACACGGCACAATATGGGATTTATGGCACTGGATGCCCTGTGCGGGGCTTCCGGTGCCGTTTTTTCTACCGACAGGTATGGCGATGTGGCGCAGATCCGTCTGAAGGGCAACACGCTTAACCTGCTCAAGCCCTCCACCTATATGAACAACAGCGGCAAGGCGGTGGCCTATTGGGTCAAGAAGCTGGGCATCGCGCCGGAGAATCTGCTGGTGGTGGTGGACGACCTGGCCCTCCCCTTCGGGGCGCTGAGAATGCGCAAGTCGGGCAGCGCCGGGGGGCACAACGGCCTCAAGAGCATCGATTTCCATCTGGCCAGCGACCAGTATGCCCGGCTGCGGATGGGCATCGGCAACGGGTTTGCCAAAGGCGGGCAGATAGATTTTGTGCTGGGAGAGCTGCTGCTGGAGGAGAAGCGCCTGCTGCCGGATGTGCTCTCGTGTGCCGGGGAGGCCATCAAGTGCTTTGTGCTGGAGGGGCCCGACCGGGCTATGACGCGGTTCAACCGCAACAGTCCGCCGCAGCCGCAGGCTCAGTCAAAATCGCCGGAAGAGAAGTCCTCTTCCAAAGCAGAATAAAGAGTGTCCATTTGTCGGCGCTCTTTTTTTGTGGGACGGCCGGCGCCGCGGTCGCGGGTCACGAAGAATGATTCGTGGGGGGCGTTGAGTTTGGCCAGTTCGCTCTCGGGGGTGAGGTTTTCCGCATAGCGGGGCACGAGGGCGGCGCCCTGGCGCTTGTCCACCTCTTCGAGGACTTTGTAGGTGTAGATCACGGGGCCTTTGCGCACTTCTATTGTGTCGCCCGGCTTGATTTCGCGGGAGGGCTTGGCCTCCTGGCCGGCGACTTTGACTTTGCCCCCCTTGCAGGCGTCAGTCGCCTCCCCCCTGCTCTTGAACACCCTTATGCACCACAAATATTTATCGATCCTTGTCATAGTCTTTACTTAAGGTACTCATCGGGGGCCTCTTCGATTTTGCGGATGCTGACC
>CAZIUO010000010.1:0-41339 GCA_964542575.1 uncultured Muribaculaceae bacterium
ATACGAAGCCTCTGATGCGCCGATATTTCTTGTAGTCATCTTCACTTGTTGTCTTATAGTCTTCACTTCTGCTGCGCATCTGCGCTAAAACTTTATTCGCATTGCGCATCAGAATTTGCGGAGGTATGAAGGGGCGTAGCTGGTATTTTTTCTACCAGCCAAGCCCCTTCATACGAAGCCTCTGATGCGCCGATATTTCTTGTAGTATTCTTCACTTGCTGTCTCTCAACTCTCAACTCCTCTACACTCTACACTCTACACTCTAAACTTTCTTGATAAGGTACCGCACGACGCCCCACACGGCAAACTGATTGTCGGCGTCCACGCGGATCGGACTGTAATCCTTGTTGGCGGGCACCAGCAGGGCATAATCGCCCATATTGCGGTAGCGCTTGAGGGTGAACTCCCCGTCCACAAAGCAGACCGCCAGGCAGCCGTCGTAAGGCTCCACGCTCTTGTCTATGATGAGCATATCGCCGTCGCCGATGCCGTCGTCTATCATAGAAACCCCCTTCACCCTTGCAAAGAAGGTTGAAGAGGGGTTCCGTACAAGTTCCTTGTTGAGATCGAGGGCTACATCCATAAAGTCCTCCGCAGGGGATGGAAACCCCGCGTGGACCGTAACGAGATCTTCGCCGTCGGCCATCTTGCGCTAGTCTTTGGCGGCGGCGAGGGCTTCGCGCACCTTGGCCTCCACCTCGTCGCAGAATTCGGGATTGTCGCGCAGCACCTGCAGCACGGCGTCGCGTCCCTGGCCGATCTTGTTCTCGCCGTAGCTGAACCACGAGCCGCTCTTGTGGATGATGTCATAATCCACGGCGAGGTCCACTATCTCGCCCGTCTTGCAGATGCCCTCGCCGAACACGATGTCGAACTCCGCCTTGCGGAAAGGGGGCGCCATCTTGTTTTTCACGACCTTGGCGCGGGTGCGGTTGCCGGTGGCCTCGTCGCCGTCCTTGATCTGGGTCACCTTGCGCACATCGATGCGCACGGAGGCGTAGAACTTGAGGGCGTTGCCGCCGGTAGTGGTCTCGGGGTTGCCGAACATTATGCCGATCTTCTCGCGCAGCTGGTTGATGAAGATGCAGCAGGTGTTGGTCTTGGAAATGTTGGCGGTGAGCTTGCGCAGCGCCTGGCTCATAAGCCTTGCCTGCAGGCCGACCTTGTTGTCTCCCATCTCCCCTTCGATCTCTGCCTTGGGGGTGAGGGCCGCCACGGAGTCGATCACGATGATGTCGATGGCGCCGCTGCGGATCAGGTTGTCGGCAATCTCGAGCGCCTGCTCGCCGTTGTCGGGCTGGGAAATGAGCAGCGTGTCCACGTTCACTCCCAGATTCTTTGCATAAGTGCGGTCAAACGCGTGCTCGGCGTCGATGATGGCGGCGATTCCGCCCGCCTTCTGCGCCTCTGCGATGGCGTGTATCGCCAGGGTCGTCTTGCCGCTGGACTCGGGACCGTAAATCTCGATCACGCGGCCGCGGGGATATCCGCCGATTCCGAGGGCGTGGTCCAATGCGATGGACCCCGACGGAATCACAGAAACAGAGCTATCCGGCTGGTCTCCCAACTTCATTATTGAGCCCTTGCCATAATCCTTCTCGATTTTGGAAATTGTCGCCTTCAACGCTTTGAGCTTCTCTTCGTTTGACACGGCTTGATTCATCTCTTCTTTAGCCATAATAGTTTGTGTTTCAGGTTGTTTTAAATATGTTAGAAATTAGGTTTGGGGGCGTATTTGTCGTAGAACTCCTCAATGATGTCCACCGCCTCGTCGGGGGTGTCCACCACGTGGAATATCTCAAGGTCGTCCGCACATATCATCTTGCTCTCCAGAAGGGTGCCCCGGAACCAGTCCAGGAGGCCCTGCCAGTATTCCCTGCCGTAGAGCACCACGGGGAAGGAGACCATCTTGTCGGTCTGGATCAGGGTCAGCGCCTCGCTTAGCTCGTCCAGGGTGCCGAAGCCGCCGGGCATCGCTATGAAGCCCTGCGCAAACTTCATGAATATGGTCTTGCGCACGAAAAAGTAGTCGTAGCTGACCAGCTTGTCGGGGTCGATGTAGATGTTGGAACCCTGCTCGTGGGGCAGGTTGATGCACAGACCCACGCTGGCGCCGCCGGTGGCCGCGGCCCCCTTGTTGCCCGCCTCCATTATGCCCGGGCCGCCGCCGGTGATGATGCCGAAGCCCCTGTGGGTCAGCTTGCTGGCAATCTCCTGGGCCGCCTTGTAGTATTTGTCTTCCGGCTTGGTGCGGGCGGAGCCGAATATGGCCACGCACGGTCCGATTTCGCACAGCTTGTCAAAGCTCTGCACGAATTCCGACATTATCTTGAACACAGACCACGAACTTGCGGTCTTGACGTCGTTCCACCACTTGCGGCGGAAACTGTCGCGGATTATTTCTTCTTCGTGATTCATAAGGCAAACTTAATCATTTTCTTACTACTTTTGCCCAAAACGGAATGGAAATGGCGCAATTTCTTTTAGGTATGACACTCCCGCAACTCAAGGGGCTCTGCAGCGAACTGGGCCTCAAGAGTTATGTCGCTTCGCAGCTGGCCGACTGGCTTTACAAGAAGCGTGTCAGGAGCATAGACGAGATGACCAATCTCTCCAAGGAGACCCGCGCGAGGCTCTCTGCGGAGTATGAGGTGGGGCACATCTCCCCCGCCGACGTGCAGACTTCTGCCGACGGCACCCGCAAATACGCCTTCGAGGCGGTGCGCGAGGGGCAGTACATAGAGACGGTGATGATTCCCGACCGCGACCGCGCCACGCTCTGTGTCTCTTCTCAGGCGGGGTGCAAGATGGGCTGCGTGTTCTGTATGACGGGGCGCCAGGGCTTCCACGGCAACCTCTCCACGCGCGAAATCATAGCGCAGTTTATGGATGTGGAGGAGTCCGAAGCCCTCACCAACGCCGTGTTTATGGGGATGGGGGAGCCGCTGGACAACTGGGACAACGTGAAGGCGGCGCTGGAGATTCTCTGCGCCGACTGGGGCTTCGGCTGGAGCCCCAAGCGGATAACCCTCTCCACAATAGGCGACCTGGCCACCCTCAAGGACTTTCTGGAGAGCACGGGATGCCACCTTGCGGTGAGCCTGCACAACCCCATCCACTCCGAGCGGCAGGCGCTGATGCCCGTGGAGGGGCGCTACCCGCTGGAGGAGGTCCTAGCGCTGGTGCGCCAATACGACTTCACCGGGCAGCGGAGGGTCACCTTCGAATATATAATGTTTGCCGGGCTCAACGATTCCAAGCGTCACGCCGACGCCCTGGCGCGGCTGCTCGCGGGGCTGGAGTGCAGGGTCAACCTGATCCGCTTCCACAAAATCCCCGGCTCGCCCTATTCCAGCGGCGGAGAGAAGATAATGGAGGCCTTCCAGTCGCGGCTTATGGCCGCCGGGGTCACCACCACGATACGCGCCTCCCGGGGGGAGGACATAATGGCAGCCTGCGGCCTTCTCGCAGGCAAAAACTCGCAAAACTCACAAAATGAAAAAGCTTAGATTTCTAGCGGCTGCGGCGCTCTGCTTTTTTGTGGCGGCGCAGGCCTATGCACAGCGGCCCAAGGTGGCCGTGGTGCTCAGCGGCGGCGGCGCCAAGGGTGCGGCGCACGTCGGAGTACTCAAGGTGTTGGAAGAATACGACATACCCGTGGACATCATCACCGGCACCAGTATGGGCGCCCTGGTGGGAGGTCTGTATGCCGTGGGCCACTCCGCGGCGGAACTGGACTCGATAATCGTATCCCAGGACTGGGAATATGTGATTACCGGCACCTCGAAGCGCGAGAGCCTCTCATACGAGCAGAAGACGGCCGAAGCCAAATATCTGGTGCAGGTCCCCTTCGGCTTTGACTGGAACAACGCCCTGCGGCGCAAGAGCCCCATCGCGGTGGAAACTGCCGACGGGGTCGCCGAGGAGCAGGAGGCGGGCGACGGCCTGCACCTGGCCCCCGAGGGCTCCAGCAACGGGCTGCTCCCGATGGGCCTGATGGGCGGCCAGAAAATCTACAGCCTCCTTTCCGAGTGCACCGTGGGCTACCACGAAGAGAGCGATTTCTCCAAGTTCCCGATTCCGTATGCCTGCGTGGCGGTGGACATAGTCACCGGCAAGGAGATAGTCTTCAACAAGGGCATATTGCCCATAGCGCTCAGGGCCTCGATGGCAATTCCCGGGGTGTTCCCCCCTGTCAAGACCGGCGGAATGGTGCTGGTGGACGGCGGCCTGCGCAACAACTATCCGGTGGATGTGGCCCGCGCGATGGGGGCCGACATCGTAATCGGGGTCAAGACCCCCAGCGACGGCAGCAAAATCGACTATAACAACGTGGCCGACATGCTCTCCAAGGTCGTGACGGTGGCGATGACCGCCAAGACGAGCAATGCGCTGGAGGACACCGACATACTGATACAGCCCGACATCGAGAACTACGGCACGATGAGCTTTGACAACAAGAGCCTGCGCCACCTGATAGACAACGGCGAGAAGGCGGCCCGCGAGGCCGTGCCGCAGCTGCTGGAGCTCAAGAAGTGGCTCGCGCAGAAGGAGAAGGAGAATGCCGAGAGCTTCGTGGGGCCGCAGCCTGCCGCCCGCGAGGCGTTCAAGGCCACCAAGGTGAGCGACACCATAGTGCTCTCTTCCATCCGCTTCGTGGGAGTGGGAGAAAAGGAGGAGGCGCTGCTGCGCAAGAAGTTCCACATCGACACCTGCCGCGGCATCTCCATATCCGACATCGAGAGCGCCGTGGACGGCATCTACGGCACGAATGCATACAACTCTGTGGTCTACAGCCTGGAGGGCAACCAGTCTCCCTTTGACCTGGTGATGACGCTGGTGCCCAACCGCAACAACCGCCTGGGACTGGGCCTGAGGTTTGACACGGAGGAGATATCCTCCATTCTGGTGGACCTGGGCCTCAACACCAACAGCTTGTACGGCAGCCGCTTCGGCCTGTCGGGACGCCTGGCCAACTATTATCAGTTCCAGGCGGAATATTCTTATGTGGGGGCCAATTTCGCCGGTTTCGAGGCGAGCTACAGGATGCGCCACAGCGCCCTGCCCCTCTACTCGCAGGACAAGAGCAAATATCATCTGATAGACTATCTGCAGAACAATGTGGATCTGTCGCTGACCAGCGGCAACCTGCGCAAGCTCAAGGTGGAGGCGGGGCTGGATGCGCGGCTCTACTACTACCGCACCGCGCTGGACAACCCCAATGTCCCCGAAATTTACAGCACCGACGACGGGCGCACCGCCTTCTTCGGCCCGTTCGTTAAATTGGGCGTGGACACGCAGGACAACGCCTGGTTCCCCACAAAAGGGGCCAGGGTCGACCTGAACGCGGTCTATCTCACCGATATCAGCGACATAGTGAACCTCGGCGGGGATGCCACGGCCCCTTCGCCGCTGCTGGCGGCGTCGCTCTCGGCCAAATATGTCGGCTCCATCGGCGGCAGGTTCGCCTTCACCCCCTTTGTGCATTCGCGCATAATCATTGGCGACGAAATCCCGGCGGCTATGATGAACTGCATCGGCGGATGCCAGGCGGGGCGCTACACAGAGCAGCAGATACCCTTCTACGGCAGCACGGGCGTGATTGCCTGCGAGCCGTTTGTGGCTGTGGCGGGCCTGGACCTGCGCTATGAGATATTCGGGAGCCACTATCTGATGCTCACCGGCAACTATGCGCGCTCCGGCGGCAATCTGCAGGGCTTTGCCCACGACAGCGGCATCACGGGCCTGCGCGCCGGATATGCCTACGACCTTGTCACCGGCCCGCTGGAGGTGGACATCAACTGGAATTCACACTATCCCGGGCTGGGCTTCTATGCAAGCCTCGGCTTCTGGTTCTAAAAGTCTGCTTTGCAATGAACGACGCCGAGAAGAAGATATGCGGGAGGATGGCGCGCCTCTGCAGCGCGAGAGAGTACTGCAAGAAGGATATCGCCGCCAAGATAGCGTCTTGCCGGGGCGGGGAGGATATTGATGGCGATGCCATAATTTCCTATCTTTGCCAGAATAAATATATTGACGACAACAGATACGCGGCTTTTTTTGCGCGGGACAAGAGCGCCCTGCAGGGGTGGGGAGAGCGTAAGATACGCTATGCCCTCTCTGCCAAAGGCCTCGACAGGGAAGTCATAGAGGGGGCGCTGCAGAGCATAGACCCTGCAAAGGCCCTCTCCAAGATGGAGAGCCTGCTCTCGGCCAAGTGGCGCACCATAAAGGGAGAGGGGCAGGAGCCCTTTGCAAAACTGCTCCGCTACGGAGAGAGCCGCGGATATTCATACGAACAGATAAAGGCGTTTTATGATAACATCAGACGAGGTTAGCAAAATCGCACAGCGGTTGAAGACGTTGGGGAGGTATCTTTGACATCCCCGGCAAATTAGAGCAGCAGCAGAAGCTGTATCAGACCACACTCGAAGCCGGCTTCTGGGATGACCCCGCAGCGGCGGAGAAGACCCAGAAGAAGATTTCCGCCATCAAGTTCTGGACCGACGGCTATGCAAAGGCCGAGTCCCTGCTTTCGGACCTGGAGGTGCTCCTGGGCTTCGGCGAGGATGCGGCCGCAGATGCCGATGCCGCCTATGCCTCGCTTGTGACGGCGGTGGAGAATCTGGAGATGCGCAATATGCTCTCCGCCGAGGGCGACAGCCTGGGGGCGATACTCAAGATAAACAGCGGCGCCGGCGGCACCGAGGCCAACGACTGGAGCGCGATGCTGATGCGTATGTACACCCGCTGGGCAGAGCGCGGCGGCTACAAGGTCACCGTGGCCGATGTGCTGGAGGGGGAGGAGGTCGGCATCAAGTCGGTCACCCTGGAAATCGAGGGGGACTATGCCTACGGCTACCTCAAGGGGGAGAGCGGCGTGCACCGTCTGGTGCGCATTTCTCCCTTCAACGCGCAGGGCAAGCGTCAGACCACATTCTCGTCTGTGTTCGTATATCCCCTTGTGGACGATTCGATAGAGATTGAAATCAACCCCTCCGACCTGGAGTGGGACACCTACCGCAGCAGCGGTGCGGGCGGGCAGAATGTCAATAAAGTGGAGACGGGCGTCCGCGTACGGCACCTCCCCACGGGCATCGTGGTGGAGAACACCGAGAGCCGCTCGCAGCTTGAAAACCGCCAGAACGCCCTGCGCATCCTCAAGAGCCACCTCTACGACCTCGAGCTGCAGAAGCGCCGCGAGAAGCAGGCGGAGCTTGAGGGGCAGAAAAAGCGCATAGAGTGGGGGAGCCAGATACGCAACTACACTCTGCAGCCCTTCCGTCTGGTGAAGGACCTGCGCACGGGCCACGAGACCAGCGACACCGCAGGGGTGCTGGACGGCGACCTCAACGAGTTTATGAGACTCTATCTTATGCAAAACGGAAACAATACAACAAATCAATAGATATGGAATTTTTTTACGCTCCTATGTTTCAGCTCGGAGAAGACACCACCGAGTACTATTGCCTCACCAAAGAGGGGGTAAGTGTATCGCAGTTTGAGGGACATCCCATTCTGAAGGTCTCTCCCGAGGCGCTGACGGCGCTCTCCGCCGCCGCCTTCCGCGATGTCAACTTTATGTTGCGCCGCAGCCACAACGCCCAGGTGGCGTCGATTCTCAGCGACCCCGCCGCCAGCGAAAACGACAAATATGTTGCGCTGACAATGCTGCGCAACGCCGAGGTGGCCTGCAAGGGGCAGCTCCCCTTCTGCCAGGACACCGGCACCGCCATTATCCACGGCGAGAAAGGGCAGCAGGTCTGGACAGGCTTCTGCGATGAGGAGGCTCTCTCCAGGGGCGTCTACAAGACATACACCGAGGAGAATCTGCGCTACAGCCAGAATGCTCCCCTTACAATGTACGAGGAGGTCAACACCAAGTGCAACCTCCCCGCGCAGATAGACATCGAGGCTGTAGAAGGTATGGAATACCGCTTCCTCTGCGTGGTCAAGGGGGGCGGCAGCGCCAACAAGACCTATCTCTATCAGGAGACCAAGGCCCGCATACAGAATCCCGGCACCCTGGTGCCTTTCCTCACCGAGAAGATGCGCTCCCTGGGCACGGCGGCCTGCCCTCCCTACCACATCGCATTCGTCATCGGCGGCACTTCCGCAGAGAAGAACCTGCTCACAGTGAAGCTGGCCTCCACCCATTATTACGATTCGCTGCCCACGACGGGCGACGCCACCGGCCGCGCATTCCGCGACATCGAGCTTGAGAAGCTGCTCAAGGAGGAGGCCTGCAAGATAGGTCTCGGCGCCCAGTTCGGCGGCACCGCGTTTGCCCACGACATCAGGGTGATCCGCCTGCCCCGCCACGGCGCAAGCTGCCCCATCGGCCTGGGCGTGAGCTGCTCGGCCGACCGCAACATCAAGGCAAAGATCAATGCCGACGGCGTCTGGATAGAGAAGATGGACGACAACCCCGGCGAGCTCATCCCCGAAGAACTGCGCAATGCAGGCGAGGGCAATGCGGTCAAAATCGACCTCAATATGCCTATGAAGGACATCTGCGCCGAGCTCTCCAAATATCCCGTAGCGACCCGCGTGAGCCTCTCGGGCACCATCATCGTGGCCCGCGACATCGCCCACGCCAAGCTCAAGGCCCGTCTGGATGCAGGCGAAGACCTCCCCGCATATTTCAAGGACCATCCGGTGCTCTATGCCGGCCCCGCCAAGACCCCTGCAGGGATGCCCTGCGGCTCTATGGGCCCCACCACCGCCAACCGTATGGACCCCTATGTGGATGAATTCCAGGATCACGGCGGCTCTATGGTGATGATTGCCAAGGGCAACCGCACCAAGGCCCTCACCGAGGCCTGCAAGAAGCACGGCGGCTTCTATCTGGGCAGCATCGGCGGCCCGGCTGCCGTGCTCAGCCAGAACTCCATCAAGAGCATCGAGTGCGTGGAGTATCCCGAGCTCGGAATGGAGGCCATCTGGCGCATAAATGTGGTCGATTTCCCCGCATTCATACTTGTGGATGACAAGGGCAACGACTTCTTCGCCGACAAAATGTAACAACCTTTAACCCGCTCGCGAATGCTTGAGTGCAAGAACATAACCAAGCGGTTCGGGACCTACACCGCCCTCGACAATGTGTCGCTGACGGTGCCGGACGGCAAGATATTCGGTCTGCTGGGGCCCAACGGCGCCGGCAAGACCACGATGATACGCATAATCAACCGCATCACGATCCCCTCTGAGGGGCACGTGTTCTTCGACGGCAAGATAGTCGACGACGCCTTTGTGCGCAAGGTCGGCTATCTGCCCGAGGAGCGCGGCCTCTACAAGCAGATGAAGGTCGGGGAGCAGATGATGTATCTCGCCCGCCTCAAGGGGCTCTCCAAGGCGGAGGCCGAGGCCGAACTCAAGAAATGGTTCGTGAAATTCAAGATTCAGAGCTGGTGGGGCAAGAAGGTGGAGGAGCTCTCCAAAGGAATGGCGCAGAAGGTGCAGTTCATCGCCACGGTGGTGCACCGTCCCAAACTGCTGATACTGGACGAGCCCTTCTCCGGCTTTGACCCCGTGAACGCACAGGTAATCCGCGCCGAGATTCTCCGCCTCAAGGATGAGGGGACCACCGTGATTCTCTCCACCCACAATATGGAGTCGGTGGAGGAACTCTGCGACGAAATCGCCCTCATAAACAAGTCTCACCTGGTGGTGAGCGGGGCGACGGACGCCGTGCGGGAGCGCTACGGCGCCAGAGAGGTGGAGCTGCTCTACAACGGGAGCCTCCCTCCCGGCGCCAGGACCTACTCCGTGGCCAAGGAGGAGACTCTGCGCGACTGCAGCCGCGCCCTGCTGGACATCCGCGGCGGCTTTGCGATGCGCGACCTGCTGCAGGAGCTCTCGGCAGACGACCTTGACATAATCTCCGCCCGCAAGATGGTGCCCAGAATGAACGACATATTCATCAAACTAGTCAGCGAATCCCAACAGAAATGAAACTGAGCAACATAGGTCTGATAATAGGCCGGGAATATTCCACCCGCGTCAAGAAGAAATCGTTTATCCTGCTCACGCTGCTCACTCCGCTGCTTATGGCGGCGCTGATTGCCGTGCCGGTGCTGATAACCCTCTACAGCGGCAGCGACAAGGAGGTGATCTCAATTGCCGATTCCACCGGAATGCTGGGCCCCTATTTCGAGAGCGACAGCCACACCGAATACCGCTTTATCGCGGAAGATGTCACCCCCGAGAGCCTCAAGAGCGACTTTGACAGCTACGGCTCCACCGCCCTGGTGTATGTCTCGCCTCTTGACAGTGCCTCCAATGTGAGCGTGACCTCCTATTCCCGCGAGCCGCTGGGTATGGAGACCAAGACGGAAATCGGCGAGAACATCGGCCTGGCCCTGCGCGACTACAAGCTCAAGGCCCTGCAGATAGAGAACTTCGACGAAATAATGGATCAGGTGAAGACCGACGTCACGGTGGACGCCTACACCATAAACGAGGCGGGCGAGGAGAAGAAGGACAGCGTGGAGATGTATATGGTGCTGGCATACCTGATGAGCTTTCTGATATACGTGTTCGTGTTTATGTTCGGCTCGATGGTGATGCGCGGCGTGATAGAGGAGAAATCCAACCGCATAGTGGAGGTCATAGTCTCCAGCGTGAACTCCTTTGAGCTGATGATGGGCAAGATAATAGGTGTGGCCCTGGTTGCCGTCACACAGTTTGCCGTGTGGGTAGTGCTGCTCGGGGGGCTGATGAGCGGCCTCAGCGGCGCAGTCTCGCACAAGATGTCGGCCCAGATGGCGGACCTTGCCGCGAATGCCGACAGCGCAATGGCGGCAGAAGGGGCCGGCGACCTCTCCGACATAATGTCGGCCGTGGAGCAGCTCGGAGATATGAATCTGGGCTGGATTATCGCCAGCTTCTTCATCTACTTCCTGCTGGGCTACCTGCTCTATGCCGCGATGTTTGCGGCGGTGGGTTCGGCCGTGGACAACGAGGCCGACACCAACCAGCTGTCGCTGCCCATCACCATACCGCTGATGGTGGGGCTCTTCATAATGCTGCACACATTCCAGCACCCCAGCAGCGGCCTGTCGGTATGGGCCTCGATAATCCCCTTCACATCGCCGATGGTGATGCTGGCCCGCATCCCCTTCGGGGTGGTGCCCGCCTGGCAGCTGATACTCTCGATAGTGCTGCTGATAGCCACTTTTGTGGCGACGGTGTATGTCTCGGCCAAGATTTACAAGGTCGGCATACTCACTTATGGCAAGAAGGCCACCTTCAAGGACCTCTGGAACTGGATCAGATATAAAGAATAACTTATGAAAAGAGTTGCCGCCGCAGCGCTGCTGCTTTTGGCGCTTACATCGTGCCGAACGCGCACTTACGAGAGCTACAGCTGGCAGTATCACACGATAGACACCCTCTACGACAGTGGCGAAAGCAGCGCCGTGAGGGAGAAGATCGCCGAATACGACAGCCTGATAGCCCCGCTGCAGGAGATTCTCTGCTACAGCAGGGACAATTACAACGAAGCCAAGCCCGAGAGCGCCTTCAGCGACTTTATGGTGGATATGTTGCGCGAGTCGGCGGAAATGATCACCGGAGAGACGATAGAGGCGGGGCTGATGAACTTCGGCGGCATCCGCACCGATATGCCCAAAGGGGCGGTGAGGGTCTACGATGTGCTCAGCATATCCCCCTTCGACAACAAAATCTGCGTGCTGACCCTCAAGGGAGGCACCATCCGCAATCTGGTGCAGCATCTGGTCGCAGAGCGTATGGAGCCGCTGAGCGGCATCCGTATAGTCGCTGACGCCGACACCCTGCGCGAATGCACGATTGCGGGCGAGCCGCTCGACGACGAGCGCGAATACAAGCTGGCCACAATCGACTTTCTGGTGACCGGTGGCGACGGCATCGACTTCGGCGACGGCATAATCGAGTGCAACAACACAGGAGTGGTGCTGCACGATGCAATGGCCTCTTATCTGCGCGGCGTGATGGCCTCCGGCAGGGTCCTGGACCTGAAGACCGACGGCCGCGTGCAGCTTGACAACCCCGTGGGGAGAAACGACAAGAAGAAAAAATGATGAAGCGCCTGATATTCTCTTTTGCGCTGGCCCTGGCGACGGTCTCCGCGGCCAATGCCCAGAAGCTGGTGATAATCCACTCCAACGACACCCACAGCCAGATAGAGCCCATCCGCACCGGCCGCAAGGCGGGGCTGGGCGGTGTGGAGCGCCGCCTGAACCTCATCGACAGCATCCGCGCCGAATACGGGGCGGAGAATGTGCTGCTGCTGGACTGCGGCGACTACAACCAGGGCACCCCCTATTTCACAGTGGGGGGCGGCGACCTGGAGATGGATCTGATGAATCTGCTCGGCTACGATGCGGTGACCATCGGCAACCACGAGTTCGACAACGGGCAGGAGGAGTTCGCCCGCCGGCTCTCCAATAGCCGCTTCCCCACCGTCTGCTGCAACTACGACTTCTCGCAGACTCCGCTTGCCGATTATGTGCAGCCGTACACGATAATAAAGCGCGGCGGCTTCAAAATAGGCATAGTGGGGGCCATCGCCCGCCTGGCAAGCGTGGTGTCGGCGCCCAACCTGGCGGGCCTCGAGCCGCTGAACACTGTGGAGGAGGTCAACCGCTGGGCGCACTATCTCAAGAAGCGCAAGCACTGCGACATAGTGATTCTGCTCTCGCACCTCGGATTCGAAGGGGGTAATGAGACCGATGTCACCGATGACGTGATGGCTGCCTCCAGCCGCGACATAGATTTCATAATCGGCGGTCACAGCCACACATTCATAGAGCATCCGGCCGAGGTGAAGAACCTCGACGGCAAGATTGTCCCCATCGTGCAGGCTGCCAGCAAGGGGATAGTAGTGGGGGAACTCAAGATTTATTGAGCATCGCCTTCTCAAAGCAGTGGCGGCAGAGGGGCTCGTAGGTCTGCTTCTCTCCCAGCTCCACCAGACGGTCGCTTGAGATGAGGCGGTGGGAGTAGTTGGCCGGGTCGCCGCACTTGACGCAGATGGCGTGCACTTTGGTGACATATTCGGCCACCGCCATCAGCGCCGGCATCGGGCCGAACGGCTTGCCCAGATAGTCCATATCCAGCCCCGCCACAATCACCCTGACGCCGTTTGAGGCCAATTGCTGCACAATGTCCACTATGCCGTCGTCAAAAAACTGGGCCTCGTCTATCCCCACCACGTCCACGTCGCCGCAGAGCAGCATTATGCTGCTGCTGGAGTCCACGGGGGTGGAGAGAATATGGTTGCCCTGATGGGAGATGACCTCCTCCTCGGAATATCGGGTGTCGATGGAGGGTTTGAAAATCTCCACGCGGAGATTGGCGAATTGTGCGCGGCGCAGGCGGCGGATAAGCTCTTCTGTCTTGCCGGAAAACATCGAGCCGCAGATGACCTCTATCCAGCCGGGATTTTTTGTGTTCTCTATGAACATTGTGCTGAGAAAATAAACTACCTTTGTGGGGTGACCAAGCAAATATAGCATAAAAAATGTCAAAACTCTACATCGTTCCCACACCTGTCGGCAACCTCGGCGATATGACTCCCCGGGCTGTCGAGGTGTTACAGAGTGTAGATCTGATACTTGCGGAGGACACGCGCACCAGCGGGGTGCTGCTCAAAAAGTTCGGAATCACGACCCACGCCGAGAGCCACCACAAGTTCAACGAGCACGAGACGGCCTCGCGCATCTGCGAAAAGATTCTTTCCGGCCTTTCGGTGGCGCTCATCAGCGATGCCGGCACCCCCGGCATCAGCGACCCCGGCTTTCTGCTGGCCCGCACCTGCATAGAGGCGGGGGTGGAGGTGGAGACCCTGCCCGGGGCCACCGCCCTGATTCCGGCGCTGGTCAATTCGGGCCTCCCCTGCGACCGCTTCTGCTTCGAGGGCTTCCTGCCGGTGAAGAAGGGGCGGCACACCCGTCTTACGGAGCTTGCCCTGGAGCGGCGCACGATGGTGTTCTACGAATCGCCGCTGCGGCTGGCCAAGACCCTCTCGCAATTGGCGGAATATTTCGGGGAGGAGCGCAAGGCGTCGGTGAGCCGGGAGATTTCCAAAATCCACGACACCACGGTGCGGGGCAGCCTCTCATTTCTGGCGCAATTCTTCACCGACCATCCGCCAAAAGGGGAGATAGTGATAGTGGTGGCGGGCTGCGGCGACAAATAGACTTTAACTTTTATTTTATGAAGGAGAGATATGAAGCGGGAGAAACTTTCAAAGGCGGCCGCCTCCGGTGCGGTTGCCCTGATTTTTTTGGTGCTTGGATTCCAGGCGGCGATTTTTACGGGCAATGTTTTCCGGCGCACAGAACGTTCCGGCGGGGGACAGGCCGATGCGGCGCAGGCCGCTGATTCAGCCGCACAGGCGGCACCCCCGGCGGGCGGGCCTTCGGCGCAAGGCGGCCGCGCGGGCGGCGCTGCCCCGGGCAAATCTTCTGCCGGGGAAGGGAAGCCCGCAGGGGGGAGAGGGTCGTCCGCAGCCACGGGCGGCGCATCTTCAGGCCCTTCTGCAGGCGGCGCTTCTTCAGCCGCTTCGGCGGGTGGCGCATCTTCAGGCGCCTCGGGGCAAGGCGCTGCGCATAAGGGCGCTGCGGGGGTGGTGGCCGGTGGCCTCGCCCCCAAAAAGGAGTACCCCTACAGCGACTCGCGTCGGGTCCTGGAGGAGAGCCTCAAGAAGAAACCAGAGCCGGAGTCGTTCCCCTTTGACCCCAACACGGTCACGGTGGAGGAACTGGTGCGGCTGGGGCTGAGCGAGCGCCAGGCGCAGGTGATAGAGAACTACCGCAACAAAGGCGGGCGCTACTACAAGCCGGAGGACTTTGCCAAGATGTATGTGGTGGACAGCGCCCTGTTCCGGCGGCTGAAGCCATACATCAAGCTCAAGAAGCTGGATCTGAACAGCGCCGACAGCACCGACCTGCTGCAGCTGCGGGGCATCGGCCCCTACTATGCCGGCAAGATAATCCGCTACCGCGCGCGGCTGGGCGGCGCCTTTACAAGCGTGGGGCAGCTGCTGGAAATCGACGGCTTTGAGGCGGAGCGGCTCGCCCGCTTTGCCGACGGGGTGGAGACTGCGAGCCGCGAGCCGCAGTTCACCCTCTGGAGCGCCACCAAAAGCGAGCTCGCCGCCCATCCCTACATCGGCAGCTATGCCGCAAAGGGGATTGCGCGCTACAAGTCGGTCACCGACTCGGCTCAATGGTCGCTCGGGGACCTCGTGAAAAACGGGGTGCTGGACAGCGTTTCTGCCAGCCGGCTACTCTACCTGGCGGGCGGGGAGGGTCACCACGAATGACGCGCCGCCCAGAAGGGCGCTGCGCTCGTAGCGGATGCTGCCGCCGTTCTGCTCGAATATGTCGCGGCAGATGCACAGGCCGAGGCCGCTGCCGTCGGTCTTGGTGGTGAAGTTGCCGCTGAACAGCTTGGGGATGTTCTCTTCGCTCACGCCGGGGCCGTTGTCTTCCACGCTCACCTGATAGCTGTCGCCGCCCCCCGAGATGCGGATCACCACGCGGCCGTCGCGGTTGCCGATGGCCTGCGAGGCGTTGGAGATGAGGTTGGTGAAGGCGCGCAGAATCTGCTGCCTGCGCAAATCTATCGGGGCGCTCTCCAGGTCGGTCACGATGCCGATCGTGAAATTCTCCGCCGACAGGAACAGCTCCGCCTCCCGCCTGAGCAGCACCAGAAGGTCCTCGTGGGTCACCTCCTCGTCTGAGAAGAGCTTGGAGAGGGTGGAGAAGTCGGTGGCGGCGCGGGTCAGGATGTCTATCTGCTCCAGCAGCGTGGCGCTGGTCTTGTCAAACTTCTCTTCCCAGCCGGGGGCGTTGTCTCTCTTGAGCCGCTGCAGATGCTGTATGCTCAGCTTCATCGGGGTCAGCGGGTTCTTGATTTCGTGGGCGATGGTGCGCGCCATCCCCTTCCAGGCGGTCTCGCGCTCGGTGCGGGCCAGCAGGCGGGTGCTCTCGTCCAGCTCGTCCACCATCCTGTTGTAGGCGGCCACCAGCATTCCCAGCTCGTCCTTGCCCTCGCGGTATTCCAGATGCTCCTTCTTCTTGCTCCCCGGCAGGCGCATCATCGAGTTCTTTATGCTGGTGATGGGCTTGGAGATGGAGTTGGCCAGCATCACGCTCAGGAAAGTGCTCAGCAGCAGCATCAGCAGGTAGAGGTTGATGATGCTGGACACGATCATCGCCCCCTCCATCTGGAACTGGGTCTGCTCCGTGACGTGCGGGATGTTGGCTATGGCCACCATATCGCCGTCGATGTTGTAGAGCGGGGCGTAGATGGACTGGAACGAATTGCCCACTATTTTCACCGAGCACACATAGTTGAGGTAGTTCTCCTTGGCTATGGCGCGGTAGGCGGCGTGGTCCATCCTCAGGCCGAGTATCGAGTTGTTGAACAGCTCGGGGCGGGTGGTGCACAGCAGCACGCCGTGGGTGTCGTAGATGTTGATGTCGTTGCCGGTGCTGCCGGAGATGGACTTCATCGCCTCCTGCAGCTGCGGGGTGTTGATGTCGGTGTAGCGCAGGGCGTACTGGCAATATTCGGAGAGGGTGCTCTGCACAATCTCCATATTGCGCACCATGTTGCGCCCGTTGACGTTGCGGTTGCGCTGCACGGTGAACCAGACGGTGCCGGCCCCCACGCAGAGCAGCGAGAGCCCCACGGAAACCAGCATCACCCCGGTGATGCGCCGCTTGTAGGTGTTGCGGGGCAGGGTGAACAGCTTGCTCTTGCGCAGATGCGAGGTGCTGGGCACGATCACTGCCGCCATCAGGAAGAACAGGTAGCAGAAGAGTATCACGTGCCTCAGAAAGCCCGGGATGGGGCGGCTGAGAATCACGAGGTCGTCGTCGCTGACCTTGTTTATGAACTGCAGCGTCTTGCCGCTGTGCCCCAGGTAGTAGCCCTCGCGATAAGAGCTCATATCTATCTCGGTGGGGAAGGTCTGATTGCCGGAGTAGGCCACCAGACGGCCGTAGCAATATTTGGCGTAGGAATAATAGGGGGGGATGTCGGGCCCCAGCGACTGGTGCGAGAGGATTTCCGACAGATTGGACCCCTTGCCCGAGCGGAAGCGCGACTCGACCTCTATGTAGAGGTTGGTCGCCTCCATCGTGTCATAATTCACATAAGTGAATACGCCCAGATAGGAGGCGTGCCCGCTGAAGTTGTTCAGGAAAAAGAAGTGCGAGTTGGGCGATAGGGGCACTCCGTATTTGCGCAGCTCCTCGCTGTAGAAGCCGATGCAGTTGAGGGCGGGGGTGTTGCGGTCCACGATCAGCTGGGTGGAGGGGTTGCAGGTGGTCACCGTAATGTTGTAGCGCGACGAGAAGCTCCTGAAGAGATATCGCTCCAGAATCCTGTTGCGGATAATGTCGCTTGCACCCCCCTGCCAGAAGGTGAGGATGGCTATGATCTGGTCGCCCGCTATGCCCGGCTCGATGGTGCGCAGCTGCACCTCCAGCGAGAGGTCGCGGTCTATCGAGAGGCGCTCGGTGAGCAGGCGGTTGCTGCTGATCTCCTTTTTGAGGCCTGCGGAATAGATGGTGGTGGTGCAGTAGAGGGCCACCGCCACAAGGTAGCAGATGAAGTATTTCCAGTTGTAGATGTTGGTGACGCGCCGGCCCGCTATGGTGGTGACGCACAGCTGCAGGGCGTGCAGCAGCGACACGAACAGCAGCGCGTAGGTCAGCAGAGTCAATATCGAATAGACGCTGATGGAATAGATCCGCTCCAGATTCAGGTTGATGTTGGAGTTGTAGATGAGCGAGCGCAGCGTGTAGTTGATGTAGAGGAACAGCAGCACCGTGACGGTGACGCTGGCGACGGCGCACAGGCGGCGTCCGCGCCTCTCCAGCTTGCGGAACCGCTTCAGCAGCGGCACCCTGACGATGAAAACCCCCATCGACAGCAGGAATATGTAGGTGTTGGCGGCCAGCAGGCTGCTGAGCGAGTCCAGAAGGCTGTTGCCCGCATAGGTCAGCGGAGAAAACAGGGTGCCGGAGGGGTCGCAGATGTGCCCCAGATGGCGCGCCCACAATATCAGGGCGGTGATGAGAACCGTGTAGACGGCAAACGAGCGGCGGTTGCGGCGCGCAAGGTGATAGAGGAATACCGCCAAAAGCAGCAGCACTATCACCGTCCAGTGCAGGGGGTAGTAGCCGTAGCTGTAGTGCGACCGCGAGTTCTCCACCACGGAGAAGAGGGGGGTGCCGTCGGAACTGCTCACCACTATGCCCGTGGCCGAATTCAGCGGGGCGGTGGTGTATTTGCCCCTCAGATGCAGCTTGGGGTTGGTCTCGTTGGCATAGCTCATGCTCTCCAGCGGGTATTCGTTCTTTATGAGGATGGCCCCTATGAGGCAGTCCCGCCCGTCGCGCCACACCTTGACATAATACCAGGCGGAGCCCAGGTTCACATAGTCCTGGGTGCCGTCGATGTAGGCCAGCGGGGTGGAGAAGATCTGCTCGGAGGCCAGCAGGTGGTGGAGCCTGTAATATGAGCGGGAGGGGCGGATCGCGTCGTTGGCGATGGGGAATTCGTTGACCCATTCGCTCAGGGTGTCGCTGCGGTAGAGGTAGATCACCATATCCTCCGGCAGGTCGCTGCGCTCCTTGAGGGTCGCGGTCCCCTCCAGAACGCCCCGGCAGTAGCGGTTGAGCACCAGCTCCCGCTTGTGCAGGTTGCGCTGCATCCGGGAGGCCTCGGACTGCATCTCGTGCGCCGGGTCCTCCTTGAAGAACGATGCTATGAAAAGTGCGGCGGAAACTGCTACCAGCAGCGATATGGCATATTTGTAGGCCTTTTTCATTCGTGGTGATAGGGCTCCCCTTTGATTATGGTGAATATGCGGTAGAGCTGCTCAAGAAACACGACCCTTATCAGCTGGTGGGAGAAGGTCATCTTGGAGAGGGAGACCATCGAGTCGGCGCGGCTGTAGACGTCAGGGCTGAAGCCGTAGCTGCCCCCGATGACGAAGGCGATGTCGCGCGAGCTGTGGAGGAACTTCTTCTCCATCTCGCGCGCCCAGGCGGTCGAGGAGAACATCCCGCCCCGCTCGTCAAGCAGTATAAGCTCTTCGGAAGGGCTCACCGTTTTTAAAATCAGCTCGCCCTCCTTCTCCTTTATCTGGTCGCGGGAGAGCGATTTTGCGTTTTTGAGTTCCGGAATCTCCACAATGGAGAACCGGCAGTAGTGCGACAGGCGTCCGGCATACTCTTCCTGCCCCTGCTTCAGCCATTTGGCCTCGGTCTTGCCCACCAAAATAAGACGTATGTTCATCGTGTGGCTTGATTTTTGAAAAATTGACCCCTGTCAAAACTTAGATAAAGGTATGAAAAAATATCTGCTGATTTCAATTTTGCTTTGCGCATCGGTCTTCAAAATTGATGCCCGCCCCATAGACGACGGCGACGTTTTCGTCCCCATCGCAAAGTATATGGAGGCCGGGGACAGCGAGAAACTCTCAGTCTGGTTTGCCGACAATCTTCAGGTGGATGTCCTGGGCACCATAAACAACTGCACCCGCAACCAGGCCAAGCTGATACTCCGCAACTTCTTTGCGAAGAACACCCCCAAGGAATTCAAGATAATGCACAAGAGCGGGCGGCCCCCTATGAATTATGCGGTGGCCAACCTGGACGCCGGCGGCTCAAGATACAGGGTGATAATATTCGTGAAGAGCGCCGAGGGGACCAACGAGATACTGCAAATCAAGATAGAAAAGCAGTAAACATTATTTGCAGACAGGTTATAAAAGCAAAAGAGCCCGCCGGATATCCGGCAGGCTCTTTTGCTTTTGACGGGCGGAGGATTATTTCACGCGCTCGCCGTAGGTGCGGTCCACTGTGTTCACGCGGATCTTGTCGCCCTGGTTGATGAACAGGGGCACCATAAGGGTTGCGCCGGTCTCCAGAGTGCACTCCTTGAGAGCGTTGGAAGAGGCGGTGTCGCCCTTCACTGCGGGCTCGGTGTAGGTCACTTCAAGCTCCACGTAGGTGGGGAGCTCGCAAGTGAGGCAGCGCTCGTCTTCTCCTGCAAGGAAAATCATCTCCACTGTCTGGCCCTCCTTCATCAGGTCGGCGTTGTCTATCATTTCGCTTCCGAGGTGTACCTGCTCGAAAGTCTCGGAATGCATAAAGTTGTATCCGTCCTCATCTTTGTAGAGGTACTGGTAGGGGCGGTGCTCCACGGTGATGGTCTCGATTTTCTCACCTGCGGTGTAGGTCTTCTCCAGAATGCGGCCGTTCTCCAGATTGCGGAGTTTGGTCTTTACGAATGCGGGGCCTTTGCCCGGTTTAACGTGCTGGAACCACACGATAGAGCACGGCTTGCCGTTGAAATCTATGCACAGTCCATTTTTAAAATCAGCTGTAGTTGCCATAAATAAATATTATCGGTAAAAATTTGGTTTCTGAAGGTGCAAATTTAGCAAAAGTCAAATTATGAGCAAATTTACAGATTCTCCAGCGCGGCGGCAACCTCTTCCAGCTGCCAGCGCGGGGTGCTGGTGGCCCCGCAGATGCCCACGCTGCGGGCTCCGGCGAGCCACTCCGGATGGATGGATGCGGGTCCCTCGACCCAATGCGAGGCGCTGTTGTGGCTTCTGCAGAGCTCGAAGAGCACGTGGCCGTTGGAACTCTCCCGGCCGCTGGCAAAGAGTATCACGTCGAAAGATGCGGCAAACTGGGAGAGGTGCCGCAGGCGGTTCTGCACCTGGCGGCAGATGGTGTCGTGCACCGTCACATCGCCTCCTCTGTCGCGGATGGCCCGCTGCAGATTCTCGTATTCCCCCTTGTCGCGGGTGGTCTGGGAGAAGAGCTCTATGTGGCGGCCGAAGTCGATGCGGGAAATCTCGTCCGCACTCTCGATCACTATGGCCTCGCCCCCCGTCTGGCCCACCAGGCCGTTGACCTCCGCGTGCCCTTTCTTGCCGAAGATGACCACCTGGCCGCCGCTCTCCCGCGCCGAGGCGTAGGCTGCGGCGATGTCTTTCTGCAGCCCCAGCACCACCGGGCAGGTGCAGTCTATGAGCCGGATGCCCAGGCTGCGGGCCAGGGCGTAGGTATGCGGGGGCTCCCCGTGGGCGCGGATGAGCACCGTGGAGCCCGCGGGCAGCCGTTTCATCTGTTCCAGGTCTATCGTCTCGAGCCCTTCTGCGCCGAGGCGGGCGATTTCTGCGGTGTTGTGCACCATCGCCCCCAGCGAATACAGGCTCCCCTCCTGCGAGAGGAACTCCTCCGCCTTGTCCACCGCGCGCACCACGCCGTGGCAGAATCCCGAATCGGGGTCGATTTCGATGCTAAAGCGAGAAGCCATACTTGCTGTTGAGCAGATTCACCAGCCAGCGCATCTCGTCCTCCAGGGTCATTGTGGTGTTGTCCAGCACAATGGCGTCGGGGGCTTTGCGCAGGGGGGACACCTCGCGGCTGGAGTCCCGCTTGTCGCGTTCGCGCAGATTGCGCAGCACGTCCATGAATTTCACGCCGGGGTCGGTGGTCTCGCGATAGCGGCGCATCGCCCTCACCAGGTCGTCGGCCTCCATAAATATCTTGAGCTGGGCATCGGGGAACACAGTGGTGCCGATGTCGCGCCCGTCCATCACTATGCCTCCGCGGCTGCCCGCCTTGTGCAGCAGGCTGTCCACAAAGTCGCGCACCGGCGCAATGGCCGACACGGGGCTGGCAAAGGCGCTGACCTCCAGCGAACGGATCTGGCCCTCCACATTTTCGCCGCCGATGCAGGTCTCGGGGCACTGGGTGATTTCCAGGCCGGCGAGCGAGGCGACGAGGGCCTCCCGGTTGATGTTGCCGCCGGATATGGCGCCGCAGCGCAGCGCGTGCAGCGTCACCGCACGGTAGAGCGCCCCGGAGTCGAGGTGGGTGTAGCCCAGCCGCGTGGCTATGAGGCGGGCAAAGGAGCTTTTGCCTGTGGCAGAATAGCCGTCAATGGCGATAATGATTTGTGGCAGTTGTTTCATCGCGTGCGTATTGATTTACAAAAATACTTAAAAATTGACTACATTTGCAAGAATGAACTCTGCACGTTTTAATGCCCCGCGTGGCAAAGGGCGCGAGGCGGGGTTCTGCACTAATCCTGATTTCTGATATGAAACTGCTGATTATAGACGACGAGCGGGCTATCCGCAACACTCTCAAGGAGATACTTGAATACGAGGGGCACACCGTGTCTCTGGCGGAAGACGGCCTGCAGGGCTACGAGGCCGCCATGGCGGGCAATTTCGACGCCATATTCAGCGACATCAAGATGCCCGGAATGGACGGAGTGGAGCTGCTGGAGAAGCTTGTGAGCGAGGGTTGCGACGCCGCCATCATAATGATTTCGGGCCACGGAGACATCGACACCGCCGTGGACTGCATCAAGAAGGGGGCGTACGACTTCATACAGAAGCCGCTCGATCTGAACCGCATTCTCATCACCCTCAAGAACGCCACCGAGAAGACCTCGCTGGTGAAGGAGACCCGCATTCTGCGCAAGAAGCGGGACAACCGCTACACCATAGTGGGCGAGTCGGAGGCCATAAAGCACGTGCGCGACGTCATCGCCCGCGTGGCCCCCACCGACGCCCGGGTGCTGGTGACCGGCGGCAACGGCACCGGCAAGGAGCTGGTGGCGCACAATCTGCATCAGCAAAGCAACCGCGCCGCCGCCCCGTTTGTGGAGGTCAACTGCGCCGCGATTCCGGGGGAACTTATAGAGAGCGAGCTTTTCGGCCACGAGAAGGGCTCCTTCACCTCCGCCATCAAGCAGCACAAGGGCAAGTTCGAGCAGGCGGACGGCGGCACCCTCTTCCTTGACGAAATCGGCGATATGAGCCTCGCCGCGCAGGCCAAGGTGCTGCGGGTGCTGCAGGAGAAAAAGCTCAACCGCGTGGGCAGCGACAAGGACATCGAGGTCAACGTGCGGGTGATTGCCGCCACCAACAAGAATCTGATAGACGAGATTGCCAAGGGCAACTTCCGCGAGGACCTCTACCACCGCCTGAGCGTGATTCTCATCCACGTCCCCAGCCTTGCGGAGCGCCGGGAGGACATCCCCCTGCTGGTGGACTATTTCATAGAGCAGATATGCGCCGAGACGGGTATGCAGCGCCTCAAAGTGGAGGCAGAGGCCTACAAGGAGCTGCAGAAGAAGCCCTGGACCGGCAACATCCGCGAGCTGCGCAATGTGGTGGAGCGCCTGCTGATACTCTGCAGCGGCACCATAACCAAAGACGATATAGTAATGTATGCCAATCCGGCATTTTAAAGAGATATGAACAACAATCTTGTAGCAATAGTGGGAAGACCCAATGTCGGCAAATCGACCCTCTTCAACCGTCTGGTGGGGATGCGTCAGGCCATTGTCGACAACGTCTCCGGCGTGACACGCGACCGCCATTACGGCAAGTGCGAATGGTGCGGCCACGAATTTTCCGTGGTTGACACCGGAGGTTTCACGATAAACAGCGATGACGTGTTCGAGAGCGCCATCCGCAGCCAGGTTATGATAGCCATAGAGGAGAGCGACCTGGTGATATTCATGACTGAAGTGGGCACCGGCATCACCGATTTCGACGCCGAAATCGCCGACATTCTGCGCCGCAGCAAAAAACCGGTGCTGCTGGCGGTGAACAAGGTGGACAGCGCCGAGAAGATGTACGGAGTGTACGAATTCAACTCGCTGGGGCTGGGGGAGCCTTTCTCCCTCTCGTCGGCCACCGGCAGCGGCACGGGCGAGCTGCTCGACGCCGTGCTTGAAAAACTCCCCAACGACAGCCGCATAGTGGAGGAGGCGGAGGAAAAGCGTCTGCCCCGCATCGCCGTCGTGGGCAAGCCCAACGTGGGCAAGTCGTCGCTCACCAACGCCCTGCTGGGGGAGGACCGCAACATTGTGACCCCCGTGGCGGGCACCACCCGCGACGCCATCTCCACCTATTACAACAAGTTCGGGCACGAATTCATGCTGGTGGACACGGCCGGCCTGCGCAAGAAGAAGAAGGTGACCGAGGACCTGGAGTTCTACTCCGTGATGCGCGCCATCCGCGCCATAGAGAATTCCGACGTCTGCATACTTATGATAGACGCGCAGCAGGGCATCGAGGCCCAGGACCTGGCGGTGTTCAACATAATCAACCGCAACCGCAAGGGGTGCGTGCTGGTGGTGAACAAGTGGGACGCCATCGAGAAGGACAACAACACAATGAAGGAGTACCGCGAGGCGCTCAGCAGCCGGCTCCAGCCCTTCAACGACATCCCCATAATCTTCACCTCCGTGCTCAAGAAGCAGCGCATTCTGGAGGTGCTGGACGCGGCCGCGCAGGTCTATGAGAACTACTCCCGCAAGATTCCCACCTCGCGCCTCAACGAGGCTATGCTGCCCGAGATAGAGAATTATCCCCCGCCCGCATGGAAGGGGAAGTACATAAAGATAAAATATGTGACCCAGCTGCCCACGGCGTTCCCTTCGTTTGCATTTTTCTGCAATCTGCCGCAGTATGTGAAGGACCCGTACAGGCGTTTCCTGGAGAACAAGATCCGCGAGCATTTCGACTTCAAGGGGTGCCCGCTGCAGATTTTCATAAGGCAGAAATAGAAGAATACAGATGAGCGAAGAAACAGAGCAGAAGAATTACGAATACGGCGACGGCAGCATCATCCACCTGGAAGACGTGCAGCACATCCGCCAGAGGCTGTCGATGTACATCGGCCGCCGAGGCGACGGCAGCGACGCCTCCGACGGCATCTATGTCCTCACCAAGGAGGTGATAGACAACTCGGTGGACGAATTCCGCAGCGGCAGCGGCCGCAGGATAGACATTTCGCTGGAGGGCAAGACGGTCTCGGTGCGCGACGGCGGCCGAGGCATCCCCTTCAAGGATATGATAATGGCGGTGAGCCGGCTCAACAGCGGCGGCAAGTACAACAACAAGAGCTACAAGCAGAGCGTCGGCCTCAACGGCGTCGGCCTCAAGGCGGTGAATGCCCTCTCGTCTTATTTCAAGGTGCAGTCGTGGCGCGACGGGCGCACAAAATGGGCCGTGTTTGCGCAGGGCAAGCTGCAGGAGGAGGGGGAGACCGAGAGCACGGAGCGCGGCGGCACCCAGATAACCTTCACCCCCGACGAGGAGATATTCCCCGGCTATGAATTCAACGAGGAGTTCATAGTGGAGATGGTGAAGAACTACGCCTACCTCAACGTGGGGCTCACCCTGAGCTACAACAAGACCCTCTACAAATCCACCGAGGGGTTGCTGGACCTTCTGAACGACAATATGGACGAGGAGCCGCTCTATCCCCCCATCCACCTGACCGGCACCGACATAGAAGTGGTGCTGACCCACGGCAACCGCTACGGCGAGAATATCGCCTCGTTTGTCAACGGCCAGAACACGGTGATGGGCGGAACCCACGTGGCGGCGCTGCGCGAGGCCATCGGCAAGACCCTCAAGGATTTCTACAAGAAGGACTTCACCCCCGCCGACGCGCGGCAGTCGATTGTGGCCGCCATCGCCATCAGTATGGACGAGCCGGAGTTCGAGGCGCAGACCAAGGTGCAGCTGGGCAGCAAGACCATCAACAAGGAGGGGCTCTCGATGCAGAAGTTCGTGGGCGACTTCATCAGCCGCGAGCTGGACAACTACCTGCACCAGCACAAGGATGTGGCCGACATAATGCTGACCAAGATTCTCGCCAGCGAGAAGGACCGCAAGGCCATCCAGGGGCTGCGCAAGGAGACAAAGGAGCGCCTCAAGAAGGCCTCGCTCAACAACAAGAAGCTCTCCGACTGCCGCATCCACTACAACGACAAGAACGCGATGCGCGACGCCACAATGATATTCCTCACCGAGGGCGACAGCGCCAGCGGCTCCATCAAGAAGATCCGCGACGCCAACACCCAGGCGGTGTTCAGCCTCAAGGGCAAGCCGCTCAACAGCCACAAGGCCACCAAGACCGACGTGTACGAAAACGAGGAGCTCTCGCTGCTGCAGGCGGCCCTCAACATAGACGAGGACCTGGACAACCTGCGCTACAACTATGTGGTGATAGCCACCGATGCCGATGTGGACGGTATGCACATCCGCCTGCTGCTGCTCACCTTCTTCTTGAAGTTCTACCCCGACCTGATACGCCAGGGGCATCTCTACATACTGCAGACGCCGCTCTTCAGGGTGTCGGACAAGAACCGCAACGTGTATTGCTACTCCACCGCGGAGAAGGAGTCCGCCACAAGCTCCATGAAGAACTCCACGGTGACCCGTTTCAAAGGTCTCGGCGAGATCTCTCCCGACGAGTTCAAGGGATTCATAGGCAAGGACATCCGCCTGGAAAAGGTGCATCTGGCCGCCGACGACCCCGTGGCCGATCTTCTGGAATTCTATATGGGCGAGAACGACAACATACGCCTGGACTTTATCCGCGACAACCTGCGCAGCGACATAGACAACGTAGAGGAGGCACAATAGATGAGAGCTAAAACTGCAGATTTCATTTTGCGCAAGGTGCTGCGCTGGCACCCCGACGACAACTTCCCCAAAGACGGCAAGGCGCTGATACTGGGGGTGCCCCACACCTCCATCTGGGACTTTGTCATCGCCTATCTGTATGCCATCAGCAAGGAGGCCAAAATCCACATTCTGGTGAAGGAGCAATATTTTGTATGGCCCTTTGCCCGGATGATGCGCCGCTGGGGGGCGATTCCCCTCAAGCCCCAGAAGGGGTGCGGCAAGGGGATGGCGATGCAGATGGTGGAGGCCTTCAATACCCACGATGAGATCCTGTTCGGAATGGCTCCGGAGGGGACCCGCAAGCCGGTGAAGAAGTGGAAGACCGGCTTCCACACCATAGCCCGCAAAGCCGGAGTGCCGGTCTACGCCGGGTATATCGACTATGCCGGCAAGAGGGTCAGCTACGGCGAGATTTTCCCCCTCACCGACGATGTGCAGGCCGATATGATCCGCCTGCAGCAGTTCTACAAGGACCTCGGGGTGCAGGCCAGGCACCCGGAGGGCTTCGTGTTTGACGACGCCGTGAAATAGAAGCCTTGCGATATGGGAAAGCTTTACGACAGACTGGCGGCGGACTACCGCATGAAGGAAGGGCTCAAATCCTGCATGAACTGCGGGGTCTGCACGGCCATCTGCCCCGCCGCCGAGTTTTACAAATACAACCCCAAGACCATAGTGAACATAGTGCAGACCCACGATGACGACCGCATCGAGGAGCTGCTTAAGGGAGACACCATCTGGTATTGCGGCGAGTGTATGAGCTGCATGACCCGCTGCCCGCGCGGGAATGTGCCGGGTATGGTGGTGATGGCGCTGCGCAACCTCAGCATAGAGACGGGAATGTTTGTGGAGAGCGAGAAGGGGCGGCAGCAGCTGGTGCTGCAGCGTGCCCTGTGCGGCAATGTGCTCAACTACGGCTACTGCATCTACCCCAGGACCTTCCTGCCCGCCGACCATCCCGAGTCGGGGCCGATAGGGGAGTGGATAAGCGACAATCTGGACGAGGTGCACCGCCGC
The DNA here is from genome assembly GCA_964542575.1 of uncultured Muribaculaceae bacterium. Lineage (GTDB taxonomy): Bacteria > Bacteroidota > Bacteroidia > Bacteroidales > UBA932 > Equibacterium. The sequence goes on from CAZIUO010000010.1 coordinate 27,545, forward strand.
GTGGGGAGCAATCTCGACGGCGAAGGGCCGGGAGTGCTGCGAAAAATCCCGCAGAGCGCCCTGGACGAACTCAAGGCGATCTTCGATGTCACCGGAGCCTCCGCCAGGATGGAGACCGTGGAGTCCGCCTCAAAGAAGAAGGCCGGCGAGATGGGACTTGATATGGACGAATACTGCCGCCGGACATTCACCGAGTGCAGTGACAAACATTTTAACAGTTAGCGATGATTTATCAGGGAAAACAGAAAATATGGTCCGAGTATCAGAAGGAGATGCCGGACGACCGCTGGTTCTTCGTGCGCAGCTGCATACGGCAGAACTTCTTCCCCGGCGCCGAGAGGGTCTATCTGGACATAATGCGCAATGACCTGGGCAAGGATTTCTGCGAGAACCCCTACCACACCACCTGCGGCGGCATCGCCTACCACAACGAGTGCATCCCGCAGGAGACCCAGATGACCATAATCGCCCGCCAGTTCTCGCTGATGAAGGAGGCGGGCTACAAGAACTACACCTGCTCCTGCATCACATCGTTCGGCCTCTATATGGAGGCGCTGGAGACCTGGCACGAATTCCCCGAGCTGGAGGCCAGGGTGCGCGAGAATCTCTGGAAGGCCTGCCGGCGAGAGTTTGACAAGCCCGAATTCCTGGTGCACTCCAGCGACCTGGTGTACAAGTTCCGCAACGAGATAGCGGAGAAGGCCCGCTACCGCCTGGTGAACCCCAAAACCGGGGAGCCGCTGCGGGTGGTGGAGCACATCGGCTGCCACTACGCCAAAATGTTCCCCTCCAAGGGGGTCGGCGGCGCCGAATACCCTTATGTGCTTGCCGGAATGGTGGAGAGCTGGGGCGGCAGCCTGATAGACTATCCCGAGCGGCGCCACTGCTGCGGCTACGGCTTCCGCCAGTATCACGTAAGGGCCAACAGAGGCTACTGCCTCTCCAACACCCACAAGAAATTCGAGTCGATGGAGCCCTACCGGCCCGATATGATTATCACCAACTGCCCCGGATGCGCCTATTTCATGGACCGCTGGCAGTATGTCATAGCCGAGACCACCGGCAAGACCTACGCGCAGAACGGCTACGGCATCCCCGTGCTCACCTACGAGGAGGTGGCGGCGCTGGTGCTGGGCTACAAGCCCTGGGACATCGGGCTGCAGATGCATCAGGTGGCTGTGGAGCCCCTGCTGGACAAGATGGGCATCCCCTACGACCCCGGGAAGAAATACGACGGAACCGGAGGCATCAAGCTTTCCAGGCCCGAGTGCCCCGCAAACATAAAGTGCTTTTAAGAGCCTATGAGCAAGAATGTCATAATAATCGGCGGAGGTCCCGCCGGCATCGAGGCGGCGCGCTGCATAGCCCGCTTCGGGCACACCCCCATATTGATAGAGAAGGAGGCGTATCTGGGAGGCCATCTGGCCCGCTGGGACCGCCTTTTCCCCGAAGGACGCGACGCACAGCAGCTGCTGCAGGAGATGCTGGACGATATGCAGGGCATCAAATATTTCACCGATGCCGAGGTGCAGGGAATCAACAACATCGGGGGCGACTACCAGGTGTTTCTCTCCAACGGCATCTCGGTCACGGCGCAGGCGCTGCTGCTGACCACCGGCTTCAAGCTGTTCGACGCCTCCAAAAAGCAGGAATACGGCTACGGAATCTACGACCGCGTGATGACCAATGCCGAGCTGGAGGACTATTTCCGCACCCGCAGCGACGAGCGGGTCTGCGACCCCAAGGCGGTGGGTTTTGTCCACTGCGTGGGGAGCCGCGACGAGAAGGTCTGCAACCGCCAGTGCTCCAAGGTGTGCTGCGCCACCGCCGTAAAGCAGGCCACCGAGCTCAAGCAGCTCTTCCCCGAGGCCACGGTTTATTGCTTCTATATGGATCTGAGGATGTTCGGGAGGGGATATGAAGATATGTACTACAACGCCCAGCTATCCGGGGTGCGATTTGTCAGAGGCCGCGTGTCGGAGGTCGGCGAGATGCAGGACGGCCGGCTGCTGGTCAAGGCGGAGGACACTCTGCTGAGCAAGCCGCTGCGCGTGAATCTGGACCTGCTGGTGCTTATGAGCGGCATCGTGGCGCCCGAGCAGAACCGCGAGATGGCCCGCAGCCTCAAGCTGCAGCTTGGCGGCGACGGATTCTTCCTCCCCGCCGACGCGATCTCCGACCCCTGCGTTTCGGCCCGCCGGGGGCTCTTCTTTGCCGGCGCCTGCACCGGGCCCAAGACTGTGCCCGAGACATTGACAGAAGCCCGCAGCGCCGCGCTGCGCATTAACGAATATTTATCAGACGAAAACGGTGAAAGATTTCGGCTACGCTCTCTCAAAGAGCTCCGCGATAATATTAAACGATAGCGGAGACGACAAGTTCAAGGAGCTTGTGGCGCTGGAGCCCGACGTGATGCGCTGCATCAGTTGCGGCAGCTGCGCCGCCAGCTGCACTGCGGCCGTCTTCACCCCGGTGAGCCTCAGACGGGTGATGCTCGCCCTGCAGAGAGGGGCCCGCAAGGAGGCGCTGCAGCAGATAAAAGGGTGTATGCTGTGCGGCAAGTGCACTCTGGTGTGTCCGCGCGGCCTCAACACCCGCCGCATAATCCTTGACGTGCTCAAATTGTATAAGGAGGAGTAGCCGTGGAAGAGCGTATATTGCAGAGTTTCGACCCCTTTGTGCTCCCCTTTATGGCGGGGATGGTGTTTGTGCTGTGCTGGTGCCTGGGCTCCATAGTCAAGGTTCTCTCCCAGCTGAGCCGCGCCGACCGCTATAAATTCTACATTTCGCTGGTGACCCCCGCCACATTCTGGAAGAACTGCCGGGACATCGTGTGCGACTGCCTGCTGCACGTGCGCCTGTGGAAGCGCAACCGCCTGCTGGGCTATATGCACAGCAGCATCGCCTTCGGCTGGTTTATGATGATTGTAATAGGCCACATAGAGACCTTCCTCTTTGTCCCCGACAAGGTGCACCTGTTCTACTACCCGATTTTCTTCCGCTACTTCATGCAGGTCAAGGATGTGCAGCTGCGCGGCTCGCTCCTCTTCTTTTTGATGGACCTCTGCCTGCTCATCGTGCTCAGCGGCATCGCCCTGGCCATATTCAAGCGGTTCCGCTCCCGCGCAATGGGGATGCGGCGCACCACCCGCCTGACCCTCACCGACCACATAGGCCTCTACGCCCTCTGGTCGATATTCCCCCTGCGCTGGATTGCGGAGGGCTTCACCGCCGGGGTCGCGGGCGGCAGCTTTATGACAGTGCCCATCAACCTGCTGCTCAAGAATTTCATGAGCAACCCGGAGAACTTTACCGTGGCCTGGTGGGCCTATTCCGTGGCGTTGGGCACCTTTATGTTCGCGCTTCCCTTCTCCCGCTATATGCACATCCCCTCGGAAATAATGCTGATTCCGATGCGCAACGCCGGGCTCAAGGTGGTGCACGAGCGGCGGGGATTCGCCCTGGCGCAGCTCTATTCCTGCCCCAGCTGCGGCGTGTGCATCGACGCCTGCCCGATGGGGGCGGCCAAGAAAAACAACCAGCTGGCCACCGTCTATCTCAACCGCCAGATAAAGCGGCGCAACGAAGAGAAGGTAAACCAGATCACCGACGCCTGCCTTATGTGCGGCAAGTGCGAGGCGCTGTGCCAGATAAAGATTTCCGCCACCGCGCTGCGCCAGACCATCCGCAACCGGCGGCAGTACGGCATCCGTCAGGACTACGGCTATCTGGCGGCGCTGCCTGTCGCAGCGGGCGCTGCCGGCGCGGCCCCTGCCGCTGTTCCGTTGCAGCCCGTTGAGGTTCCCGCCCCCCGCAGCGGAGAGAAGGTGCTCTACTATGCCGGCTGTATGACCGCCCTGACCCCCGTGATTTCCCGCGCGGTGCAGAGCCTGCTGGGCAAGTGCGGGGCCGACTGGTCCCTGATGGACAAGGACGGCACAATCTGCTGCGGACGGCCGCTGATGCTCGCGGGCAAAAAGGAGGAGGCCGCCGCGCTGGTGGAGAAGAACACCGCCATAATCAAGGCTTCCGGGGCCGATATCCTGCTGGTTTCGTGCCCCATCTGCTATCGCGTCTTCAAAGAGGAATACAAGCTGGACGGCATAAGGGTCGTCCACTACACAGAATACTTCAACGAGGCCATCAAGGCCGGCCGCCTCTCCCCCGGGAAGGGGGCCGGACGGGCGGTTTACCACGATCCGTGCGAGCTGGGCCGCGGCTGCGGCATCTACTCCGCCCCGCGCGAGGCCCTCTCGGCTGCGGTGGAGTTGGTGCCGGCGGAGAAGGAGCGCAAGGAGAGCGTCTGCTGCGGCGGCTCGCTGGGCAGCCTCTCCCTCGGCTGGGAAGACCGCGCCCCCATCACCGCCGGTGCGCTCAAGAACCTGATGCATTCCCATCCCGACGAAATCGTGACCGCCTGCCCGCTCTGCCTCAAGACCTTCTCCAAGTCGGCCGCCGTGCCGGTGAAGGATTTTGCCGAAATACTTGACGAAAACACCCAACCGAAAAAATCATAACTGATATGTCTGCATACAAACTTATGACGGTCCTCACGGGCCGCGTCTTTGAAGACAAGGGGTGGACCCTCTCCGACAGCGAGGCTCCCGCCCCCTCCCTGGTGCGCACCATCTATGACAAGCGCCAGATAGAATTCGGCCCCAAGGAGGCCGGAATCTACCGTTTTGCCGACTGGCTGCCTGTGCAGCGGACCCTCAAGGGGAGCAGCGCCACGGTGACCTACCGCAGCGGCCGCCTGGCCGAGGCCCTGGGGCTCGAGAACCTCTATGTGGCCTTTTCGGGCTGGTGGCCCGAGAAGGGAGCCCTGATGGAGACCTGCACCTTCAAGGAGACCGAGGCCTACAGCGTCTGCGGCCGCCTCGGCGCCGACTTTGACAAGATTCTGGTGGTCTCCTCCGCCGGCAACACCGCCCGCGCCTTTGCCCGCGTGTGCTCAATGAACAACATTCCGCTGGTGCTCACGGTGCCCTACGACTGCCGCGGCGCCCTCTGGTTCAAGGAGCCGGTGAACCCCTGCGTGAAGCTCATCTGCACCCCCGCGGGGAGCGACTACTTCGATGCCATAGCGCTGGGCGACAAAATCGCCTCGTCGCCCCGCTTCCTTGCAGAGGGGGGCGCCAAGAATGTGGCCCGCCGCGACGGAATGTCCACCACGGTGCTCTCCGCCGCCGAGGTCATCGGCCGCATCCCCGACTGCTATTTCCAGGCAATCGGCAGCGGCACCGGCACCATCGCCGCCTGGGAGGCCAACCTGCGCCTGATCGGCGACGGCCGCTTCGGCAGCCACAAGATGCGGCTCTATCCCTCGCAGAACATCCCCTTCACCCCGATGCACGATGCCTGGAAGGCGGGTAGCCGCGCCCTGCTCCCTATGGACGACGACGAGGCGCGCGCCAAGGCCTTGCAGATAACGGCCAAGGTGCTGAGCAACCGCAAGCCGCCGTATTCCATCGCAGGCGGCCTGTTCGATGCCCTGAGCGATGCCGGCGGCGACATAGAACTTGCCGACAACAGCGACATCGAGCGCTGCCGTGCCCTCTTTGCGGAGTGCGAGGGGGTCGACATCTCCGCCGAGGCCGCAGTGGCGCTGCAGGGGCTTATCAATGCCGTGAGCGCCGGCAAGGTCTCCCGCAAGGAGAATGTGATGCTGAACGTGACCGGCGGCGGCAGCGAGCTCTGCCGCAGCAAGGGCGAAATATTCACCCTTGAGCCCGCCGCAATTATGACGGCAGAGGAAAATGATGTAATTTCGCGCGTCGAATCGATGTTCGAATAGAAGTTACAGGTGAGACGCCCTATCGGGGAGACTCCCGCAAGGGAGGCTCTCAGGAAAGTCCGGGCAGCACAGGGCAGTGCGCTGTGGAAATCACAGAAGGGCGTAAGTTTTTGTTTCGCGTAACAGAAAACAACCGGCGCCGCAAGGCCGCCAAGGGTGAAAACGCGGGGTAAGAGCCCACGGGCGTGTGTGGCGACACACGCGCAGTACGCGACCGCACGCTGCAAGACCAAATATACCGGCACATAAGGGCTGCCCGCTCTTTGCCGGGGGGTAGGTTGCAACAGATAAATGATAGGGGGGAGGCCCCTCGGGGCTTCTCACGGAACTCGGCTTATAGTCTCACCTTTTTCATATGGGCGCTGCAAGAGATTGCGGCGCCTTTTATTTCACCCTGAATATGTAGGTGATGGTCCCCTCCTGCGCCTCCGGAGCCGACTGGCTCACATTGAACTGGGCGCCCAGGGCCGCCTTGCGCGCGCTCTCGCGCAGGCTCTTGTCGGAAATGGTGGTGCCGGGGGCTCCGGGCACCGCAGAAATCACCTTGCCGCTGCGGTTCACCACAATCTTGACCACCACCTTGCCGCCGTCGCCGGCGTCAAAGCGGGGCAGGGGCAGGAAGCCCACCACGGTGCGCCCCTCCAGCTTGGCCGAGGGCTCCCCCTCGGTGCTGCCGTGCTTGGTGTTGCCCGCCGGATGGCCCGCAGTGAGCGCTTCGCTCACCTTTTCCGCCACCTGCTGCGCCGTGGTGTCCTTGTCGCTGTTGTGGGCAGAAGAGAAGAGGGCCCGCTTGTTTATCTCCTTGGGGCGGGGCGGTTCGGGGACCTCCACGTCGCCCTTGTCGCCCACTGTGCTCTCGCTGCTCTCGTTGGCGCGCGATGCCACGGTCTGCGCCTCGGACTTCTGCACCAGCTTTATCGGCTGCCGCATCTTTGGCTGCTCCGTGCGGGGCTCCTTGCCCGCCGCCACCTCTATCTTCTCCGGTTCGGGAGGGGGGAGGGGGTCCGGCTCCATATCTATCAGAATTTCTGAAGTGGTGTGGGTGTCGGTAATGCTGATTGTGGCGTAGGAGCAGTACACGGACACGAGCAGGGCAAAGCCTATCGCGGACATAGTCCCGATAAACTTTGACCTGGATTCATATCCGTATTCGCTCATAGGTTATCTCCTATTCGGGTGATGTCGCCATTATCACCTTGTAGTGATTGTGCTTGGCGATGTTCATTATCGCAACCACCTCCTTGATGGGGACGGTTTCGTCGGCGTAGATGCTGAAAGTGGGGTCGTCCTCGCTCTGCAGCAGCTCCTGCAGCTCACCCTCTATCGCATCGAAGGGGACGGGGTTTGTGTCGCCGTTGATGTGGTAGGTGACGCGGTTCTGCTGCGGGTAGTGCTTGATGGATACGGTGGCCATCGGCTTGGCCGAGACCTGCCCGGTGCTCTTGGGAAGCAGCAGCTTGAGAGCGTTGGGGTTGATCAGGGTCGAGGTCACCAGAAAGAAGATCAGCAGCAGGAACACGAGGTCCGACATAGAGGACATCGAGAAGCTGGAGTCTACCTTGCAAGATCTTTTGAGTGCCATTGCCTGCCGGGATTATTCGATGTCAAGATCTATGGCGTCCACGGAAGCGGAGGAGACTGTGCTCTTGCGGGCACCTGCCTCAAGGGCGTCCATAAACTCGATGGTGCTGTTCTCCATCTTGTACACCACGTCAGAAATTCTGCTGGTGAGGTAGTTGTAGCCGAAGTAGGCGATGATGCCCACGATAAGGCCGCCCACGGTGGTGATCATCGCGGTGTAGATACCGCCCGAGAGGAGGGTGATGTCGATGTTGCTGCCCGCCTCGGCCATATTGAAGAAGGCCTGCACCATACCCACGACGGTGCCCAGGAAGCCGACCATCGGGGCGCCGCCGGCGATGGAGGCGAGTATCGGGAGCCCCTTCTCGAGGCGCGCCACCTCAAGGTTGCCCACATTCTCCACGGCCGTCTGGATGTCGTGCAGGGGGCGGCCCATACGGTCGATGCCCTTCTCAAGCATTCTGGCCACGGGGGTGTCGCTCTTCTTGCAGAGCGCCAGGGCGGATTTCTTCTTGCCGTCCTGCAGGTAGTCGGTGATGTCCTTGGTAAAGTTCTTGTCCACCTTTGCGGCGTGTGCGATGGCGTAGAGCCTCTCGGCAAAGATGTAGACTGCAATCACGCTGAGGGCTGCGAGCACGATCATCAGCCAGCCGCCCTTCGCGGCCATTCCCAGAAGAGAGAATGAGTGCTGCTCTGCGACTTCGGCAACGGTCGCCGTCATTTCGTCGGCAGAGGCTTGGAGTAGTGTTGTCAATAACATTGTTTTGATATTTGTTTAATTAATTTCCGTATTGATGGGGTAGGGGTAGGTGATGCCGCACAGCATCAGCGGCTCGCCCGGCACCGACTGGCCGGCCCTGGAGCGGTCTCTGGCCTGCAGAAGGGCGTCCATGTCGTCTGCAAATATTCTGCCGCGCCCCACATCTATCAGAGTCCCAACTATGGCGCGCACCATATTGCGCAGAAAGCGGTCTGCGGTGATTGTGAACTCCAGATGCCCCGGGCTCACGACCCTCCAGAGGGCCTGCGAGACGGTGCAGATGGAGGTCTTGTTGTCGGCGCCGACCTTCTCGAAACTGGAGAAGTCGTGCCGCCCTGTCAGCACTGCCGCCGCGCGGTTCATCGCCTCCACGTCCAGAGGGAACTTGCAGTAGTGCGAATGCCAGGCGAAGGGGTCCTTCACGGTGTGTACCGCGTAGCGGTAAGTCCGGCTGGTGGCATCGAAGCGGGCGTGCGCGCCGTCGCCCACGCGGGAGATGAAATTTACCGCTATGTCAGGGGGTAAGATGGCATTTATTTTGTACAAAAGGGGGCCGTGCTCTTTGATTTGGCAGGGATAGTCAAAGTGGGCGACATAGTCCGCCGCACTCACTCCCGCATCGGTGCGCCCCGCTCCGGTGACCTCTATCCGGGACCCCAGAGCCTTTCCCAAGGCGTCTTCCAATACTTCCTGGACACTGGTGGCGTTGGGTTGCCTCTGCCAGCCGCTGTACCGCGCTCCGTTGTATGACACCGAAACAAAGAATCGCATGGGAAAATATTGTTATATTTGTCAGATATATAAGGAGCAAAATTACAAAACATTTTGATATGGAGAGTGAAAACATTAAAGAACTGAACGACCGCATACAGCGCGAGAGCTCGTTTGTGGACATCGTGCAGATGGAGATGGGCAAGGTCATAGTGGGTCAGAAGCCCCTGATAGAGAACCTGCTCATAGGCCTGCTGGCCAACGGCCACATTCTGCTGGAGGGTATGCCTGGTCTGGCCAAAACCCTTGCCATCAACACTTTGGCCTCTACGATGAATGCCAAGTTCAGCCGTATCCAGTTTACTCCGGACCTGCTGCCCGCCGATGTCACCGGCACGCTGATCTACAGCCAGAAGAGCGAGCAGTTCCAGATAAAGAAGGGCCCCATCTTCGCCAACTTCGTGCTGGCCGACGAAATCAACCGTTCCCCGGCAAAAGTGCAGTCGGCGCTGCTGGAGGCGATGCAGGAGCGTCAGGTCACCATCGGCGACGAGAGCTTCCGCCTGCCGGAGCCGTTCCTGGTGATGGCCACCCAGAACCCCATCGAGCAGGAGGGTACCTACCCGCTGCCCGAGGCGCAGGTGGACCGCTTTATGCTCAAGGTGGTGGTCAAATACCCCAAGAAAGAGGAGGAGAAGCAGATAATCCGTATGAACAACACCGGCGAGGGGATGCCCAAGCCCAGCCAGGTGATAAAGACCGACGACATAATCCGCGCCCGCGGCGTGGTGCGCGACGTCTATATGGACGAGAAAATAGAGAAGTACATAGTGGACATCGTGTTTGCAACCCGCAACCCCGAGGAGTACGGCCTCTCCAAGTTCAAGAATATGATCGCGTTCGGCGGAAGCCCGCGCGCCAGCATCTCCCTCTCGATGGCGGCCAAGGCATACGCCTTTATCCGCCGCCGCGGGTATGTGATTCCGGAGGATGTCCGCGCGGTATGCTATGAAGTGCTGCGCCACCGTATCGGCCTGACATACGAGGCCGAGGCCGACAATATCACCTCGGAGAACATAATCAGCGACATACTCGACACAATCGAAGTGCCGTAGCGGCAGGGGAGGCGTCTTCAGATGGAAAGTAACGATCTTCTGGCAAAAGTGCGCAAAATCGAGATCCGCACCCGCGCTCTCTCGCACCAGATGTTTGCAGGTGAATACCACAGCGCCTTCAAGGGGCGCGGTATGACCTTCAGCGAGGTGCGCGAATATCAGTGGGGCGACGATGTGCGCAATATGGACTGGAATGTGACGGCCCGCCTCCGCAGCCCTTACGTGAAGGTGTTCGAGGAGGAGCGCGAGCTCACGGTGATGCTGCTCATCGATGTCAGCGGCTCGCGCGAGTTCGGCTGCAGCGTCCGCACCAAGAAGGACCTCGCCACCGAAATCGCCGCGGTGCTCTCTTTTTCCGCCTCCATCAACAACGACAAGGTGGGCGCCCTGTTTTTTAGCGACAGGGTGGAGAAGTTCATCCCTCCCAAGAAGGGGCGCACCCATCTGCTGCGCATAATCCGCGAGCTGGTGGAGTTCACTCCCGAGAGCCGCTCGACCGACATCAGCGCCGCGCTGCGCTACCTTACCAACGCCCTCAAGAAGCGCTGCACCGCCTTTCTGCTCTCCGATATGATGGACACCGACCCCGACGGGCATCCGCTCTACGAGGAGGCGCTCAAGATTGCGGCGGGCAGGCACGACCTCTCGGTGATAAACATCTATGACAGGCGGGAAAAGGAGCTGCCCGACGTCGGGCTCGTGCGTGTGTGCGATGCCGAGACGGGGGCCGGCGCCTGGGTGGACACCTCGTCCAAGGCGATGCGCAAGGCCTACAAGATGCGCGCCGAGGCTTTTGACGCGGAGTGCGTCAAGCTGATGAACAAATACAGGATAGACAATGTGAGCATAGCCACAGACCAGGATTATGTCCGCGGCCTTGCGGCTTTCTTTAAAAACAGGGGGTTGAAATGAGAAGACTGCTGATGTCGCTCTTTTTTGCAGCCGTGTCGGCCGCCTGCCTTGCCCAGAGCGGCGAGACGGCCTCGCGTCTGACGCGCGACACCATACTCATCGGCGACCAGGTCGAGTGGATAATCCCGCTTGAAGTGGCCCCGGGAGAGAAATATTTTCTGGAGGACATCTCCGATCCCCCCGCACCCGGGGTGGAAATCATCAAGCCTCTGGAGATGGACACGGTGCGGCAGAGCCGCTCCAAAATCGAAATCGAGGGCAAGGTGGTCCTCACCAGCTTTGACAGCGGCAGTTATTATCTGCCCAACCTCATAGCGATGGTGGAGCACGGCTCCGGCGCGATAGACACCCTGTTTGTGCAGGGGCCTGCGCTGGAGGTCACCACAGTGCCGGTGGACACCGCCACCTATGTCATAAAGCCTCTCAAGGGGCAGATAAAATACCCCCTGACATTCGGCGAAGTGTTCCCGTGGGTGCTGCTGGCGCTGGTGGTCGGGGCCGCGGCGTATGCCGTGGTGCGCCTGATCAGGATGCGCCGCGCAAACCGCACCTTCCTGGGCAAGCCCATAGTCAAGGATCCGCCCCACATAGTGGCGCTGCGTTCGCTGGAGAAAATCCGCAAGCAGAAGCTGTGGCAGAGCGGCCGTCAGAAGCAGTTCTACACCGAGGTGACCGACGCCCTGCGCATCTACATTGCGGACCGGTTTGGCATCGCGACCCTGGAGCGTCCCTCCAAGGAGATGCTCGCCGACCTCAAGAAGCAGAATCTGGACGAGAGCCTCTATGGCAGTATGTCGGAGCTCTTCGAGCGCGCCGACCTTGTCAAGTTTGCCAAATACGAGGCTTCCGAGGCAGAAAACGAAGAGGTGGTGCCCGGCGCCGTGCGCTTTGTGAACGCCACTTATGTGACCCAGATAGATCAGGAGGAAAAGAAGTAGCCTATGTTTTTCGAATATCCCAAACTGCTCTATCTCGAGCTGCTGCTCATCCCCCTTGTGGCGCTGTACATTTACAGGGAGCTCAAGGGGCGCGCCCCTTCGCTGCAGGTCTCTGCCATCGGCCGCTGGGTCTACAAGCCCTCCTGGTTCCGGCGGGCGCTGCGGCACGTGCCGTTTGTGCTGCGCATCGCCGCCCTCGCGCTGCTGATTGTGGCCATCGCCCGTCCGCGCGACTCCAAGAATTTCGAGAAGGTCGACACCGAAGGCATCGACATAGTGCTTGATATGGACGTCTCCACCTCTATGCTGGCGCGCGACTTCAAGCCCGACCGCATCGGGGCCGCCAAGGACATCGCCATAGAATTCATCGCCTCCCGCCCCACGGACCGCATCGGCATAGTGGTGTTTGCGGGGGAGAGTTACACCCAGTGCCCCGTGACCACCGACCGCATCACCCTCATCAATATGATGAAGGAGGTGCAGACGGGCCTGATTGACGACGGCACCGCAATCGGCAACGGCCTGGCGACCGCCGTGGCCCGCCTGAAGGATTCCGACGCCAAGAGCAGGGTGGTGATTCTGCTCACCGACGGCGTGAACAACTGCGGCGAAGTCGCCCCCGAGACGGCGGCGGAGATTGCCAAGACCTACGGCATCCGCGTCTATACCATCGGCGTCGGGGCGCAGGGGGAGGCTCCCTATCCCGTGCAGACCCCCTGGGGCGTGCAGGTGCAGAATATGAAGGTGGAGATAGACGAGGCGCTGCTGCAGAAGATAGCCGAGACCACCGGCGGCAAGTATTTCCGCGCCACCGACAACACCAAGCTGATGGAAATCTACTCGGAAATCAACCAGATGGAGAAGAACCGCACCACGGTGGACAGTTTTCCCATCTACAGCGAGCGGTTTATGCCGTTTGCGCTGCTGGCGCTGCTGGCGCTCTGCCTGGAGTTGATTTTCAAATATCTGATAATTAAGAAACTGCCTTAGAAATGCTTCATATAGCTCAATCGCAATATTTGCTTCTGCTGCTTTTGATACCCTTCTTCTTTCTGGGGTATTGGCGCTATCTCAAGCGGCAGAAAGAGCGCGCCGCCCGCCTGGGCGACCCCGCTCTTGTGGGGGCTCTGATGCCCGACCGCTCCCGGGGCAAGGGCTGGCTGCGCGTCAGCCTGTTTTCGCTGGCCTTCTTCTTTTTTGTGCTGGGCCTCAGCCGGCCTCAGCTCGGGGCGCGCCTGCAGGAGAAGGAGAGCAGCGGCGTGGAGATAATGATAGCGCTGGACGTGTCCAATTCGATGCTGGCGGAGGATTATTCCCCCAACCGGCTGGAGCGGGCCAAGCTGGCAATCTCCCGGCTGGTGGACAAGCTGGCGGGGGATCGCATCGGGCTGGTGATTTTTGCGGGGCAGAGCTTTGTGCAGCTCCCCATCACCACCGACTATGTGTCGGCAAAGGCCTTTCTGGGGACTATCGAGCCCGGGGCGATTCCGGTGCAGGGCACCGCGACCGCCGATGCGCTGATGACTTGCGCCCGCAGTTTCAGCACTCAGAGCGAGAAGAGCCGCGCCATAATATTGATTTCCGACGGAGAGGATCACGAGGGGAATGTGCTGGAGACGGCGGAGAGTATCGCCGAGGAGGGGATCAGGATATATTGCATAGGCGTGGGCTCCACGCAGGGCGAGCCTATCCCGATGGATGGCGATATGTTGCGCGACAAGGATGGCAATATTGTGGTGACCCGTCTGGACGAGAAGTCGCTCAAGGAGATTGCCGCGGCCGGGGGCGGGGAGTATGTGCGCGCGGCGGCGGGCGAGTTCGGGCTCAATCCGATTATCGAGGATATCCGCAGTATCGAGGATTCGAAGTTCCGGTCTGTGGTGTTTGAGGATTTTGACGAGCAGTATATGTACTTTTTCGGCATCGCGCTGGCGCTTTTCGTGATCGAGATGCTGATCGGGGAGCGGAAGCTTAAGTTTAGAGT
>CAZIUO010000011.1:0-36493 GCA_964542575.1 uncultured Muribaculaceae bacterium
CTTAACCATTAAAACGTGTTCTGACACCAACCAAACACTTATATTATGAAATTCAAACCAATTATCACCGGCGCTTTGGCGCTCCTCTGCATTGGCGCTTGCCAGGAAAAGTACGACGACACCGACCTGCGCAACACCATTGCCGACCTGCAGAAGCAGGTTGCGGCCTATGAGAGTCTGGCATCAGGCCTCAACGGCGACATCAGCACACTCAACACCCTCGTCAACACCCTCCAGGGCAACAAGTTCATCAAGGACGTGACCCCGCTGGAGGACGGCGGCTACAAGATCACCTTCACCAACGGCGACCCCATCATCCTCAAGGATGGCAAGGACGGCGCTCAGGGCTCGCAGGGTATCCAGGGTAAAACCGGCGCCACCGGCGAGAGTGCATACGAAGCAGCTGTGGCCGCAGGTTTTGAAGGGACCAAAGAAGAGTGGCTCGCTTCTCTCAAGGGAGAGAAAGGCGATCAAGGCGCTCAGGGCAAAAAGGGTGATCAAGGCAAGCAGGGCGAGCCGGGTGAAAACGGTACACCCGGCGCGGCAGGCGAGACCCCTGTGATAGGCGTGGCTCTCTACGAAGGCGTCTACTACTGGACTCTCAACGGCGAATGGCTGCTGGGAGAAGACGGCGAGAAGATGCCCGTGACCGGCCCTCAGGGAGAGAAAGGTGACAAAGGCGACAAGGGTGACAAAGGCGATAAAGGCGACAAGGGCGCCAAAGGCAACAAGGGCGACCAGGGCGACACCTCTATCGTGGAGGCAGTCTCTCCCCAGGTGCGCATAAATGAAGAGACCATCGAGTGGGAAATCTCCACCGACGGCGGCAAGACCTGGAAGTCTACAGGCGTGAACGCCGGCGGACAGAAAGGCGACAAAGGCGAAACGGGCGCTGCCGGCAAGACCCCCATTTTCCAGATCAAGGACAACACCTGGCAGATCTCCTATGACAACGGCGCCAACTGGACAAGCCTCGGCACCGCAGGCGGCAACGGCCTCATCGAGGACATCAAGGTGAACCAGACAACCCAGATTCTCACCATCGTGCTCGCCGACGGGAAGAAGACCGAAATCAACGTGTTCTACGGCGACGCCCCCTATCTTGAGATAGACAAGGACGAAGAGACGGTTGATGCCGACGGCGGCGAGATCAAAGTGAAGGTGAACGCCAACTACGACTACAAAGTGACTTGCGAGGCGACTTGGGTCACAATAACGGATACCGATACGGGTTGCACCGTGGCGGTTGCCGCCAACGATTCCCAGAAGCGCTCCGCAACCGTCAAATTCACCAGCGAAGGTCTGGCGCAGACCCTTCTTCTGACCCAGGAAGCGGTAAAGGCCACCAACTTGAGCGAGAAGGAGACTGCAAACTGCTATATGATCAACAAAGCGGGCACCTACACCTTTAACGCAGGCGTGATGGGCAACGGCGCTGCCGGTGTCATCTGGACCGATGCCCAGCTTGCTAACCAGGGGCTCTATCCCGCCACAAAGGCTGCCGTGAACATCACCGACAGTAACGTGACCCTGGCAGTGGTTTGGAACGAGGGCAACATATTTGCCAGCGACCCCGTGTATGACGCAGCCAATCGCACCGTGACTATGGTGACCAACGGCAACAACGGCAACGCCCTGCTGGCAGTCAAGAGCGGAGACAAGATTCTCTGGAGCTGGCACATCTGGTGCACCCCCACCCCCGGCACTCACAATATGACGAGCAGCGCAGGCGAGAAGTATGTGCTTCTGGACCGCAACATCGGCGCCACCAGCATCGTTCCCTCCGACAAGGAGGCCACCTACGGCTTCTGGTATCAGTTCGGCCGCAAGGATCCTCTGAAGGCAAAGGTCGGCATTGCATCCGAATTCGTAGCTGCCCAAAGCACTATGGAGCACTCTGTGCAGAACCCCACTATTGCCTACAAGATGAGCCCCAATACTATGGAGTGGTTCAACAACAACGGAAAGCCTTCTGCAGGCAAGGTGACAGTTGACCTCTGGGGCAACCCTTACGGCGGTTCCCACACTGCGACTCCCACCAAGAGCGAACTCAAGAAGACCATCTACGACCCGTGCCCTCCCGGATATATGGTACCTCCCATCAGCGTTTGGGATGCAGTGGCCAGAGGTAAATGCCAGTATGCGACATACGGCCTTAACGTGCCCGATGCAGACGGCGGATACTCATTCTACCCTTATGCAGGCTATATTTCAGACCTCAACTCCGGGGAAAACGCCGCAAAGCTCGGCTGGTTTGCATACTATGGGTTTGATTATGCGGCCCAGGGTTCAACCCACAACGACCGTCTGGCAGTACGTCTGCACAGCTCGCAGACAGGCTACTTTGCCGGAGCATATATGGGTTCGACCACTTTCTATGTGTTCACAGGAAACGGAGACGTTGACGGCGACAACAGTTCTTACAATAACAATCCTCCGTCTTATGGACATATCCGCCAGGTAGGCTGCCCCGTGCGCTGCATGAAGATGGACTGACACATAAATTGACTTGACTAATAGAGGGGCGGCCCGTTCTGGGCCGCCCTTTTTTGCTATATTTGTGGGTTTTGATTTCAAAACGGCTTCTGAATATGAAACAATATCTTGATTTGTTGAGGTATATCCGCGCCAACGGCACCTTCAAGGGCGACCGCACCGGCGTGGGCACCCAGAGCGTGTTCGGCTATCAGATGCGCTTCAATCTGGAGGAGGGATTTCCCCTGCTCACCACCAAAAAGGTGCACCTGCGCTCCATAATCCACGAACTGCTGTGGTTTATTGCGGGCGACACCAACATAAAATACCTGCACGACAACAAGGTCTCCATCTGGGACGAGTGGGCCGACGAGAACGGCGACCTGGGGCCGGTCTACGGCCACCAGTGGCGCAGCTGGCCCACCCCCGACGGCGGTCACATAGACCAGCTGCGCAATGTGGTGGAGAGCCTCAAGACCAATCCCGACAGCCGCCGGCACATAGTCTCCGCCTGGAATGTGGCGGAGGTGGACCGGATGGCGCTGCCCCCCTGCCACACTCTGTTCCAGTTTTATGTGGCCGACGGGCGGCTCAGCTGCCAGCTGTATCAGCGCAGCGCCGACACCTTCCTGGGAGTCCCCTTCAACATAGCCTCCTACGCCCTGCTCACGATGATGATGGCGCAGGTGTGCGGCTACCGCCCGGGCGACTTTGTGCACACGTTCGGCGATGTGCACATCTACCGCAACCACTTTGACCAGGTTCAGGAGCAGCTGTCGCGCACCCCGCGCCCGCTGCCCACGATGCACATCAATCCCGATGTGAAGGACATATTCAGCTTCAGATACGAAGATTTCACCCTCGAGGGCTACGACCCGTGGCCCGCGATAAAGGCCCCCGTGGCAGTCTAGGCCTATGATAAGCATAATCGCGGCAGTGGCCGACGGCGGCGCAATCGGGCGCGGAGGGGATATGCCCTGGCACATCTCCGGCGACCTGCGCTATTTCAAGAGAGTGACAAGCGGCCACACGGTGATAATGGGGCGCCGCACCTGGGAATCCATCGGCAGCCGCCCCCTCAAGGGGCGCCGAAACATAGTGGTGAGCGGCACTCTGGCCCAGGGCGAGGGCTTTTGCGTGGCAAAAACGCTGCAGGAGGCGCTGCAGCTGGCCTCCGGCGAGGCGGAGGTGTTTGTGATGGGGGGCGGGATGCTCTACCGCGAGGCGATGCCGCTGGCCGGCCGCCTCTATATTACCCGCGTGCACACCGCCGTGGAGGGTGCCGACACTTTTTTCCCCGAAATAGACCCCTCCGAGTGGGAGTGCACATCTCAGGGAGAGCCTCTTGCAGACGAGGCGGGCGCCCTGCAATATGAATTTACCGTGTATGAACGAAAAGAGAAGTAACGACCAGTTTTCCGGCAGCTTCGGAATGCTGGCGGCCGCCATCGGCAGCGCCGTGGGACTGGGCAACCTCTGGCGCTTCCCCTATCTGGTGGGGCAGCAGGGAGGCGCGGCCTTCATAATAGTGTATCTGGCCATCAGTCTTATAATCAGCACCCCCATTCTGCTGGCGGAGATGGTGATAGGGCGGCGCGGCGGCGGCTCGCCCCAGCAGGCATACGTCAAGGTGGGCGGGAGCCGGGCCTGGGGCGCGGCGGGCGTGCTGGGAATGCTGACCTGCTTTGCCATAATATCGTTTTATGTGGTTGTGGGGGGCTGGACCATCCGCTATATGTTCCACTCCCTGATGCTGGAATTCGACACCGGTGAGGTGCTGGACAGCGTCGGGGTGTTCACGGGCTTCATCGGCAGCGACATCTCCCCGATATTTTATGCGCTGATATTCATCGGCCTCACCATAGCCATAATAAATATGGGGGTGCAGAAGGGCATCGAGGCCAGCAGCAAGCTGATGATGCCGCTGCTGTTTGTGCTCATAGTGCTCATCGGCATCCGCAGCGTGACCCTGCCCGGGGCGGGGGAGGGGCTCAAATATCTGTTCAAGCCCGACTTCTCCCATTTCGGCTTCGACTCGCTTCTGGCGGCGATGGGGCAGTCGTTCTTCTCCCTCTCGCTGGGGGCCTGTATGATGGTGACCTACGGCGCCTACACCCCCAGGCGCTGCAATCTGATAAAGAATTCCGCCATAATCACCCTCAGCGACACCTTTTTTGCGATACTTGCGGGGTGCGCCATTATGCCGGCGGTGTTCGCCTTCGGCATCAACCCCGGCGAAGGGCCCGGGCTGGTGTTCGTGACCCTGCCGCAGATTTTCACACAGATGCCTATGGGCGGCATCTGCTCCATACTTTTCTTCGTGACCCTGTTTCTGGCGGCCCTCTCATCGGCGGTGTCGCTGTTTGAGGTGGTGGTGTCCACTCTGATGGGGATGGGGCGCGGAATGCCGCGCAAGAAGGCCTCCACAATCGCCGCCGTCGCCCTGGTGATATCCGGCAGCCTCTGCTCCCTCTCGCAGGGGGCGCTCAAGGGCATCACCATCTGCGGCCGCAACATCTTTGACCTGATGGATTATGTATCCGCCAACTATATGATGACCATAGGGGCGCTGCTGGCGGTGGTCTGCATAGGCTACCGCATCAAGAAGGAGGCTTTTCTGGACGAAGTCACAAACGGCGGCGCAATCAAGGTCTCCAGGGGTTTTGCCCTCTGCCTGTTTTATCTGATCAAATATGTGGCGCCGCCGGTGATTGCCGCCATCGCCATATCAATCATTTTTTAAAATATGAAGAGATTTTTTACGATTATGCTCGCCTCGGCGCTGTCGCTTTGCGCGGCGGCCGACGAGGGGATGTGGCTGCTCCCTCTGTTGGAGAAGATGAACATCAAGACAATGCAGCAGATGGGCTGCCGCCTCTCTGCAGACGAAATCTACAGCGTCAACCACACTTCGCTCAAGGATGCGGTGGTGATTTTCGGCAACGGCTGCACCGGCGAGGTGGTGTCGGGCCAGGGGCTGCTGCTCACCAACCACCACTGCGGCTACTCCTCCATACAGAAGCTCAGCAGCGTGGAGCACGACTATCTTGCAAACGGCTATTGGGCAATGTCGCAGGGTGAGGAACTCCCCGTGGAGGGGCTCACCGTGACATTCCTGGAGAGCTTCACCGATGTCACCGACCAGGTGAACAAGGCCACCCGCGGGTGTGAAAACGACGAGGAGGCCTTCAGCAAGGCTTTCCGCGAGATTTCTGACAAGCTCACGGCCCCCCTGCACGCGGCCGACACCTTTGTGAACGCCAGCGTGGTGTCGTTCTACGGCGGCAACGCTTATTATCTGATAGGCTACAAGAATTTCAAGGACATCCGCTTTGTGGGTGCCCCGCCGTCATCAATCGGCAAGTTCGGCGCCGACACCGACAACTGGATGTGGCCCCGCCACACCTGCGACTTCTCCGTGTTCAGAATTTACGCCGACAAGAACAACAACCCCGCGGCATACTCTGCCGACAATGTCCCCTACACCCCCAAGAAGGCGCTGAACATCTCCCTCAAGGGTGTGAACGAGGGTGACTTCTCTATGATAATGGGCTATCCCGGCAGCACGCAGCGCTTTATGACCAGCAGCGAGGTGCGCGAGCAGCGCGACCTGACCAACGCCATCCGCATCTACTGCCGCGGAGAGCGTCAGAAGATACTGCTGGAGGATATGCTCGCCGACCCCAAGGTCAAAATACAGTATGCCAGCAAGTACAGCGGCAGCACCAACGGCTGGAAAAAGTGGATCGGAATGAACGAGGCCTTTGAGAAACTGGGAGTGGAACAGCGCCGCGAGAGCGAGGAGGCCGCCTTCACCAAATGGGTATCGGAGAAGAAGAGCCGCCAGAAGAAGTATGGCACCGCCCTGGCCGACATCGACTCTGCAGTTGCGGCCCGCAAGGAGATCGGCAGCGTGCTGACTTATCTCACCGAGACCGTCTTCAGGGTCGAGCTGTTTGACGTGGCCAGCGAATATGCTCAGCTGAAGGAGGCTCCCGAGGCGGAGCGCGACGCCGCCCTGGCCGAATTCTACAAGGACTACAGCGTCTCCACCGACCGCAAGGTGGCCAAGCGGATGCTGGCGGTGTGCCGCGAAAATGTGGCGGGAGAGTATCTGCCCGCCCTCTACAAGACCGTCGACGAGAAGTTCGGCGGGGACATCGACGCTTATGTGGACAACCTCTTCGACAACTCGGTGTTCACCAGTGAAGAGTCGCTCAAGGCTGCCCTTGCATCGGACGGCGCGGCGGAGAAGATTGCCGCCGACCCCGCCTCGGGCGTGCTGGACGGCGTGATGGAGCAGTACAGGGCTATGAGCAAGACTCTCGCGGGCATCCGCAGCCTCAGCAGCCGCGGCCACAAGGCCTACATCGCCGGGCAGCTGGAGATGAACGGCGACAAGGCCATCTACCCCGACGCCAACTTCACGATGCGCCTGACCTACGGCAACGTCAAGTCGTACTGCCCCAAGGACGGCGTCAAATATGAGTATTACACCACCCTCAAGGGGGTTATGGAGAAAGAAGACCCCGACAACTGGGAGTTTGTGGTGCCCGGCAAGCTCAAGGAGCTCTACGCCGCGCGCGACTATGGCCGCTACGCCAACGGCAAGGGTGAGATGCCCGCCTGCTTCATAATGACGGGCGACATCACCGGCGGCAACAGCGGCAGCCCCGTGATGGACGCCGACGGCAACCTCATCGGCCTCGCCTTTGACGGCAACTGGGAGTCGATGTCGGGCGACATTATTTTCGAGCCCGACCTGCAGCGCTGCATCTGCGTGGATATCCGCTATGTGCTGTTCATAATGGATAAGTTCGGCGGAGCGGGCCGACTTATTGAAGAAATGAATATTATTTTTTAGATTTGCAGAGATGTCCCCCTGACGGGGAGTCAAACACTCACGAAAAACTTAATTTTGATATGAAAAATTACTCTACAGACAAAATCCGCAATGTCGTGCTCCTTGGAGGCACCCGCTGCGGTAAGACCACCCTTGCCGAGACCATTATGTTCGAAGGCAAAGTCATAGACCGCAGGGGGACAATCGAAGCAAAGAACACAGTATCTGACAATACGGAGGTAGAGCAGCTCTTCCAGCGTTCAATCTATTCCACTCCTTTCTATACAGAATTCCTGGACCACAAGTTCAATTTCCTGGACACCGCCGGCGCCGATGACTTCATCGAGGGGGCGATTCTGGGCCTGAACGTGTGCGACACCGCCATAATGCTGGTGAACTCCACCGCCGGCGTCGAGGTCGGCACGGAGATCTACTCCCGCTATGTGGCGCAGTACAAGAAGCCTATGCTGATTGCCGTGAACCTGCTTGACAGCGAGAAGGCCAACTGGGACGCCACTCTCGACAGCCTGCACCAGGCATACGGCAAGAAGGCTGTGCCCGTGCAGTTCCCCGTGAATCCCGGCGCTGACTTCAACTGCATCATCGACGTGCTCAAGATGACTATGTACAAGTTCACAGGCGACGAGGGCAAGCGCGAAGAGTGCCCCATCCCCGCCGACCTGATGGACAAGGCCCAGGAGATGCACGCCTCTATGGTGGAGATGGCTGCAGAGAGCGACGAGGCTCTGATGGAGAAATTCTTCGAGGTGGGCGACCTCACCGAGGAGGAGGTTCACGCAGGCCTCAACGCAGGTGTGGAGCACGGCGAGTTCTATCCCGTCTTCTGCATCAGCGGCAAGAAGGATATGGGCGTGAAGCGTCTGCTGGAGTTCCTCACCGAGGTTGCGTCCGCTCCCAAGGAGGATGCCGCAGGCAAGACTTCCCTCTTTGTGTACAAGACCGCGCTGGAGCAGCATCTGGGCGATGTCACCTACTTCAAGGTGGTTTCCGGCAAGATATCGGAAGGTCAGGATGTAGTGAATATGGAGACCGGCGGCAAGGAGCGCATCACATCTCTCTACGCCGTTGCCGGCAAGATCAAGAACAAGGTCACCGAGCTGGTGGCTGGCGATATGGGCTGTACTGTCAAGCTCAAGGCCGTCAAGACCAACCAGACCCTCAACGCTCCCGGCAATGAGGCCGTGTTCCCTCCCATCGAGTTCCCCGCCGCAAAATACCGCACCGCCATCAAGGCTGTGGACGAGAAGGACGAGGAGAAGCTGGGCGAGGCCCTGAACCGCGCCGCCGCAGCCGACCCCACAATGCGCGTGGAATACTCCAAGGAGCTGCGCCAGACCATTGTGAAGGGTATGGGCGAGCAGCACATCAACATCCTCAAATGGCATCTCAATAACGACTATAAGATCGAGGTCGAGTTCTTCGCACCCAAGATTCCCTATCGCGAGACCATCACCAAGGTGGCCAACGCCCAGTACCGCCACAAGAAGCAGTCGGGCGGCGCAGGCCAGTTCGGCGAGGTTCACCTGGTGGTTGAGCCTATCGTGGAGGGCGTGGAGCCCACCGGCAAGTTCAAGATCGACGGCAAGGAGACCCAGCTCAACATCAAGAGCCGCGAGACAATCGACCTGGAGTGGGGCGGCAAGTTCGAGTTCCTCAACTGCATCGTGGGCGGCGCCATCGACGCCAGCTTTATGCCCGCCATCAAGAAGGGTATTCTCCAGAAGCTGGAGGAGGGCCCTCTGACCGGTTCGTATGCCCGCGACATCCGCGTATATGTATACGACGGCAAGATGCACCCCGTGGATTCAAAGGAAATCGCCTTCATCATCGCCGGCCGCAACGCCTTCAAGGAGGCCTTCAAGCTGGCTGGTCCCAAGCTGCTGGAGCCCATCTATATGGTTGAGGTTATGGTTCCCGGCGACTGCATGGGCGACGTAATGAGCGATATCCAGAACCGCCGCGGCATCATCGAGGGTATGGGGGCCGAGAAGGGCTTCCAGGTGCTCCGCGCACGCGTGCCTCTGGCAGAGCTCTACCGCTACTCCACAACCCTGAGCTCCATCTCCAGCGGCCACGGCACATTCTCGATGTCGTTCATAGAGTACCAGCAGGTTCCTATGGATGTTCAGGAGAAGCTGCTCAAGGCATACGAAGAGGAGTCCAAGGAGGAGGAATAATCCAAACATCCCAGAAGCTTTGATACAAGCCACAAATATTGAAAAATCATTCGGTACCCTTAAGGTTCTTAAGGGTATCGATTTTTCTGCGTCAGACCGTGAGGTGGTGAGCATAGTGGGGGCCAGCGGGGCGGGCAAGTCCACCCTGCTCTCCATACTGGGCTCCCTCTCGCGTCCCGATGCAGGCAAGGTGCTGCTGGACGGCACCGACATATTCTCTCTGGACGAGAAGTCTCTCGCGCGGTTCCGCAACCGCAAGATCGGCTTCGTGTTCCAGTTTCATCATCTGCTGCCCGAATTCACCGCAATGGAGAATGTGCTGCTGCCCGCAATGATAGGGGGCACCCTCAATTCCAAGGTCAAGGAACGGGCGGCGGAGCTTTTTGACGACCTGGGCATCAGCGGCCGCACCACCCATAAGCCGGGCGAGCTCTCCGGCGGCGAACAGCAGCGGGTGGCGGTGGCCAGGGCCCTGATCAACAGCCCCTCGATACTCTTTGCCGACGAGCCCAGCGGCAATCTGGACAGCAAGACGCGCGACGAGCTGCACAGGATGTTCTTTACCCTGCGCGACAAGTACGGCATCACCATAGTGATCGTGACCCACGACAAGGACTTGGCCGCGATGAGCGACCGCACCCTTGAGATGCGCGACGGCCTGTTCATTTAAATGCCCGATTTCCGCTTTAAAAAGTTCTCGATGACCGACAGCCGCACCGCAATGAAAATCGGCGCGGATTCGGTGCTTCTGGGCTCCTGGATGGGTGTGGACGGCGCCTTGCGTCTGCTGGACGCCGGCTGCGGCTGCGGAATCCTCTCGCTGATGGCGGCCCAGCGGCTCTGCGACGCCGGCTGCGGCAATTTTGCAATCGATGCCATAGACATCGACGCGGGGGCGGCGGCCGACGCGGCGGAGAATTTTGCCGCCAGCCCGTGGGCTGCGAATCTCTCCGTGCAGCAGATTTCACTGCAGGATTATGCCCCTGGAGTGCTCTACGACCGCATCTTCTCCAATCCCCCCTATTACGACGACAGCCTATCGAGCGGCAGCGCGGCGCGCGACGCGGCCCGCTGCACCGCCACCCTGCCAAGGCGCGCTCTGCTGCGCTCCGCCGCCCGGCTGCTGAAGGCCGATGGCCGCCTCTCGGTGATACTCCCCGCCGCAGAAGGGCGCAAATTCATTCTTGAGGCGGTGTTCGACGGCTGGTTCCTGCACCGGGAGTGCTTTGTGAAAACTGCAGAAACACTACCCCCCAGGCGCCTGATGCTGGAGTTCTCCAGAGAGGCTGCCCGGGGGGCCGATGTCCGGACCCTCACGGTCGGGTCCGATGCCTATTACTTACTTACAGAGAAATTCTACCTTTAGTCGCGGGGGCAGTCTTCTGCGGGGCGTTTGTCCTTGAATTTCTTGAACAGATGGGTGCGGAAGGCATCCTCGGCCGCAAAAAAGGCGGCCACAGTCTTGGCTGGAAGCACCTTCTTGAACTTCTCGGTGTATTCAAACGCCAGTTCGTTCTCCTTTTTCTGCGCCGTGAGCAGGTCGTTTACCGCCTTGCTTGCCTCCGCCTCGCTGAGGTCGGCGTGGCCGCGCAGGGTGCAGATGGCCTTCATCACATCGCCGTGCAGGGCGTCTGCCGCAGAATTGTATTCGTTATATAAGGGCCAGAAAACCTGAGCCTGCTCCACCGTGAGGTTCATCTCCTGCGAGATGAAGGCTATTTTGTCTGCCTGGAAGCGCTCGTGCATCTTCTGTTCACGGCATTTTGCGTCGTTCTGCGCAAAGCTGCATATACAACTGAGTGCCAGAAGGCACGCTGTAAAAAATCTTTTCATAATGTGGATGTGCTATTCGGCGTCTGCCAGCTGAGAGTAGATATATGCCCCCGAGGCGCCGCAGCAGGTCATATAATCTATGATGGCTTGGGAAGAAATCTCGCCCTCGTCTGCCCTGGTGCCCAATTCTGCAACCTCTGCCGAGCTGATCCCGAGATAATCCATCATACGGGCGTCGTCGTCTTGCGCCAGCTGCTCTGTGGCAACCGTTTCGGGCCTGAGAAGCAATGCTCCCACGATAAAAAATACGGTAACGCAAGCGGCCGCCAATACCGGCGACCATTTGATGGTGACCTTACGGCCGTTTGCTCTACCGCCGGCGGCAACACGCTCTGCCACCCTAATAGACAGAGTGTCAAAGTAGCCCTCGGGAACCTTCATAGGGTCGTTCCTGAGTTCTTGCTTCTCCAATGTGTTGTCGCCCTTTATCATACCATTTAAAAAACTCAACCCTTTAGATGGAATGAGTTCAAAAAAGTTTAATAGTCAATGTCAATTCTTTTTTTGACATACTCCAGAACTTTCTTGTAGGCGTGGTGATATGATGCCTTGAGGGCTCCCTCGCTGGTTTTGAGCACTTCAGAAATTTTTTCGTAGGGGGTCTCGTCCCAGTAGCGCATACAGAATACTATGCGCTGCTTGGGCGGCAGGGAGGCGATGGCCTCCTGCAGCAGCCGCTGCAGCTTGTCGCCGTCGAAGTTGCGGTCGGTCTTCACGATGTTTGCCACCCGCTCCGGCTCGTCGGAGAGGGAGAGGGCGTTGGTGATGCGCTTTTTGCCCAGAAAGGTGAGCACCTCGTTGGTGGCGATGCGGTAGAGCCAGGTGTAGAGGCCGCTCTCTGCGCGGAACTTGTCCAGATTGCTCCAGGCTTTCACGAATGTGTTCTGCAGCAGGTCGTCGGCATCTTCGTGGCTCACGACAATTCGGCGAATATGCCAGTAGAGGCGTTCACCATAGGTCTTTACTATCTGGTTGAACGCCTCTTCCCGGCTTCCGGCCTTATAGAGCCGGAGTATTTCGCTGTCGTTGTCCACTCTTATGCTTTAGAGCATGGCCTTGACTTGCTTGTAAACGTTTTCTGCGGTGAAGCCAAGTTTCTCGTCGAGCACCTTGTAGGGTGCGGAAAAGCCGAACGACTCCAAACCAAAAATCTTGCCATTGGCCCCCACGAGACCCAGCAGATTGACGGGGAGTCCTGCGGTGAGTCCGAACACTTTGGCCTTGGCGGGAATCACGCTCTGCTGGTATGCCTTGCTCTGGCTGCGGAAGAGCCCCTCGGAGGGAGCGCTCACGATGCGAACCTTGACACCGTCCTTGCGCAGCAGCTCTGCGCCGGCCACGAGGGTTGAAACCTCACTGCCGGAGGCCACCATTATCACGTCGTATTTCTCGTCGCTGCCGGCCACGATGTAGGCGCCTTTGGCAGCCTGGCTGTAGTCGTTGCCCTCGGGCAGGTTGGCGATGTTCTGGCGGGAGAGAATCAGGCAGCTGGGGCTGTCGGTGTTCTCCATAGCCAGCTTCCAGGCCTCTGTGGTCTCCAGAGCGTCGGCAGGGCGCAGCACCAGAGCGGAATTCTTGCCGTGGTGGTTTTTGAGCTTCTCCATAAGGCGGATCTGAGCCTCCTGCTCCACGGGCTCGTGGGTGGGGCCGTCCTCGCCCACGCGGAATGCGTCGTGGGTCCAGATGAACTTCACGGGGGTCTCCATCAGCGCCGCCATTCGCACTGCGGGCTTCATATAGTCAGAGAACACGAAGAAGGTGCCGCAGGCGGGGATTACGCCGCCGTGCAGCGCCATTCCGATGCAGCAGCAAGCCATAGTGAGCTCTGCCACGCCGGCCTGCAGGAATGCGCCGCTGAAGTCGCCCGCCGTGAATGCGTGGGTCTTCTTGAGGAAGCCGTCGGTCTTGTCGGAGTTGGAGAGGTCGGCAGAAGCCACCACCATATTCTCCACCTGCTCTGCAAGCGCGCCCAGCACTGTGCTGCTGGCTGCGCGGGTGGCTGCGCCCGCCTTCTGGGAAATCGCTGCCCAGTTGACCTCGGGAGCGGCTCCGCTGAACCATTTCTCCATCTTGGCGGCCTTCTCGGGGTTGGCTGCGGCCCAGGCTGCCTTGGCTGCCTTGCGCTCTGCCACGATGGCGAGGAGCTCTTTGCGGCGGCGGTTGTAGAGGCGCTTCACATTGGGGAATATCTTGAAGGGGTTCTCGGGGTCGCCGCCCAGATTCCTGATGGTGTTGACATATGCGTCGCCGCCCAGAGGTGCGCCGTGGGTTGCGCAGCAGTTCTCATAGCTGCTGCCGTCGGCCTTGAGGGCTCCCTTGCCCATCACGGTGTGGCCGATGATGAGGGTCGGGGCGTCTTTGACGGCCTGCGCCTTCTTGAGGGCGGTGCGGATGGCGCGCACGTCATTGCCGTTGATTTCAAACACTTTCCAGCCCCAGGCCTGATATTTCTTGGCCACGTCCTCGCTGGTCACTGCGCTGGTGGCGGTGGAGAGCTGGATGTCGTTGCTGTCGTAGAACATTATCAGGTTGTCCAGCTTCAGGTGGCCTGCCAGGCGCCCTGCGCCCTGCGAAATCTCCTCCTGGATGCCGCCGTCGGAGATGTAGGCGTAGATGGTCTGGTTCATCACCTCATTTCCGAGGCGTGCGGCCAGGAATTTGGCTGCGATGGCTGCGCCCACTGCAAAGGTGTGGCCCTGGCCAAGCGGTCCGGAGGTGTTCTCTATGCCGCGCTCCACGCACACTTCGGGGTGGCCCGGGGTGGGGCTGCCCCACTGGCGGAACGACTCCAGCTCCTTCATCTTGAACTTGCCGGTGAGGGCGAGGGTGGAGTAGAGCATCGGGGACATATGTCCGGGATCCAGGAAAAAGCGGTCGCGGCTCTCCCACCGGGGGTTCTCGGGGTCGTATATGAGGAATTCAGAGAAAAGCACGTTGATGAAGTCGGCGCCGCCCATAGCGCCGCCGGGATGGCCTGAGTTGGCCTTCTCTACCATAGAGGCTGCAAGAATACGGATGTTGTCCGCAGCCAGGTTCATTGTAGCAATCTTGTTCATAGCTGTATATGATTAGTGTTTATGTCAATTGAGGGAGTGCCTGCCGGCGGGCCCTATTCTGCAAAAATAACGAAATTTGGTGTATATTTGCAGAGATTTACCCCCCGAAAAATGAAAAATATAAGAGACTTCTGCATCATAGCCCATATCGACCACGGCAAAAGCACCCTGGCCGACCGCATGCTGGAAATTACCAACACTCTCGACAAGCGGGAGATGGAGGCCCAGGTGCTGGACTCTATGGATCTGGAGAAGGAGAAGGGCATCACCATCAAGAGCCACGCCATCCAGATGAACTATGAGAAGGGGGGCGAAAAGTATATTCTGAACCTGATCGACACCCCCGGCCACGTCGATTTCTCTTACGAGGTGTCGCGCGCCATCGCCTCCTGCGAGGGGGCTCTGCTGGTGGTGGACGCCACCCAGGGCATCCAGGCGCAGACCATTTCCAACCTCTATCTGGCCATCGACCACAATCTGGAGATAATCCCCGTCATCAACAAGATCGATATGGATGCGGCGCAGGTGGAGGTGGTGCGCGACCAGATAGTGGACCTCATCGGCTGCGAGCCGGAGGACGTGCTCCCCGTGAGCGCCCGCACGGGCGCCGGCGTGGAGGCGGTGCTGGACGCCATCGTGGACCGCATCCCCGCCCCCAAGGGGGACCCGGACGCGCCGCTGCAGGCCCTCATCTTCGACAGCGTGTTCAACCCCTTCCGGGGCATCATCGCCTACTTCAAGGTGGTCAACGGCAGCATCGGCACCGGCGACAAGGTCAAATTCTTCAACACCGGCTGCGAATATCAGGCAGACGAGGTGGGAGTGCTCAAGATGAAGCTTGTGCCGCGCGACAGAATCGAGTGCGGCAGCGTGGGATACATTATCTCCGGCATCAAGAATGCCACGGAGGTCAAGGTGGGCGACACAATCACCCACATAGAGAACCCCTGCAAGGAGGCGATTGCCGGCTTTGAGGAGGTCAAGCCTATGCTCTACGCCGGCGTGTATCCGGTGGAGGCCGACGAATACGAGAACCTGCGCTCTTCGCTGGAGAAGCTGCAGCTCAACGACGCCTCGCTGGTGTTCGAGCCCGAGAGCTCGCTGGCGCTGGGATTCGGCTTCCGCTGCGGTTTTCTGGGGCTGCTGCACCTTGAAATCGTGCAGGAGAGGCTCTACCGCGAGTTCAATATGGATGTGATAACCACCGTGCCCAACGTCTCCTACAGGGTCTACACCACGCAGCGGGAGATGGTGCCGGTGCACAACCCCTCCGGGCTGCCCGCGCAGACGCTGATAGAGCATATAGAGGAGCCCTACATCCGGGCGCAGATAATCTCGCGCAGCGACTTCTTCGGCCCCATAATGAAGCTCTGCCTGGACAAGCGGGGGACGCTGGTGAGCCAGCACTTCATCACCGCCGACCGCGTGGAGCTCAACTACGATATGCCGCTGGCGGAGATTGTGTTTGACTTCTACGACCGCCTCAAGTCCATCTCAAAAGGATATGCGTCGTTTGACTACCACATAATAGGCTACAAGGACGCCGATCTGGTGAAGCTGGACATCCTGCTCAACGGAGAGCCGGTGGATGCCCTCTCGAGCCTGATTCACCGCGACCACGCCTACGATTTCGGGCGCCGCATCTGCGAGAAGCTCAAGGAGCTGATTCCGCGCCAGCAGTATGACATCGCCGTGCAGGCCGCCATCGGGGCCAAGATCATCGCCCGCGAAACGGTCAAGCAGGTACGCAAAGATGTCACCGCCAAATGCTATGGCGGTGACATCACCAGAAAACGCAAACTGCTGGAAAAACAGAAGCAGGGCAAGAAGCGAATGCGCAAGGTGGGCAATGTGGAAGTGCCTCAGAGCGCATTTATGGCTGTGCTGAAGCTCTAAAGGAGCATTGCGCCGAGCGACATGAACTTGGCGATGTCGATTCCGGCAAACACGCAGAACAGCACCAGAGAAGCGGCCCACGCAATCAGCATTATCAGGCCGGGGCGCCAGCGCGGCGACTTGAGCGCGAGCGCCAGCAGAATTCCGTAGTACATTGCAAGTATGCAGGGCAGGGCGTAGGCGAGAACTGCCGTGATGGCTGTGCCGATGCCTAAGGGCCCGAGGCTGCCGTCAAAGATGAACCCCGCCTCGGAGAGATTTTCCATCACCTCCGCCATAAGGCCCGTCTCCGCTGTGAACAGTGCGGGAACCAGGCTGCAGAATACCCCGAAGCAGAGGGCGCTGAGGCCCGAGATGAACAGCAGGATGCCCAGGACTATGCCCAGCACCCGTCCGAGTGTGTGCAGGGCGGGCTGGGAGTCGCTTTTGCGGTCGCTTTTATACTGCTCTCCGATGCCCTGGGCGGATGTGGCGTCGCCCCGGAGTTCGCACTGCCGCTGCACTGTGTCGGCCTTGGGCATCGCAATCCACAGAATCAGATAGATGGACGGCAGGATGAAGAAGGCCTCTGTGGGGAACAGCGCCAGGGTTATGATTATCCAAAGCAGGCGGATGACGGCCACGTCCCAGTTGATGTAGGTGGCAAGGCCGCTGCAGACGCCGGCGATCATCTTCCCTTCGGGGTTGCGGTAGAGTCTTTTGTGCACCGTGCCGGCGGTTTTGGGCGCCTCGCTCTCCTGCGGGCCGCCGTCAAACGAGCTGGGGGTGCCCAGCACTGAGATTGCATACTGCACGTCGGCGGCAGAGACGACGTCTCCGCTGCATTTCTCTTTCAGCAGTTCGCCGAAGCGCTCTTCTATATCCTCCACAATCTCGGCGGCATCGCTGCTGCCTTGATAGCAGCGGCGGACCTCCGCGAGATAAAGCTCTATCTGGCTGTAAGTCTCCTGGTCCACGTTGAACGGGTAACCCCCGATGTTGACCTGTAATGTCTTTTTCATTGCGTTTAGTGTTTGAGTTGTTCGATTGAGGCTATCAGTTCGCTCCAGGCTTCGTCCATAAGGGCGAGCTGCTCGCGCCCCTTGTCGGTGATGGAGTAGTATTTGCGGGGCGGCCCCTGCGGCGACTCTTCCCAGCGGTAGGAGAGCAGCCCCTGGTTCTTTTCCCGGATGAGCATAGGGTAGAGGGTCCCCTCCACCACTATCATATTGGCCTCCTTGAGGCGGGAGATTATGCTGGAGGCGTAGGCGTCCTCCTTGGCCAGCAGGGTCAGGATGCAGTATTCGAGCACCCCTTTGCGCATCTGCGTGCGCACGTTCTCGGTAATGTTCTCCATAGGCGCTTATCGGCTGTTTGTGAATTTGGACAGATTGTCGTAGGTGGGTTCTATGCCGCGCAGCTGGCACTTCTCAAGCGGAGTCTTGGCGGCCGGAACCACAATCCAGAAGATGATGTAGAACCAAAATCCGCAGGTGGCGCACAGAAACATCACTATGAACAGCACGCGGATGAGGGTCAGGTCCACATTGAGGTAGGCTGCGAGACCGCTGCATACGCCTCCGATGGAGCGGCGGTCTATGTCGCGGAAGAGCTTGTGCTGGGAGGATTCCGAGTAGCTGCGCTGGGCGCCGGGGTTGCCGCTGCCTGCGGCCCCTGCGGCATCGTAGTCGCTTGCGCAGAACTGCGAGCCGTCGGGCATTCCGATGGCGCTGATCACGTCATTTGCCATTGCCAGGGTCACCACCCGGTTCTCTCCCACGAGGGAGGCCTGCAGCAGCTCTGCAATGCGGTTTTCGAGGTCGCTGACGACCTCGCTGTTGCCCAGTCCGGCACTGAGGCGGCTGCGGAAGGCGTTGATGTATGAGTCCAGACGCGCGTAGGCGTCTTCGTCAACTATAAAGTTGGTGTTGCCGATAGCGGCCGAGATGGTCTTTTTCATTGTTTCCGTTTATAATTAGTTCTAACGGCTGCAAAGATATATAAATTTTCCAATACCTTGCAATACATAATACCTAAAAACTCAAACCCCCACTCTAAACTCTAAACTAAAAAAGCCCCGGCACCATTGCCGGGGCTTTTTCATAAATGACTCAATTCTACCAGCCGGGTGTCTGCCAGTCGTCGCCTGTCAGAGTCTTCATCTTGCGGACCTCAAGCTCTTCCATAGGGTAGAGCAGATATTTGTCCGCCCCCTTGTTGGTGCGTGTGCCGAGGCTGATGCGCTCGTAGGAGAGCTTGCCGGTGGTCTCGTCTTTGGTGATCTTCATACCGGTGACGTGCTCCTCGGTCTGGTCGATGATCTTCCAGCGGCGGACATCGTCGAAGCGGAAGTTCTCGAAGGCCAGCTCCACGCGGCGCTCGTTGCGGATGCGCAGGCGCAGCTGATCCTGAGTGAGCGTTGTGGGCAGCGCGGGCATACCGCTGCGCTCGCGCACGAGGTTGGTGTACTCCTCAGCCACATCCAGGTGGCCTGCCTCGCAGGCGCACTCGGCCAGGTTCAGGTACATCTCGGCCAGACGGGCCATATGCACGCGGCCGTCGTAGTTGCCGTCCTCGTCGGATATGTCGCGGTTGAATTTGCGCAGATAGTATCCGGTACGGGTGTAGTAGAGGGAGTTGGCTGCATCGGAGATGCCGCAGTTGCCGCCCACGAAGGTCTCTACGCGCAGAGAGTCGGGCTTGCCCCACCAGCGGGGTGCGCCATTGTAGTAGATGGTGCCGTAGAAGCGGGGGTCACGGTTCTCGTAGGGGTTCTCGGGGTCGTAGAGCTTGTTGTTCTTGTTGTAGTTGGGCTGCAGGTGCTCCGCGTCGAGATAGGGCTGCTCCAGGTCGAGGATGGGCTCGCCGTCGATGGTCTCGTAGGCGTCCACAAGCTCCTGGGTGGGGCAGCAGCCGGCGGAGAGCTGACCCTTGGTGGTGGGCAGACCGTTGCCGCGCCACATATCGATGGTGGCGTTGTTGGCGAGGATGGTCTCCTTGTCTATGCTTCGGGTGACGACTGCGTCACCGTTGGGGTAAACGTGGTAGTAGTCGTAGCAGCAGTAGGCCTCTTTGTCGGAAGCTTTGCTGCTGGGGGCGATGTTGAACAGGGAGTGGTCGTGTGCGGTCAGCTGCTCCACAGCCTCCTTGTTGATCTGATAGGCGTATTCCCAGGTGTATTTGCTGCCCTCCTTGTAGTAGAGGGGGCTGGCTGCGTACATTGCCGTGCGGGCCTTGAGCACCCAGGCGAAGCCGCGGTTGAGTTTGCCGTACTGGCCTGAGTTGAGTCTCCAGCGGA
The DNA here is from genome assembly GCA_964542575.1 of uncultured Muribaculaceae bacterium. Classification (GTDB taxonomy): domain Bacteria; phylum Bacteroidota; class Bacteroidia; order Bacteroidales; family UBA932; genus Equibacterium. The sequence goes on from CAZIUO010000011.1 coordinate 19,579, forward strand.
ATGCCAGAGGGTCGGACTCGTCTTCGGGGGTTGCGAGGGCTGTGTCAAGCTCCTCCATTATGAAGTCGGCGATTTCCTCCACCGAGTTCAGCTTGGCGCCTTTGAAGTCTTCCTCCAGGCTGTAGGGCTCGGTGAAGATCACTGCCTGGCCAAAGCGCTTCATAAGCATAAAGTAGTGCCAAGCGCGATATACGTGAGCCTTTGCATACCAGAAGTTGAGTTCGTTCTCGGTGATGTTGGTGAACGAAATCTTGTGGCAGTTGGTGAGGAAGTAGTTGATCGTGTAGATGTTGTTGTAGAAGCCGCCGTAGTTGGAACTCAGCGGAAAGTTGTCCGCCAGAAAGTCGGTGGTGTACCAGCTGTAGTAGGTGGTGCCGCTGGTGCGGTCCTGCACGTGCTGGCCTTCGTCGCTATAGGCGGAGTAGGTGAAGGCGGTGTTCCACTCGGAGTTGTCGCCGATGTTGCTCACCAGGCCGCTGGTGTAGTTGTATTTGGTCCACACCAGTTCGGGATCTACCAGGCCGTAGGGTTCGGGATCAAGCAGGCCGCTGCAGGAGGGCAGCGCCAGAAAGAAGGCGAAGACTGATATGATGAATTTGTATACTCTTTTCATGATTTCTTTAGAAAGTTACGTTAAGCGCAAAATTGTAAACTCTCATAGGAGCCCAGGTTCCCAGATAGCCGCTTTCGGGGTCCATAAGCTTGCTGGGCATTTTGTCCCAGGTGTGCAGGTTCTGTCCCTGAAGGGCCACGCGGATGTTCTGAGTGTGCAGCTTGCTGCAGAGTCTCTCGGAAATGTTGTATGCAATCTCGACATTCTTGAGCTTGAGGAAGCTGCCGTCCACAATGTTGTACTCGTTGGTGGCGCTGCTCACGGTGCTGGACATCGAGAGGGCGGGAGCGGTGATTTTCTCGCCGTTTGCATAGCGCTCTGCGGTCCAGGCGTTCTCGTGGATGTCGCAGAAGAAGCCGTCGTTGGCATAGCCGTAGAGGAACTGGTCGCTGATGCTGCGCATATATTTGCTTACGCCGTAGAACAGCGCGCTGAATTCAAATCTCTTGTACTGGATGCCAAGGTTGGCGCTGAAGTACTGCCGGGGAACGCTGGTGTATTCGTAGTTGTCCTGGTCCTTGTAGTTGAGCTTGCCGTCGCCGTTGAGGTCCTTGTAGCGGAAGTCGCCGGGGCGCACGGTGCCAAGCTGGCTGTAGTCCACGCCGCAGGCGTCAATCTCCTCCTGGCTGTTGAAGAGGCCGTTGCCGGTGGTGCTTCCCTCATAGTCGATGCGGTAGCCGCGGATCAGGCCGGTGGAGTAGCCGTGATAGAAGTAGGGGGAGCCGTTGGGCCAGTAGTAGGATTCGTCCTCTTCAAGCTCGCCTGATTCAATCACGGTGTTCTTGTTGTACCAGGTGGAAACGCCCGCACTCAGGGTCCAGTCCTTGGAGAGCTGCTTCTTGAAGTCTACGCCCAGCTCCCAGCCGTGGTTCTCGTATTTGCCGGTGTTGGTGTCGGGGTAGTTGCCCAGCGAGATACCCTGGAATTTGGGGATGTAGGTTGTGGTGCTTATGAAGAGGTTGTCCACATTCTCCTTGAAGATGCTGCCGGTGAAGGTGAGGCAGTTGAACAGGGTCAGATCCACGCCGAAGTCAAGGCCCTTGATCTTCTCGGGCTCGAGATTGGGGGTGGCCTGCTTGCCCTGCAGCCAGTTGCTGGTGGTGACGTCAGCCTTGTAAACGAAGCGGCTGGTGGAAACCCTTTCCCTGGCCGAGATGCCGTAGCTGCCGCGCAGCTTGAGGTAGGTGAGGATGTCATTGTTCTTGAGGAAGTCCTCTTTGCTTGCCACCCACGCCAGGCCGATGCCGGGAGTGAAGAAGAAGCGGTTGTCGGTGGGGTACTCGTCGCTGCCGGAGTAGCCGAGGTTGCCGTTCACGATATATCTGTCCTTGTAGGAGTAAACGGCGTTCAGGCCGAATGTCTCGCTGCGGTAGGGGAGGTTGTTCTTGCCGCCCACGTCGCGGGTGGTCATCTCGCGGTGGTTGGCCATTGCCACGGCCTGCACGAAGTGGTCGCCGAACTGGCGCTTGTAGAACATCTTGCCGAAGTATTCGTAGCTGTAGCAGAAGGTGTAGTACTTGGAGTAACCGTTGCTGTCAACCTCTGCGCCGAACTGCTTGAAGGAGGTGTTGTCGGAGTTCTCGGCCTGATACATCGTGTAGTTGATGGAGTAGTCGATATCCTTGTCTCCGCCTCCCTTGAACGAGAAGCCCGCCTGGCCGCCGAGACCCGGAGTGATCATTCCGAAGTCGAAGTTGAGTTTGGCGTCCATATGCGCGAAGGTCGCGTATTTCATTGTGCGGCCGCTGTGGGTGAGCTCACCGTAGGGGTTTGTATAGTAGGAGGTGCTCCAGATACCGCCCATATTGCTGCGGCTGCTGAACAGAGGCATATAGGAGATGTCCTTGCCGTCGACAACCGACCCTTCGGGGGCGTAGAGGCTGGTGATGGTGGGGGCTGTGATCATTATATGCTTGAGCATATCGGAGTATTGGACCCTCATACGGTCGCCGGGGGCGCTGCCGAGGCCGTTCTCGATCTTGAAGTCGCCGCGCAGGGAGAATGAAGCCGAGATGAAGTAGTTGAGCTTGGCGTCGAGGTTGGACGTCACGTGGAAGTAGTTGGCGCTTCCGGGGTTCATGCTGTAGGTGATGTCCTTGTACTCGGGCTGGTTGAAGAGGGCGCCGGTGTGCATCCACTGGAAGTTGCACATATACTGGACATACTCGCTGCCGCCTCCGATGGAGAGGAAGAGCTTGTCCAGCGTGGTGTAGTTCTTCATGAACTCGTTGTAGTAGTCGTGGCTTGCCCAGGTGCCGTCCTTGTAGTTCTGCAGGGCCTGGTCAGAGTATTCGGGGGTGAGGCCGTCGTTGATGCAGGCCTGGTTGCGCATTGTGGCGAAGGTGTAGGCATCGGGCATACTGTAGCGCTCGGTGTCCATACTGCGCATCGAGTGGTCGTAGGCCACGGTGATGCGGGGTTCGCCCTGCTGGCCGCGGCGGGTGGTGATGCTGATGAGGCCGTCGCCGCCGTTAAGGCCGTAGAATGCCAGGGAGGCCGCGTCGCGGATCACGGTGATCTCTTCCACCTCACGGGGATTGAAGTAGGAGAAGATGTGTCCGTCGTATCCCTCATACTTGACGCCGTCCACCATAACTGTGATGTTGTTGCCGTTGATGGAGTGGGTACCGCGGATGTTCATTGAATAGTAGGAGTCCCAGCTGCTGCCGGTCTCGGGGAAGAAGCTGGGGTTGCCGTCTATCTCAAGAGATCCGAGGCCCAGGATGCGGCCCATATAGGATTCCTGCAGGCGCAGGGTGGGGGTCTTCTCCAGCGAAGAGCCGCTCACGGATGAGATGCTGCCCGTGATGAGGTTCTTGCGCACCTTGTGGTGGACGAGGTCCACCATACTGTCCTCTTCCTGTGCGTCGGCCTTGAGGACGATGACGTTGTTCCCGTCGAGAATCTCACCTAATGTGACCTTCTGGTTGTGGAAGCCGGGGTAGGTGACGGTGACGTATGTGCTGCCGTCGACAATCTTGAAATCGTAGGAGCCGTCGCGGTTTGTTATATACTGGTTGGCTTCGTTTTCGCTCACCAGCAGAGCATCGTACAGCGGATTTCCGAATTCGTCGGTAACATAGCCCTTGATGCTGATCATTGCGTTCTGGGCCGTCATATTGAATGAGGCGGCAATGAGCAGCAGAACCAGCGTTATTTTATCTCTTATTCGCATATCTTGTGTGTTTGAATAATGTTAATGACCTATTCCCAGCCGTAGTTCTGGAAGTCGACTCCGGTGATGGTCTTAAGGTTGGATACCTCGCTCTTGGGCAGGGGGCTCAGCTTGCACTGGGGCTCGTAGCCGTGGCGGGGTTCATCCTCGCGGATGCTTACTCTCTTGTAGGTAGCGGCCGACCAGTCGCCGGCATAGGTGACATCGACGCCGGTGAGGTATTGGATACCGGGGATTTCGTCCTCTTTGCCCAGGCGGCGGCGGATGTCGTAGAATCGGGTCTCCTCAAATGCGAGCTCCACGCGGCGCTCGTTGTAGACGCGCAGGCGCAGCTGCTCGGGGTCGCTTGTGATGCCGCTCGGCAGGTCGGGCATATGCACGCGCTCGCGGATTTCGTTGACAGCCTCCACGGCGTCATCGTAGTGGCCCGCGTTCACGGCGCACTCGGCAAGGTCAAGCAGAAGTTCGGAGAACTTGTACTGGCGCATTGCGGGGCCTTTCAGAGGCGAGTTGAGGGTGCAGTTCGGCGGGATGCTCTTGCAGTAGTAATATCCGGTGCGGCTTTGCGAAACATCGGAAGGGAGGGTGCTGCGGTAGTTCTGGCCGCCGGCGGAGACATCCACCGTGTACTGCTTGTCCCAGTAATATGCGGTGCCGTGGTGCATTATGCACTGCTCGAAACGGGGGTCGCGGTTCTCGTAGGGACGCTGGTCGTTGTAGAGCTTGTTCTCGCTGTTGAAATTGGGCTGGAGGTGCTTCTCGTCCTTGTAGGGGTTGGCCAAATCAAGCACGGGCACACCGTCTTTGGTCTCATATGCGTCCACCATCTCCTGAGTGGGGCAGCTGCCGCAGTAGCTGATGCTGGTGTGGTGGGAGCCGATGTAGTTGTATGAGTAGCCGGCCGCGGCGCCTCCGTAGAGGAAGATGGTCTCCTTGTCTTTGGGAGAGCTTGCGTAGTCGGGGCTGGTGCAGTAGAACTCGCGGTATGCGTTGGCGTCACCGGTGCCGTACACTTCTGTGTTGGAGCATTTGGTGAAGAGCTCGTAGCCGTTTGCGCGGAGCTGGTCCACTGCCTCGCGGCTCATCTGGTAAGCCTCCTCCCAGTAGTCGCCCCCTTCGCAGTAGAGCGGGCTGGCGAGATAGAGCATCGCGGTGGATTTGATGGCCCAGGCGATGGCCTTGGTCATACGGGCAGCCTCGTTGCTGCGGGTGATGCGCCAGGGGAGTTCGTCAATGGCGAGGCCGCGGTCGCAGTCTGCCAGGATGTGGTCCACATAGTCACGGGCAGGGACCCTGCGGAGATTCTCGTAGGTGTCGGTGAGCTCGGTGACATAGTTGAGATATTCGGGAACCTTTTCATCTTCGGTTGCGCCGTCCTCGTTGTAGAGGAAGAGCGGGCCGTATTCCTTGAAGAGCTCGAACATATAATATGCGCGGATCACATAGGCGTCGGCGGTCATTCGCCGGCGGTTCTCCTCGCTCTTTACGGGAGTTTCGGGGAGTTCTATGTAGCGCAGGAATATGTTGATGTTGCGGATGCAGTACAGCAGGCTCGAGTAGAGGCCGCGGCCTGCGGGCCAGCTCATAGAGGAGAAGTTGCCGTCGTAAACAACATGCGAGAGGGTGCTGCTGGCATCAAAAGACGACCAACCCTCGTCGGTGAGGCACCAGAGGGGTTCGCCGCCGCTGAAAACCCAGCCGTGTCCGGGAATTGCGGTGAGGCAGTTGTTGAGCCAACCCTCTACGTAGTTCTCGTCGGTCCAGATGTCATCGAACTGCAGGTCTCCGGTGTCCTGTTTTTCCATCCAGTCGGAAACCTTGCTGCAAGAGCACATCAACAGGGCGAGGGCGGCAAAGCATATAATGTTTCTGATTTTCATATCCGATCCAATTAGAATTTGATGTTAAGAGCCAGAGAGTAGGTCCGGTTCAAAGGGTAGGAGATGGAGGTGCCGCTTGTCTCGGCATCCACCGCCCTTACCCTCTGGGCATCGATGATGAACACGTTGTTGCCGTAGATGATCACGTTGCCGCTGGTGACGCCCAGGGCGCGGAACAGCTTGTTCTGGGGAATCGAGTAGGATACCTGGAGGTTCTTGAGCCTCAAGTATGCGCGGTTGTTGATGAAGAAGTCATTGGCGCGCAGAGAGGTGTTGGAGTAGGTGGAGAGGGCGGGATAGTCGATTCTCTCGCCGTTTGCATAGCGCTCCTTGGTCCAGGCGCGGAGGTGATAGTCGGTGTATGTGCCGGCATTGCCGATTTCGGAAACGCCGAGGCCCATACGGTAGGCAGAAACCTGACCCATACCGTTGAACTGGGCGGAAATGCCCACGCGGCGGTACTGGACGGAGAAGTTGAAACCGTAGCTGATGCAGGGCACCGAACTGTTCTTGATGGGCACCAGGTCGCGGTCGTCGATGCGGCCGTCACCGTTGGCGTCCTTATAGATGAAGTCACCCATACGGGGAGTGCCGATGTCATACATCTCCTTGCACTTGTCAAGTTCCTCGGTGGTGTTGATGTAGCCGTTGCCGTTGCTGTAGTCAATGGCAAGACCCCACTGCTGGCCGGGCATAAAGCCTTCGGTGCGCTTGCGGTATGCGTAGCTCTCGTCGAGCAGCACCTCGTCGCAGTAGATTATCTTGGAACGTGCGTAGGAGAACTGGCCGCCGGCGTTCATACGCAGCTTCTTGCTGAACTCCTTGCCCCAGTTCATCTCGACCTCGAAGCCCTTGTTGGTGGTGACGCCGATGTTCTGGCGAGGGATGCTGCTGCCGCTGATACCGCTGGCTGCGGGGAGGGTGCTGGGCATATAGAGACGGTTGTTGCAGTCCTCGAAGAACACATCCACCTTGCCGGTGAAGTTCTTGAGGAAGCCGAAGTCGATGGCGTAGTTCTGCTTGATTACGTTCTCCCAGCTCACGTCCTCGTTGCCGATGTAGGAGATGGAGACGCCCTTGCCGCTGTCCAGCGAGCCGCTGGCACCGCCGGAGCTCTTGCTGACAGTGGTGTAGTAGAGGAAGCGCTCGCCGCCCAGGCGGTCGTTGCCGACCTTGCCGATGGATGCTCGGAACTTGAGCAGGTCAAGACCCTGGATGTCCTTCATGAAATCCTCTTTGCTGGGGGTCCAGCCGATTGAGAAGGCGGGGAAGAAGCCGAAGCGCTTCTTGGGGGAGAACTGCTCGCTGCCGTTGTAGCCCATATCGAGCTCGGCCATATATTTTGACTTGTAGTCCCAGGTCACACGGCCGGAGATGCCTGCATATTTGTAGGGGAGCGATGTGCGGACGGCGTTCTGCTTGTTCATCACATTGCTCATCTTGGCCTCTGCCTGTGCGAAGACCATCGCGCCGATGGTGTGGTCGCCGAACTGCTGGTCGTAGTTGGCGCGCAGGTGCAGCTGGAGCATCTGGTTGCCGTAGGTGGCGCGGTTGCCGATGGCAAAGGTCTCGTCGGAGTTGCGGACGGTGGAGATGTAGTAAGACTGCTCCCCGGGGTTCTTTGCCTGATAGTAAGAGTAGGCGTCATAGCCCTTCAGATAACCGCTGAGGGCGCCGCCGGCAAAGTCGTTGTATGCGACGGTGGAGGAGAGGGTGAGGCCTTTGATGAAGCGGCTCATATCATACTCCACGGACGCCTGCGAAATGAGGCTGAAGTTGGTGTTGCAATAGTAGCCGGAACGGTTCACCACAGCCCAAGCGGAGGTGCTGGAGGAGTTCTGCATTGCGACTACTGCACCTGCGGGAACCTCGTTGCCTTCGGAGTCGTAGTATCCTGCAACGGTCAGAGGGCCCGGGTTGGTGGGCGGGGTGGTCATTGCGGTCTCGAAGATGGAGGTGCCGCCCACAGGCTGGTTGGTGCGCTGGTAGTAGATAGAGAGCGAGAGGGATATCTTCAGTCGCTCGTTGAGGTTGAAGTCGAAGTTGTTGCGGATGGTGTAGCGCAGCATGTTGAACTGCGCGTTGTAGCCCAGGGTCTTCTTGGGGAGGATCTTGGTGTTACCGTCCTGATAGATGATGTTGGCGTTGGTGAAGTAGCGGGTCTTCTTGCTGCCGCCCTGCATATTGATGGATACGCGCTCGGTGGGGGCGAACTTGGCGATGGACTCCTTGTACATATTTCGGTTGGGGAAGAAGGGGTCGCCGCTCTGCTCGCGGAACTTGGCTATCTGATAGTCGGTGTAGTCGGGCTCGAAACCGTCGTTGATGCGGGCCTGGTTGCGCAGCTCAGCGTGCTCCCAGGAGTTGACCCTGGTCCAGGGGAAGTGGAGGGATGCGACGCTGGTGGTGAGCTGGGCGCTGAGGATTGTCTTGCCCGACTCGCCGCGGCGGGTGGTGATGAGGATGACACCGTTTGCACCGCGGGAACCGAAGATGGCGGTGGAGGCGGCATCCTTGAGCACCGTGACGCTCGCAACCTCGTTGACGTCCATAAGACCCAGCTTGTCGGCCTGCTCGTCGGAAGGCACGCCGTCGATGAGCAGCAGCGGGGTGTTGTCGGAAGAGGTGCCCTGACCGCGAAGATAGATGGTCACGGCGTCGTTACCGGGCTGGCCGCTGTTCTGGATGGTGGTAAGACCTGCCACACGGCCTGCGAGGGCGTTGGCGAAGTTGGGGACCTGAGTTTCGATCAGCTCTTCGTTTGAGACGGTCTCGATGGCACCGGTGATGGTGACCTTCTTCTGGTGACCGTAGGCCACGACCACAGCTTCGTCAATGGCCTGCTTGTCCTCCTCGATGAAGACTGCGATTTTGGATTTGTTGCCGACGGTCACCTTTTTAGTGACGTAGCCGACAAAGGAGACTTCGAGCACGGCGTCTGCCGGCACTTTGGAAAGGACGATGACACCGTCAGCGTCGGTGGAACCGCCGATAGTCTGACCGACCACCACGACATTGGCGCCCGGAACGGGGCCCATCTTGTCGGTTACCGTAACGGTGATGGTACGTCCTTGATAATCGTTGACAGCCTGTGCCGGAATGATTCCGACAGTGGTCATCAACAACAGCACAATCGCCAAGAAAGCACACGGGGGTGATAATTTCATATCGTTTTTTCTTGATTATTTTGGTGTTAAGTCCCTCTAAAGGGTTATAATTTCGCAAATTTAAAAGTAATTTGCAATATTAAAAACACCAATCAAGAAAAAAACGCTATAAAACGTGCTCTGTGAGGTATTGTGCGATGTGAACGGCGTTTGTTGCGGCTCCGATTCTGAGGTTGTCGGCCACTACCCACATATTGAGTGTGTTGGGCTGCGAAAAGTCGCGGCGCAGGCGTCCCACGAACACTTCGTTGCGTCCGAAGGCGTCCAGAGGCATAGGATAGACATTGTTGGCGGGATCGTCGCAGAGAACGCACCCCGCAGCCTTGCCGTCGGCAAAAATTGCCTTAACATCGTTAAGATCAAAGTCGCGCTCGAACTCCACATTCACGGCCTCGCTGTGGCCGCCGGTGACCGGCACGCGCACAGTGGTGGCGGTGACCTTGATGCTCTCGTCGCCGAATATCTTGACCGTCTCGTTGGTCATTTTCATCTCCTCCTTGGTGTATCCGTTGTCCAGGAACACGTCAATGTGGGGGATTACGTTGCGGTCTATCTGATGGGGATATGCATTGGGCAGGTCCTGAGCCTGCTCTCCGCGCTCGCGCTTCATCTGCTCGATGCCCTTCATTCCGCTGCCGGTGACGGACTGGTAGGTGGATACCACCACCCTCTTGATTTTATAGCGTTCGTGCAGGGGGGCGAGGGCCAGCACCATCTGGATGGTGGAGCAGTTGGGGTTGGCGATTATCATATCGCTCGCTGTGAGCACGTTGCCGTTGATTTCGGGCACCACCAGCTTCTTGGTGGGGTCCATACGCCACTGCGATGAGTTGTCCACCACGCGGCAGCCCGCTGCAGCGAACTTGGGGGCCCATTCCTTGGACACGGAAGCCCCTGCGGAGAATATGGCGATGTCGCAGCCTGCGGCCACGCCGTCGGCCAGGGAGACAACACTCCACTCGCGGCCGCCGAAGGTCACCTTTTTGCCTATGGAACGCTCTGATGCGCAGGGCACGAGCTCGCTCACGGGAAAGCCGACCTCTCCCAAAACCTCAATCATTTTGCTGCCTACCAGACCGGTGGCGCCTACAACGGCTACTTTGTACTGTTTCATAATCAGAATATGTCGAAGTGTTTTTTGATGCATTCGGAAATCTGCGCGCTCTCCAGCAGGAAGCCGTCGTGGCCGAAGTCGGAGGTGATGACCTCCAGGCTGGCGTCGGGGATGGCCTTGGCCATTCGGCGGCTCTCCTCCACGGGGAAGAGTATGTCGCTGTCGATGGCGATGCACAGGGTGTGCGCAGTTATGTTTTTGAGGGCGTTTTCCACCCCGCCGCGCCTGCGCCCCACATTGTGGGTGTCCACGCCCAGAGTCAGGACGTAATAAGAGTAGGCGTCAAAGCGGTTGCAGAGCTTCTGCCCCTGATATTGCTGGTAAGTGACCGCCCTGTTGGCAATCAGGAAGTCGGGGTTGGATTCGGCCTGGGTGCGGCCATAGCCCTCGTAGTTGCGGTAGGTCACCAGGGCCATGCTGCGGGCGGCCGCCAGACCTGCCTGGCCGCCGCGGGCATCCTTGCTCTCGGCAAAGGTGGGGTCGGCGCGCAGGGCCATACGCTGCGCCTCCAGGGTGGCGGTGCACCAGGGGCTCACTATGGCGCTGGTGGCAATCAGGCAGAGGTTCTTGATGCGGTCGGGATAGCCCGTGGCCCATTCCACAGACTGGAAGCCGCCGTTGCTGCCCCCTATCAGGAGGTCTATCTGCTCTATGCCCAGATGCTCGCGCAGCAGCTCGTGGGCGCGGGTCAGGTCGCGGATCGTAATCAGCGGAAAGTTGGCCAGGGGCGCCTTGGAGTAGGTCGTGGGGCCGGTGGTGCCGTAGCAGCTGCCGATTATGTTGGCGCACACGATAAAGTATTTGTCGGTGTCGAACAGCAGCCCTTTGCCCACCAGGGAATCCCACCACTCTTCCGGATTGGAATTGGCGGTGAGGGCGTGGCATATCCACACTACGGGCCGCCCGCCCCGCTCTTCTGCGGAGGTGTGGTAGCAGATGTCTATTCCGTCCAGCGTGCCGCCCGCCTCCAGGGGGAAGGGCTCGCTATATGTGTAGATGTGTCTGAGCATTGGGCGGCAAATTTATCTTAATTTTTTTAACTAAAGAAAAATATGTGCTGGAGAGAGCGTTGCAACAAAAAAAGGCCAACTTAAAAAGTTGACCTTTTAATTTGCTTATAATTGTAAACTTTATTTGATCTTGGCGAATTCGACGTCATCCTCTGCCTTGGCCTTGAGGTCTGCAGAAGATTTGATCTTTGCAAGTTCTGCCTTTGCAGCGGCAGCCTTGCCCTGACGGGCTGCGATGATGGCGCGCTCGTAAGCGGCTTTCTCGCTGCTGTCGTTCTTCAGGAGGGATGCAGCCTTGTTGAGGTCGCCGTTCAGGATGTATGCCAGAGCCTCGTTCTCGTCGCCGGTGCCGGCAAGTTTCTTGACTGCAGATGCGTAGTTGCCCTGGAGGATGTCAAGAGTACCGCTGTTGATCTTGCTGGAAGCGTCGGTGTCCTTTGCAAAATACTCGGCTGCCTTGCTCAGGTTGCCCTTGCGCAGTGCAAGCACGCCGCGCATATTGTTCACGCCTTCCATATCCTTGTCGCTGATCTTGTTGAGCACAGCCTCTGCCTGGGAATCCTTGTTCTGGTCCAGATAGATGCAGGCGGTGTTGAATTTGGCGCGGTCGCTGTCGTATTTCTTGATTGCGTGGTTGTAGATGTCGAGTTTTGCGTCAACGTCGTCGGTGAGGGTTGCGCTGTGCAGCAGAGCTTCCTCGTCAAGCACGTCGATGTTGTTTGCAACCAGGTCCTTCAGCTCCTCTGCGGTGTAGTTCTGGAACTCAACGTTGGTGATGAAGCGTGCGCGGCGCAGTTCGGGCAGGACGTCTTTTGCAAGAGTGCCGTATACGCTGGACATATTCTTGATCTCACGCTCGCGGACGTCGGGGTCGCTGTACATAGAGAGGACGCGGAGGATGAGGTCCTTGTCTTCGATGTTGGAGTTGTTGACCAGCTCCTGGAAGCCTTCCCAGTCCTCGCCGATGCTCATAGTGTTCACTGCGCCGGTCTCAAGCTTCTTGGATACCTGCTTGAAGGCGTTCTTCGCGGATTTCTCGCGGCGGCTGGAGAGTTCGTTGTTGATCTTCTCGGGACCATCGGGAGATGCGTATGCCACGATGTCGGTGCCCACGATGGTGCGGCGGCTGTCGTTCATTACATCCTTCACACCGTCACGATACTCCTTGATGCTCTCGCCTTTGAGCTGGTTGGAGCGGACGTCGGCGCTGTTGATGAGGTAGAGGATCTGAGCCTCGACCTCCTCGGGGATTACATACTGATAGCCGTCGGCTGCAATGGCGTATGCGCCGGTGCTGTGTGCCAGCTTGTAGGTGGTGTTGGCGCCGTCAGCAATCTTGATGTCCTCGGGGAATGCCCAGGATTTCTTCTTGTATTTGACAACTGCGCGGCCCACGAGCTCGGATTTCTCCATACCCTTTACATAGGGGAAGCTGACGTGCTCGGTGATGCTGGCGCCGTCGGTGCCCACGGTCTTGTAGTTCTCGGTGACTTTCTCACCCTGGTAAACGAAAGGCTCGCCGGCAACTTCCTGGCCGTTGAACTTCATTACGGGAGTGACCTCGAGGATGGCTTTCTTGTGGAAATACTTCTCGGGGAATGTGACGGTAACATCGGCGTCGATGTTGTCTGCGACTACCTCCAGAACCTCAGGATTGCACTCAATCTTAACGAGGTCTGCAAGGTCGGCCATCTTGGACACCTTGTTGCAGGAAACAAGGGCCAGGCAGGCTACTGCAATAGCAAATGTCTTTTTCATTTTTGTTGGATTTTATATAACTTGTAATACTATCCTTTTTCGCGCGGCAAATATAGTAATATTAAGGGACAAGTGAAGAAAAAAGTGTAAATTCGCCCGTATGAATTACGAAGCTATCAAACAGAGATTCGGCATAATAGGCGACTCGGCGGCGCTGGACAACGCCATCGGCGTGGCGCTGCAGGTGGCCAAAACCGACCTCTCTGTGCTTGTGACGGGCGAAAGCGGTGTGGGAAAGGAAGTTGTGCCGCAGATAATCCACTATAACAGCCCCCGCAAGCACAATGTTTATCTCTCCATAAACTGCGGCGCCATCCCCGAAGGGACCATCGACTCGGAGCTTTTCGGCCACGAGAAGGGTTCCTTCACCGGGGCCACGGAGGCCCGCAAGGGCTATTTTGAGGAGGCTGACGGCGGCACCCTCTTCCTGGACGAGGTGGCCGAGCTGCCCCTCTCCACGCAGGTGCGTCTGCTGCGCGTGCTGCAGACGGGCGAATTCATGAAGGTGGGCTCTTCCAAAGTGCTCAAGACCAACGTGAGGGTGGTGGCCGCCACCAATATCGACCTGCGACGCGCCATAGAGACGGGCCGCTTCCGCGAGGACCTCTATTTCCGCCTGAACACGGTGCCCATCCGAATGCCGGCGCTGCGCGACCGCAAGGAGGATATCCACAAGCTGTTCCGCAAGTTCGCGCTGGACTTTGCCACCCGATATTCGATGCCGTCGGTGAAGCTGACGCCCGATGCCGTCGCGTGCCTCGAGGAGTACCGCTGGCCAGGCAACGTGCGCGAGCTCAAGAGCGTGGCGGAGCGCATCTCGGTGATGGAGACAGAGCGCCTGATAGACAGCCACACCCTCTCCAAATATCTGCAGAACGAACTCAACGTGTCGGTGCCCGCCCTGAGCGGCAGCGCGTCGGCCGATTATATGAGCGACCGCGACATAATATTCAAGATGATAATGCAGCTCAAGCAGGACATCGAGCAGCTGAAGACGCGTGTGGACGAGCTCTCGACCACCTCCCGCAGGGGCCCCAGCAAGGCGAGCCTGCTGGTGGACGACGGGCAGGAGCGCGGTTTTGCCGGCGAGGAGGCTCCGCAGGTGTCGAGCTATGTGCCGGTGCGCTACAGCGCGGAGAGCACCCCGGCCGGATTCGAGCCACAGGGAGAAGAGAGCGGCGCGATTGCCGCCTCGCAGCCGGTGGAGGAGCAGCCGCTGAACCTCTCCATCAGCGACAACAAGGCCGACCTGATTGCCAAGGCGCTGGAAAAGCATCACGGCAACCGGGGCAAGGCGGCCGAGGAACTTGGAATATCGGAGCGCACGCTCTACCGTAAAATCAAAGAGTTGGGACTCAAATGAAAATCTACAGACATCTGATGGCCCTCGGCGCGGCGCTGCTGTGCCTGGCGGGCTGCGGCATTTATTCGTTTTCCGGGACATCCATCCGTCCCGACGTGAAGACCATCACCATAGAGCCGGTGCTGAACAATGCGATGAAGGTGAATCCGGCGCTGGCCAACGATCTGACCGAGGCGCTCAAGGACAAGTTCAAGAAGCTCACCAGCCTGGAGCAGGTGGAGATGGACGGCGACCTGGTGCTGGTGGTGACGGTGGAGTCTTACGACGTGAAGGCGCAGGGCGTGGCAAAGGACGAGACGCCGGCGCAGAACCGCCTCACGGTGACCTGCAGGGCCACTTTCGAGAATATCAAGCATCCCGAGGAGAATTTTGAGAAGAAGTCGTTTGCGGCATATCAGGACTATGACGCCGAGTTGTCGCTGGACGAGGTGGAGTCGACTTTGTGCGAGGATATAGTGGAAACTCTGGTGGAAGATATCTTCAATGCCTCCGTTGCGCAGTGGTAGAGATTTAAAATTTGCTATATCGCAAAAAATATACTTAATTTGCACCCCCTAATAGACTAGAAACAAATAATTAACGATAATATGCAAGCTATTTACATCACCATTTCGGTAATCATCGTGGTGGCAAGCGTGCTTCTGACACTCATCGTGCTGGTGCAGAATTCGAAGGGCGGCGGCCTCGCCGCAAACTTCGCTGCAGGCAACAGCACCTTCGGCGTGCGTCAGACTGCCGACTTCCTTGAGAAGACCACCTGGGTGCTGGCAGCAGTTGTGCTGGTGCTCTGCGTTGTGGCTACCTTCTTCATTCCCAAGAGTGCCAAGGGCGGTGCAAGCGGCATCGAGAAAGAGCTGCAGATGGCGGTTCCCGCCGCAGGCCAGCCCGAGCTCCCCGCAAACACCATCGCTGTTCCCGCTGAGGGCGGCGAGGTTGCCGCTCCCGCAGAGACCCCCGCAGAGACCCCCGCAGAGACTCCTGCCGAGTAACAAGGCGCACGCAGCGCTGCCGAAACAGGCGGACCCGAACCGGGCCCGCCTGTTTTCGTTTCGAGCCTTCCCCACTTTAAACTCTCCACTCTCCACTCCTCTAAACTCTCAACTCTACACTCTAAACTAAAAAAGCCAGCCCAAACGGACTGGCTTTTTAATATGAAGCGTAACGTATTACTCTGCGTTGCCACCGCGGCGTCCACCGCGACGGTCGCCATCGCGATGCTCGCGACGGTCACCACCGCGACGCTCGCCACCACGACGGTCGTCACGGCGTCCGCCGCGACGCTCGCCACCGCGGCGCTCGCCTGCGTTGTTGGCTGCGATTACACCTGCGTTGGGGCTGAGGTCACGTTTGCCGTAAACCTCACCGTTGCAGATCCAAACCTTGACGCCAAGCACACCTACTTTGGTGTGAGCCTCTGCAAGAGCGTAGTCGATATCTGCACGGAAAGTGTGCAGAGGAGTACGACCCTCCTTGTAGAGCTCGTTGCGAGCCATCTCGGCACCGCCTACACGGCCGCTGATGAGGATTTTGATACCCTCGGCGCCGGAACGCATAGTGGATGCGACAGCCATCTTGATGGCGCGGCGATAAGACACGCGGCCCTCGATCTGGCGTGCGATGTTGTTGGCTACGATATTGGCATCTGTCTCGGGGCGCTTAACCTCGTAGATGTTGATCTGAACGTCTTTTCCGCAGACCTTCTTGACCTCCTGCTTGAGAGTCTCAAGCTCCGCGCCGTTCTTGCCGACGATGATGCCCGGCCTTGCGGTGTGGATGGAGATGGTGATCACCTTCATTGTACGCTCAATCACAATGCGGCTTACAGAAGCCTTGGAGAGGCGTGCGCTGAGATATTCGCGAATCTGAGCGTCGTCTTTGATGCGCTCGGGATAATTACCGCACCAGTTGGAGTCCCAACCACGGGTTATACCTATACGGTTGCTGATAGGATTAGTCTTCTGTCCCATATTATGCTTCCTCCTTTACCGGTTGATTTTTGGTGGCGAGTATCACGGTGACGTGGTTGCTGCGCTTGCGCACGCGTGCTGCGCGGCCCTGAGGGGCTGTGCGGATGCGTTTGAGAGTGCGGCCTTCGTCTACCATAATGGTCTGAATGTAAACATTGCCGTTTTCAAGCTCCTTGCGGTTGTCCTCGTTCTTGGCTTCCCAGTTTGCGATGGCGCTGCGCACGAGCTTGGAGAGCCTTTCTGCGGGCTCCTTCTTTGAATACCTGAGGATATCCAAAGCCTGATTGACCTCCTTGCCGCGGATGATGTCTGCTACCAGACGCATCTTGCGGGGAGATGTGGGTACATCGTTCAGCTTTGCTATAGCTGTACGACTCTTTATTTCTTTAAGCCTTTCGGCCATTTCTCTTTTTCGAGCTCCCATAGTAATTTAGCTGTTAACGATTACCACTGTGACCTCTGAATGTACGCGTAGGAGCAAACTCGCCGAGCTTGTGGCCCACCATATTCTCAGTGACATATACCGGAATAAATTTGTTTCCGTTGTGCACTGCGATCGTATGACCTACAAAATCAGGAGAAATCATGCTGGAACGCGACCAGGTCTTGATTACTGCTTTTTTCATTGTCCCTTCATTCATTGCGATGACTCTCTTCTCGAGCGCCTCCTGAATGTACGGACCTTTTCTAAGTGAACGACTCATAATTCCTGAAATTTATTCCGTTATTATTTCTTTTTCCTTTCGATGATGAACTTGTTGGAAGTCTTCTTGGGATTGCGAGTCTTGTAGCCCTTGGCGATCAGGCCCTTGCGTGAACGGGGATGTCCACCGGAAGCGCGGCCTTCACCACCACCCATCGGGTGATC